>JBEBCC010000001.1:0-10774 GCA_041158125.1 Cyanobacteriota bacterium
TCAGCTCGGCGCGGACGGCGCCGCGATGGCTGGGGCAGTGCAGATAGAGGCGCAGCAGCTCAGCCTCTGCGCGCTCTCGGAGACCTGCCTCACCAGGCTGCTCCCAGCGCTGGGAGCGGCCCTGCCAGCGCTGGCCCTTCACCTGCTGGCGCAGATCGTCCTCCAGCTGCAGCGCCAGGCGAGCCTGACCACCGCTGAGACGCTCCGCCACCTGCTGCAGATAACGGGAGCGCACGGCACTGGCGGGCAGCTTGCCCAGCAGCGCCACCAGGGCGCTCACCGCCTGCTGGAACTGATCGGAGCGGGCCAGGTCGCGACCGGCCAGCACCTGATCGATCTGCCAGTCAAGCCAAAGGGGTGCCTGATCCAGCAGTGAGCGGTACTCACCGGCGCCATGATCCTTCAGAAACTCATCGGGATCCTTGCCAGCGGGCAGCTGCAACACCCGCAGCTCCAGCTGGCCCTGAAGCGCGAGCTGTTCCACCTCACCAATCGCCCGCTGGGCGGCGCGCACACCGGCGCCGTCGGTATCGAAATTGAGGATCAGCCGCTTGCCGTCACAGCAACGGCAGAGCTGAGTGATCTGCTGACTGCTCAGGGCGGTACCCAGGGCCGCGACCGCATTGGTGATGCCGGCAGCATGCAGCGCAATCACATCGAAGTAGCCCTCCACCACCACGGCGCGATCGTCCTTGCGGATGGCGTTGACCGCCTTATCAAGCCCGAACAGATGCTTGCCCTTCTCAAACACCTCCGTTTCCGGAGAATTGAGATATTTCGGCTCACCACCATCCAGGCTGCGGCCACCGAAGCCGATGATCCGGCCCTGACGATCACTGATCGGCACCATCACACGGTGACGGAACCGGTCGTAGAAACCGTCGCCGCCTTTGCGGGGTACCACCAGCCCCGCCTCCATCAGCAGCTCGGGAGCGAGACCCTCCACCTGCTGCAGGTGCTGCAGCAGCCCATCCCAGCGCTCAGGGGCATAGCCAAGGCCAAAGGCCTCGATCGTGGTTTCGCTGAGGGAACGGCTCTGGCGCAGGTAGGTGAGGGCAGCGGCCCCGTCGGGGGAGCGCAGCTGACCGCGAAACCAGCCGGCGGCCAGGCGCAGCACCCGATGCAACTGATCGCGGCGGGAGAGCTGCTGGCGCAATCGCTCTTGCTGCGGCCCCTCAACGGTTTCCACCGGCAGCTGATATTTACGCGCCAGCTCCAGCACCACATCGCTGAAGCTCTGACGCTGCAGCTCCATCAGAAACTTGATGGCATTGCCGCCAGCGCCGCAGGAAAAGCAGTAATAAAACTGCTTGGCTGGCGATACCGTCATCGACGGTGACTTGTCGTCGTGAAAGGGGCAGACGCCCACAAACTCGCGCCCCTTCTTCTTGAGCACCACGTGCTCGCCCACCACATCAACGATGTCGGCACGCTCCTTGACGGCCTCGATCGTGCGCGGATGCAGGCGGGGGGTGCTCAACGGCGATGACGCCAGGGGACCAGGGGCGATTCTGACGGGCGGTCCCGACTGGCCACAGCACTGCTGTCAGCATGCCGGCATCCGCTGGCCGCAGACAGGGAGAGCACAGGCTGACGTGGGGTGCGCTGCCGCGAGAGCAACACCGCGGCTCAACGGCGGCAGTGTTCGGAACGAAATGGCGATCGATCCTGCCCTGAGGCTGGTCGCAGGCATCGAACGCATGCAGGCCAGGCCCTCCATGCGGGGGCTGCCTGACGATCGGGCCGGGCTGGGCAGCGCAACCGCTCGCCTCAACAACGCTCCACGGCGCGGGCACAGTGCCGCCTGCATCACCATCTCCGGCCCGGCCGGCGTGCAGATTCAGAAGCAGGCCTGACGGTCACACCCCCAGCCGCAACCTGCGCCGATGCCCAGCCACCCGTGGCCCGTCTCGATCGTCCGGCGCCAGATCCGGATGCCAGAGCTGCACGAGGGCGGAGCAGCCCTGTGGATGCTCTCCAGCGCCCTCAGCTTCAGCCTGATGAGCGTGTTTGTGAAGGCGGTGGGCGGGCGCATCCCGGTGGCGGAAGTGGTGCTGGCCCGCTCGCTGGTCAGCCTGGTGCTGAGCCTGCTGATGCTGCGCCAGGCGGGACTCAGCCCTTGGGGCAACCGGCGCTGGCTGCTGGTGCTGCGTGGCGTGATCGGCACCGGCGCCCTGCTGTGCGTGTTCGCGGCCCTGGCTCAGCTGCCGCTGGCACCAGCCACGGTGCTGCAATACCTGCAACCCACGTTCACGGCGCTGCTGGCCTGGCTGCTGCTGGGGGAGCGCGTGGGGATGCGGATCGTGCTGGCGGCCCTGCTGGGCTGGCTGGCCGTGGTGCTGCTGACCAGCCCAGCGGACCTGAGCGGGCTGCTGGGGCCCCTGGCGGCCACGCTGCTGGGCCGCAGCGGTGCTCCACTGCCGCTGATGGGGGTGCTGCTGGCCCTGGCAGGGGCGCTGCTCTCCGCCTGCGCCTACGTGAGCGTGCGCGCCCTCGGACGCAGCGAGCATCCGCTGGTGATCGTCTTCTACTTCCCGCTGGTGGGCCTGGTGCTGACCCTGCCGGCGGTCATCGCGCAGCCGGTGCTGCCATCAGCGACGGAGGGCCTGGCGCTGGTGGGGGTGGGCCTGTTCACCCAGCTGGGGCAGATCGGGGTCACCAACGGTCTGCTGGGCCTGCCAGCCGCACGGGCCACAGCGATGAGCTACGGCCAGGTGCCGCTGGCGGCACTGTGGGGCTGGTGGTTCTTCCGGGAACCCCTCGATCCGGATACAGCCCTGGCGGGTGCGCTGGTGCTGGCGGCCACGCTGCTGAGCCTCAGGCGCGCTCCCCAGGCAGCGGCAACGGATCGATGAGCCAGTCCTGGTTGCTGCCATCAGCGCTGCCCACCGGCCGCGCCAGACGCCAAGTCTGGCCGCGTTCGCCCCGCTGCAGATAGAGATCGAAGCGGCTGTCCACGCGGATCGGATCCGCCGGCAGACGCCAGTCAAAGCGGCCGGTGAGGTGCAGACCGCGACCATCGGCGATCGCGATCGCCTGCTGCGACTCCACCCGCACACGGCTCACCTGCGGTGCGCCAATGGGTTCAACGGCCAGACTGGAGGCAATCGCCCTCTGGGTGAGCTCGATCTGCAGACTCAGGGCCGAGAGCAACACCTTCTGCGGCGGCTGACCCACGCTGGAGCAGGCGCTGAGGGGCAACAGCAGCAGCAGGGCCAGCAACAAGGACGACAACCGCGCCAGGCTGCGCCTGAGCGGCTCGCACCGCCAGAGACCGGGCAGGCGACCGGCAGCCGGCGGGACAGGCGACGGGGTTGGCGGACCGGGCAGCATGGTGAACGACGCACGTGGCCCCATGATCGGCTGGATGCAAGGGCAACTTGCCGACCGCTGGCAGCACGCCAGCCGCTGCGGCCTGCTGCTGGTGTGTCAGGGCGTGGGCTACGAGCTGCAGATCACACGCCGGCACTGGGATCAGTTGCCCGAGACGGGCCAGCTCCTGACTCTGCATGTGCACCAGGCGATCCGTGAGGACAGCTGGACCCTCTATGGCTTCGGCCAGCGCCATGAGCGGGATCTGTTCCGCGAATTGGTGGGCGTCAGCGGCGTCGGCCCGCAGATGGCCCTGGGCCTGCTGGGCTGCCTGGCCAGCGAGGAGCTGGTGCGGGCGATCGTGCAGGCGGACCTGCGCCTGCTCTGCCAGGCGCCGGGGGTGGGCAAACGCACGGCTGAGCGGCTGTCGGTGGAACTGCGCAGCCGCCTGCAGGAGCGCTACGGGACAGGGGTGGCGGTGGATGATGACCTGGCCCTGCCGGCGGCTGATCAGCAGAGCGCCAGCGCAGCGCCGGAGCTGCGCGAGGAGCTGCAGCTGACGCTGATGGCCCTGGGGTACGACATGCTGGAAATCAACCGGGCGCTGCGGGCGGTGGCCGCCCAGGGGACAATCACCGCTGGCGATGCTGGCGATGGCGAGGCCTGGCTGCGCGAGAGCCTGCGCTGGCTGGGGCGGCAGGCGGCCTGAGTGATGCGGGGCCGACGGGACGGTAAGTTGGTTGTTTGCTCCGTCAGGGCCCGACGCCGCGCATGTCGCTCGACACCATCAAAAAGCAGGAACTGATCAACGCCCACCAGACCCACGGCACCGACACCGGTTCCGTGGAAGTTCAGGTGGCGATGCTGAGCGAGCGCATCAGCAAGCTGAGCGGTCACCTGCAGAACAACATCCACGATTTCTCCTCCCGCCAGGGGCTGCTGAAGATGATCGGCCGCCGCAAGCGCCTGCTGAGCTATCTGCGCAGCAACAGCGAGCAGCGCTACATCGCTCTGATCCAGAAACTGGGCATCCGCGGCTGAGATGGCGGGCAAGCCCAACCGCGGCATCGCCCCCACCCCTCGGGCGGCCAGACCGCCCGGGAGCAGCAAGGCAAGCAGCAGCAAGGCAAACCGGAGTCAGCAGTCGATACCCCCGGCGGTGGCCAACCGTATGGCCCGACGGATTGCCGTCGCCACCGGAGTTCCAACGCTGCTGGGCATGGCCACATTCGTGGCCAGCTATCTACTGGTGAGCCGTTCCATGCTGGATATTCCCCCCGCCGTCACCCTGGTGACGTCCGGAGGATTTTTCCTGCTGGGGGTGTTGGGTCTCAGCTACGGCGTGCTCTCCGCCAGTTGGGAGGACGCTCCCGGCAGCCTGCTCGGCTTTGAGCAGATCGCCGTGAACGTCAGCCGCCTGCGCAGCTCCTTCAAGCGGCCACCAGCAGGCAGCTGATCTCCCACCGCTGGTCCGCCCAGAGAGGCGCAGGCGCCTCGGCAAGGCGCTGGCTGACCATCGCTCAAGCGGCCAGCAGTGGAGCGCTGAGCCTGGCACGGAACGCCTGATTCACCAGGGTGCTGAGGGCAGCTTCGCTGTCCTTGACGCAGAACTGGTGACCCAGGCGCACATAGCGAATCTGGTCGTGGTGACGGACCAAGGCCACCACCGGTACGCGTACACCCGCATCCTCACGCTCACTGCGGTGCTGATTGAGGCATTCGCGCAGCTTGTGCTGCACAGCGATGTCGCAGGCTTCCTCCGCCTGGAGCTCCACCATCAGGAAGCGCAGGTCGTCGATCACGCGGCAGTCGTCAACAATCAGCTGAACCTGCTCATCGCGCCGGTCCACCGAAGCCCAGATCAGCAGGCGCGCATCCACCATCAGGTGGTCCGCCAGCCGCGCGTAGGTCTTGGGGAAGACCACCGCCTCGCAGCTGCCGCTGAGGTCTTCCAGCTGCAGCACCGCCATGCGATCGCCCTTGCGGGTGGTCACCGGCCGCAAACCAGACACCATGCCCACCACGCTGACGCGCGCCTTGTCGACCTGCTCGTCCAGGTTGCCGAGCGCCAGGGGTGAGAGCAGCTGCAGGGGGCGGGTGAGCTGCTTCAGGGGGTGATCGGAGAGGTAGAAACCCACCAGATCCTTCTCCAGCCGTAGTTTCTCGGTGGGTGGGTAGTCGGCCACTGGTGCCGCCTTGGGGGCAGTGCTGAGGTCATGGCCGGTCTCAGCGGCGGCAGCACTGCCGGAGCCGCCCATCAGGTCGAACAGGTTGCCCTGGCCGCTGGCGCGATCGCGGGCGCGGGAGGCGGCCCAATCGGCAATCAGATCGAGATCAGCCATCAGCTGGGCGCGGTTGGCACTGGCCTCGAGGCCATCGAGGGCGCCGCAGTGGATCAGCGATTCCATCGCCCGGCGGTTGAGGGTGGTGCCGGGGATGCGATCGCAGAGATCGGCCAAGGAGCGGAACGGGCCATCACTGCTGCGAGCCTCGATCAGGGCGCGGATGGCGCCATCGCCGAGGTTCCGCACCGCCGAGAGACCGAAGAGGATACGATCACCCACAGGGGTGAAATCAATGCCAGACGCGTTCACATCAGGCGGCATCACCTCGATACCCATGGCATTACAATTAGCGATATAGCGCTGCACCTTGTCGGTGGTGCCGGCATTCACCGTTAATAGCGCCGCCATGTAGGCAACCGGGTAGTGAGCTTTGAGATAGGCGGTCTGGTAGGTCACCGCGCCGTAGGCGGTGGAGTGGCTCTTGTTGAAGCAATATTCGGCAAACAGCACCATCTGCTCAAACAGCGCTTCGGCAATCCTGGGATCAACGCCGCGCTCGGTGGCACCGCTCACAAAAATACTCTGGTGCTTCTCCATCTCGCTCTTCTTCTTCTTACCCATGGCGCGGCGCAGCAGATCGGCCTCGCCGAGCGAGTAACCAGCCAGATCCTGGGCGATACGCATGATCTGCTCCTGATACACCATGATCCCGTAGGTCTCCTGCAGGATCGGCTCGAGCTTCTGATGGGCGAAATCGATCGCCTCGCGGCCGTGCTTACGGTTGATGAACTTGGGGATCAGGCCGGCATCGAGTGGGCCCGGGCGATACAGCGCCAGAATCGAGGAGATATCCTCCAGGGACGAAGGCTTGAGGTCGCGCACGATCTGGCGCATGCCGCTGGATTCCAGCTGGAAGATGCCCTCGAGATCACCGCGGGCCAGCAGGCCATAGGTGCCTGGATCATCCAGGGGAAGCGCGTCGGGATCCACTTTCTCGCCGGTACTCTGCTGCACCAGATCGATGGTTTTATCGATCATCGTGAGGTTTTTGAGACCGAGGAAATCCATCTTCAGCAGCCCCATGGATTCCACATCTTCCATGAAGTACTGAGTGATCACCTGGCCGTCGTTATTGCGCTGCAGCGGCACCACTTGATCGAGCGGATCGGCGGCGATCACAACGCCGGCAGCATGCACACCGAAGGTCTTGTTGGTGCCCTCGATCCGCATCGCCATATCCACCCAGCGCTGCACCGCCGGATCGTTCTGATACTTCTCGCGGAACTCCGGAGCCGGCGACTCCTCACCGATCATCTCCTTAAGCTTCGCGGGCTTACCGCGCACCACCGGGATCAATTTCGCCAGGCGGTCGGCATCGCCATAGGGAATATCGAGCACACGGGCAACGTCCTTCAGCACCGCCTTCGAGGTCATGCGGTTGAAGGTGATGATCTGAGCCACCTTGTCGTCGCCATAGCGGCGGGTGACGTAGTCGATCACCTCACCGCGGCGCTCGATGCAGAAGTCGGTGTCGATATCCGGCATCGACTTGCGTTCCGGGTTGAGGAAGCGCTCGAACAGCAGCCCATTGGTAACCGGATCAATGTTGGTGATGCCGAGGGCATAGGCCACCAGCGAACCAGCGGCTGAGCCCCGCCCCGGACCTACCGGGATGCCGTTCTCGCGGGCGAAGCGGATGTAGTCCCACACCACCAGGAAGTAGGTGGGGAAGCCCATCTGCTCCATCACCTGCAGCTCGAAGCTGAGCCGCTCGCCGTAGGTGGCATCGAAGCCGGTGCCAGCCGGCAGGCCCAGCCGATCGCGCAGCCCCTGCTCGCTCACCTCACGCAGGTAGGTGACCGGCGTGTGGCCTTTGGGAATCGGGAAGTTGGGCATCTGGTAGCGGCCCAGGATGTCGTAGTCCTCCACCGTCTCGGCCACCCGAGCGGTGTTGGCCACCGCTTCGGCCACCACCTCCGGCTCAAGGTGATCGGCGAACAGGCCGAGCATCTCCTGCTCGCTCTTGATGTATTCGGTGCCCGTGTAGCGCAGGCGCTTCTCGTCGGTGACGAGCTTGCCGGTGAGCACACACAGCAAGGCGTCGTGGGCTTCGGCGTCGTGGGCGGTGAGGTAGTGGGCGTCGTTGGTGGCAATCAGCGGGATGCCGAGCTCGCGGGCAATGCGCACCATCTCGACGTTCACGATCCGATCTTCCGGGGAGCCGTGGTCCTGGATCTCCAGGTAATAGTCGTCGCCGAACACGCCCTTGTACCAACTGGCCACCTCGCGGGCCACATCAGGACGATTGCGCAGGATTGCCTGGGAGATCTCCCCGCCGAGGCAAGCGGTGGCCACGATCAGACCCTCGCTGTACTGCTGAAGGGTGGGCTTGTCGATGCAGGCGCGCGCGAAGATGCCACGCCCGCGCATGCCGCGCAGGTGGCTGATGCTGGTGAGCTTCACCAGGTTGCGGTAGCCGACGGCGTTTTTGGCCAGCACCACCAGGTGGTAGCGGCGTTCCTTCTTGGGGGGATTGGGATCATCGAGCGAGCCGTTGATCACATACATCTCGTTGCCGATGATCGGCTTCACGGATGTGCCCTTGCAGAGCTTCAGCAGCTCGATCGCGCCATACATCACGCCGTGATCGGTGAGCGCGAGGGCCGGCATGCCCAGCTCCTCGGCCCGCTTCACCATCGCCGGCAGCTGGCTGGCCCCATCCAGCAGGCTGTAATCGCTGTGGTTGTGGAGCGGAACGAAAGCCACAGGCGACAGCGACAGCTGGTGGTCGACAGCTCCAGACTAGGTGCGGGCCACCAGATCTAGCGCCTCAGGGCACCAGCGCCGCGTCCGGGCGGTTCTCCATCACCCGGGCGGCCTGCTCGTAGTGCCAGGCCACCTGCAGCAGCCGCTCCTCCTGCAGCACCCCGGTGATCAGCTGCACACCGATCGGCAGGCCGGCTCCATCGAAGCCACAGGGCAAGCTGATCGCCGGCAGGCCCGCCATGTTGGCGGGAATGGTGAGCAGGTCGGCCAGATACATCGCCAGCGGATCCTCGCTGTGGGCGCCGAAGCCGAAGGCCGTGGTGGGGGAGGTGGGGGTGAGCAACACATCCACCGTGTCGAAGGCGCGATCGAAATCGCGGCGGATCAGCGTGCGCACCTGCTGGGCCTTCTTGTAGTAGGCATCCACGTAGCCGGCCGAGAGGGCATAGGTGCCGATCAGGATGCGGCGCTTCACCTCATCGCCGAAGCCCTCGGCGCGGCTGCGGGAGGTCATCTCCGCCAGGCCGGCGGCATCGGCGGTGCGGTAGCCGTACTTCACGCCGTCATAGCGGGCCAGATTGGCCGAGGCCTCCGAGGGGGCGATCACGTAGTAGGTGGCGATGCCGTCGTTGAAGCGAGGGCAGCTCACATCCACGAGCTCACAGCCCAGAGCCTCCAGCTGAGCGGCGGCAGCCATCACCGAAGCTTTCACCTCAGGATCGAGGCCCTCGGCCTCAAAGCACTCACGCACGATGCCCACCCTCAGGCCCGCCACCGGCTGCTGCAGAGCAGCCGTGTAATTCGGCACAGGTGCTTTGAGACAGGTGGAGTCGCGCGGGTCTTCACCGGCGATCACCTGGAGCAGTTCGGCCGCATCGGCCACGTTGGTGGCGAAGGGACCCACCTGATCGAGCGAACTGGCGAAGGCCACCAGGCCATAGCGGCTCACCCGGCCATAGGTGGGCTTCAGGCCCACCACCCCGCAGAAGGCAGCGGGCTGGCGGATCGAACCACCGGTGTCGGACCCGAGGGAACCCACGCATTCACCCGCCGCCACAGCAGCGGCGCTGCCGCCGGAGCTGCCGCCTGGCACCTTCTCGGTGTTCCAGGGGTTCCGGCTGGGCCCGAACACCGACGTCTCGGTGGAGCTGCCCATGGCGAACTCATCGAGGTTCGTCTTTCCCAGCAACACCGCACCGGCCTGCCAGAGGCGCCCGGTAACGGTGGATTCGTAGGGAGGCACGAAGTTCTCCAGCATGCGACTGGAGCAGGTGGTGCGCACACCACGGGTGCAGAGGTTGTCCTTGATCGCCAGGGGGACCCCGGCAAGGGGTGGCAGCTCCTCACCGGCGACGCGGGCAGCATCGATGCGGTCGGCATCGGCGCGAGCCCGCTCGGCCGTCACCTCCGTGTAGGCGTTGATGCTGGGCTCCACCGCCTCGATGCGGCTGAGGTGCTGATCGGTGAGCTCGCGGGCGGAAACCTCACCGCGCTTGAGCTGCTCACGCCACTCGGCGATCCCCATCAACCCTGCTGCAAATCCAGGGGTCGACGCTATCAGTCGGCACTGATGGTGAAGGGTTCGCCGCGGCGGGTACGCAGCACGGCGTGATTCACCTCCGCCGCTCCCTCACTGCGCAGATCAGCCAGGAACGGAGGCAGAGCCTCCTCCAGGCTGCTGCGCCGCACATAGGGCCCGAACCAGTAGGTCACATCGGGCTGGCGCGTTTCCACCCGCGCCCACCAGGCCAGACCAAGCCCATTGGCAACGCTGCGAATGGGCTGGAACAGGGTGGTCATGGGGCGGTGGGAAGTGGACTCATTGTGGCCGTGAAAGCGGCGAACGCAGCCATCAGAGCTTGATATCGCCAGAGAAGCCATCGGCGACGCCGGGCGCCATGGTCAACACGAGGTCGGGAAGCGGCTCAGCGGAGGGGTCGGTCGGCACGGCCTCGCTGTGCGTGAGGGCAGCGTGGGTGGGGGCAACACCCGTGGCAACGCCGTGATCCAGGGCGCTGTGGCCGGCATTGAGCTCGCTCACCACCTGATCCACAACCTGTTGTGCGGCCTCTGTCTCCTCGGGGCTGAAGGCATCGAGCTCATCGATCTCTTCCACATCCAGGGCGGGAGCAACAACTGCAGCGGCAGTGCTGACCAGAGGTGTCGAGGGGATCTGGGGACGCACGATCCGCGGCGCCGGAGCTGAACCCGTGATCTGCTTCATCCAGCCGCGGCGAGCCACCTCGTAGAGCACCATCGCGGTCGCCACCGAGGCGTTGAGGCTCGGGGTGGCACCCCGCAGCGGAATGCGCACCAGCTGGTCGCAATGCTTGCGGGTGAGCATCGACAAACCAGAGCCTTCCGAGCCGGTCACGATCACCAGGGGGCCGTCGAGATCAGCCTCGCTCAGG
>JBEBCC010000002.1:0-12642 GCA_041158125.1 Cyanobacteriota bacterium
TGTTCCTCACAGCAGCAACAACCCTGCGCTTCCTGCCGGCAGCCAATTTCCATGGCACCCCAGGCAGCCTCAGCGCCCGACTGGTCGATAGCAGTGCACCCGCGACTGCCAACGGCAGCACCCTGAACGTCTCAACCAGTGGCGGCCTGACGCCCTATTCCACCGGCTCAGTAGCCCTCAGCACAAGCATCACGCCAGTCAATGATGCGCCGACAGGTGGTGTATCCATCAGCGGCAACCCGACCGTCGGCCAAGTGCTGACGGCCAGCAACACCCTGGCGGATAACGATGGGATCCCCAGCAGCGGCGTCAACTACCAGTGGTGGGCAGATTTCAGCTCGATCACAGGCGCAACCAACCGCACATACATCCTCACCGCCGCCGAAATCGGCAAGAAAATCACAGTCACCGCTGCTTACAGGGATAACCAAGGCAAAGCCGAATCGGTCATGTCAGCCGCCACGGCGGCTGTCTCATGGAGCGATACTGTTGCACCCACGCTGATTGGTGTCGCCGTTCAGGGCAATGAGCTGCTGCTTCAGTTCAGTGAAGCCATCGACAGCACTGGCCTGCTACCTGACCGGTTTAGCGTCAGCTTCGCCGGTGTAGCCACAAGCGTAACGTCGATCGCAATGGGGAGTGATGCCAGTCAATTGACTCTCGCCCTCAGCGTGACACCCACCAACGATCAGACGCTGACACTGACATACAGCGATCTCAGCAGCGGCAACGACAGCAGCGGCGTGGCGCAGGATCTGAGCGGCAATGATCTCGCCATGATCTCGCCAGCGCGCAATATCGACACATTCATCAGCTCAACCGATGTCAGCAATCTCGCCGCCTCATACACCAATCTCACCCTCACGGGATCGGCAAGCAGCGGCACCGGCAATGCCGGCAATAACGTGATCCAGGTGCAGCAAACCACTCCGATCGCCAATCTGCTCAACGGCGGTGCCGGTACCGACAGCCAGAATGGCGGCGATGGTAGTGACATCTATCTGATCAGCACATCCACAGACCATCCCGCTGCCGAGATCAATGACACAGGCACAACTGGCATTGACGAACTGCGCTTCTCATCCGTCGCTGCCAATCAGACCTTGACAGTTTTCTCCGGCGACAAGGGTCTCGAGCAGGTGACCATCGGTACCGGCACGGCAATCGACGCGATTCTCACCGCAACCACGGCTCTCAACATTAATGCCAATCTTGCTCCCAACAGCCTCACAATCATCGGCAATGCCGGGATCAACTCCCTTGTAGGCACAGCTTTTGCTGATGTGATCATCGGTGGCGCAGGCAACGACAGTCTGAATGGCGGCAACGGCAGCGACATCTATCTGATCGCCAGCAGCACCGAGCACGGCGCTGCTGAAATCAAGGACACCGGCACGTCTGGCATTGATGAACTGCGCTTCTCATCCGTCACCGCCAATCAGACCCTCGTGGTTTTTGCTGGCGACACGGGGCTCGAGCAAGTGACCATCGGTACCGGCATGGCAATCGACGCGGTTCTCACCGCCACCACGCCACTCAACATCAATGCCAGACTTGCTCCCAAGGGCCTCAAAATCACCGGGAACGCAGGGATCAACTCTCTTGTTGGCACAGCCTTCGCTGATGTGATCAGCGGCGGCGACGGCAACGACTCCATCCTTGGCGGCCTCGGCAAAGACATTCTGACGGGGGGCACAGAAGCAGACATCTTCCGCTTCGACACGACACTCTCCATCACAGCAAGTCCCGACATCATCACAGACTTCTCCAGCACCGATGGCGATGTCATCCAACTCGAGAACGCCGTCTACACAGGCCTTACGACCACTGGAACATTAGTAGCAACAGCCTTTGCCAACAGCCCCATCGCCATCACCAGCGCCCATCGAATTCTCTACGACGTCTCGAATGGCAGACTGCTTTATGACAGCGATGGCAACGGCAGCGCGCCATCCATTATTTTCGCAACGATTGGAACTGGCCTGGCGCTGAACAACACTCAATTCATCGTCACTTAATGAATTAACAGCAAACGACACCAACAGCAGTTCACACAGGCGAAGCACCAAAGCTCGACCAGCATGCCGACCCCGAGGAGTCATCAATACAGATCAAGCCCGCATCCACTCTCTACTGGGGCTCGTCAGCGGCAGCACCCTCAGGCGATAGCCGCAACGCTGTCAGAACAGGCGCCTGAACGCGCTCACAGCCCCAGCAGCTGCTTGGCGCGGAACCAGGCGGTCACGCTCTTGCCATCGAGGTATTCATCGCCGGCGGACAGGGCGGCATCAAGCTGCGCGGGCTCCAGCAGCACCACCTCCAGATCCTCGTCGTCATCGCCGGGGGGACGCTCACGGAGAACGGTGAGCTCACGGGCCAGAAAGAGGTGAATCACCTCATCGGAGTAGCCCGGACAGGGGAGCATGGCGCCGAGGGGATCCCAGCGGCTGGCGCTGTAGCCGGCTTCCTCCTGCAGTTCCCGCTGCATCGTGGCCAGGGGGCTCTCACCCGGATCAAGGGTGCCGGCGGGAAACTCCAGCAGGCGGGTGGCCACAGCGAAGCGGTACTGGCGCAGCACCACCACCCGACCGTCATCGAGCACCGGCACCGCCAGCGACGCGCCGGGATGGCGGATCACACCGAAGGTGCCCTCCACCCCCATCGGCAGGGCAACGCGGTTGACCTCAAAGCGCAGCCTGCGGGCATCCAGGCTGGCGGTGGTTTCCAGATGGCGCGCGGGCTCTGGGGCGGGCAAGGGCGCCATCGGCGACGGGAGCAGACCTCTGCCGCCAAGCATCGCAGCTACTCCGGCCAGGCGGGGTGCGGCGGCAGCGGCTCCGGCAGCGACTCGTCGCAAGCGGCCGCCAGGGCCACCAGAGGGCCTGCTCCTGGAGCCAATGGCAAGGCCAGGGGGATGCCCTGGGCCCGCTCCAGCGCCAGCAGCGGCGCCAGCACAAAAGCCCGCTGGTGCCAGCGGGGGTGCGGCAACTCCAGAGCCGGGTCGTTACTCAGCAGATCCCCCCACCAGAGCAGATCCAGATCCAGGCTGCGCGGCGCCCAGCGCACACCGCGCTCGCGGCCGAACTGCTGCTCCAGGGCCAGCAGCCGCTGCAGCAACCCACGGGCGCTGTCGGCACTGGGAGCACCGGCGGCGGGCAGCAGCAGCACTGCGTTGAGGTAGTGGGGCTGACCGGGCGGCCCCCCCACCGGCGCCGTACGGAACAACGGCGACCAGCGCAGGGCGGACGCCGGGGGACTGCCGGCCGCGCCACCAGCCGCCTGAGCAAGCCAGTCCTGCAGCAGAGCCACCAGCCGCGGCCGCACCGCCAGCAGTGTCGCCAGCGGATCGCCGACGGGACCGGGCAGGTTCGCCCCGATGGCGATAGCCAGGCCGGGGCCGGCCTGATCAGCGAGACTGGCGCGCACGTCGTCGGGCCCGGGCTCCTCCATGCTTGCAAGCGGTACCGCCAGTGGCCCTGACGTGAGCCGCAGCGCCGATGCCAGGGCCGCGGCCCGCGCCTTCCCGCTGGCGGCGATCACCGGCCACGGCACCCTCAAGCTGGCGCTGCTGCTGGCAGCGGTGGATCCCGGCCTGGGCGGCGTGGTGATCGCCGGAGGCCGCGGCACCGGTAAATCCGTGCTGGCGCGGGGGCTGCACGCCCTGCTGCCGCCGATCGACGTGCTCGATCTGGGTCAGCCCAGCCCCGGCCAGGCCGCGCCGGCCGCCCTGAATATCGACCCACAGCGCCCGGAGGACTGGGATGAGGCCACCCGCCGGCGCCTGACGGAGCTGGGCGCCGACCCCACGGGTGCCGACGCTGCCGCCCTGCGCCCCACCCGGGTGATTCCAGCGCCATTCGTGCAGGTACCGCTGGGCATCACCGAAGACCGGCTGGTGGGATCAGTGGATGTGACCGCCTCCCTGGCCAGTGGCCAGGCGGTGTTCCAACCAGGGCTGCTGGCGGAGGCGCACCGGGGTGTTCTGTACGTCGACGAGCTCAACCTGCTCGACGACAACATCACCAACCTGCTGCTGGCGGCGGTGGGTTCCGGCGAGAACCGGATCGAACGGGAGGGGCTGAGCCTGAGCCATCCCTGCCGCTGCCTGCTGATCGCCACCTACAACCCCGAAGAGGGGGCGGTGCGCGATCACCTGCTGGATCGCTTCGCGATCTGCCTGAGCGCCAACCAGACCCTGGCCCTGGAGCAACGGGTGGAGATCACCCGCAGCGCCATCGGCCATGCCGAATCGAGCGAGGCCTTCAGCAGCCGCTGGCAGGAAGAGACGGACGCCCTGGCCACCCAGCTGCTGCTGGCGCGTCAGTGGCTGCCGGATGTGCAGATCAGCCGGGAGCAGATCGCCTACCTGGTGAATGAAGCGCTGCGCGGCGGCGTGGAAGGCCACCGCAGTGAGCTCTACGCCGTACGCGTCGCCCGCGCCCATGCCGCCCTCAGCGGCCGCGACCGGGTGGAGGCCGACGACCTGCAGGTGGCCGTGCGCCTGGTGATCGCGCCGCGGGCCCTGCAGCTGCCGCCTCCCGATCCCGACCAACCACTGGAACCGCCGCCGCCGCCGCCTCAGGGTGAACAGCCGCCGGAGGAGCCGGAGCAGCCCGACAACGAGCAGGAGCCGGACGAACCGGAGCAGGAGCAGGACGAACCAGAGGAGGACACCCCCGAGGATCAGGCGCCACCGCAGATCCCCGAGGAGTTCCTGCTGGATCCGGAGGCCGTGGCGATCGATCCCGATCTGCTGCTGTTCGGCGCCGCCAAGGCCAAGAGTGGCGGCAGCGGCAGCCGCGCCGTTGTGTTCAGTGATTCACGCGGCCGCTATGTGAAGCCGATGCTGCCCCGGGGCCCGGTGAAGCGGATCGCCGTGGACGCAACCCTGCGGGCCGCCGCGCCCTATCAGAAAACCCGGCGCGAGCGCGAACCGCATCGCACGGTGGTGGTGGAAGACGGCGACCTGCGGGCCAAGCAGCTGCAGCGCAAGGCCGGCGCCCTGGTGATCTTCCTGGTGGATGCCAGCGGCTCGATGGCCCTCAACCGGATGCAGAGCGCCAAGGGGGCCGTGATCCGGCTGCTCACCGAGGCCTACGAGAACCGCGATGAGGTGGCCCTGATCCCCTTCCGCGGCGAGCAGGCCGAGGTGCTGCTGCCCCCCACCCGCTCGATCACCGCCGCACGCCGGCGCCTGGAATCGATGCCCTGCGGCGGCGGCTCACCGCTGGCCCACGGCCTCTCACAGGCGGCGCGGGTGGCGGCCAACGCCCTGGCCACGGGCGATCTGGGCCAGGTGGTGGTGGTGGCGATCACCGATGGCCGCGGCAACGTCCCCCTCAGCCGCTCCCTCGGGCAGCCCCAGCTGGACGGCGAGGAGCCAGTGGACCTCAAGGAGGAGGTGAAGCAGGTGGCCAGCCGCTACCGGGCCCTGGGCATCAAGCTGCTGGTGATCGACACCGAGCGCAAATTCATCGGCAGCGGCATGGGCAAGGACCTCGCCGATGCCGCGGGCGGCAAGTACGTGCAGCTGCCCAAGGCCAGCGATCAGGCGATCGCCGCGATCGCCCTGGAGGCGATCAGCGGGGTTTAGGGGCGGCACAGCTTCGCTGCCGTCAGGGAGCTCTTCTGAGCAGCCGAGGCCTGCTAACGGGCAGGCTTCGCAGGCGTGGCCCGGTCACGGGCGGCACCGGTCTGGGCCGGATAGAGCTCATCGAAGAACTTGCCCAGCCCCACGGCCACACTGCGGATGCCGTCCATGAATTTGGGATCGCCCGTGAGCCGGTTCACATCACCACCAACCTGATCCCAGTGGGCGGTGAGCCGCTCAGCGTTGGTCACCGCAGCCTGAAGCTCGGCCCGGGTGCGGGGATTGTCCAAGGCAGCGGTGATGCTGCGGATGTGGGCGGTGGAGGCGTTGAGGTTGTCGAGTGTGGGTCGTGCCTCGCGCACAGCAAGCTGCAGATCGCGCAGCAGCACCCGGCCGTCACGCAGGAAGCGATCCGCTTGTTTGGAGGTGTTATCGAAGCTCTGGGTGGTGGCCGCCAGCTTGGGCACCAGCTCCTCGCGGGCCGCCTGGTCGAGCAGTTTCTGCATCGTGGCGGTGACAGTGGTGATGCTGGCGGCACTGACGCCACTCAGCTGGGCACCGGAGCACACCATCAGGGCGCGGTTGCAGCCGGGCTCCAGCGGGCCGGGCAGATCAGCGGGCAGAGAGCGGGCGGGTGCCAGCAGCGCCACCACGGCATTGCCCCCGAGCAGGGAGGCCTCCTGCACCTGAGCCACCAGGGGCTGCGGCAGGCGCAGTCCTGGATCGGTGATCTCCAGCTCGGCCATCACCGCCGTCGAGCCGGTGCGCAGGCTGCGCACACTGCCCACCTGCACACCGCGATACGTGACAGCGGAGCGCTCACCGAGCCCGGTGGCATCGGCAAAGCTGACCCGGATGCTCCAGGTGCGACCGCTGATGGCGACACCCTTCAGCCACAGCCAGAAGGCCCCACCGGCCACCAGTGCCGCCAGCAAGGTGAAACCGACCGCTGCCTCTCTCACACTGCGGCGCATGGGATCTAAAGCTCCGCCGGCTGCATCGGTCCGTTGAGGCTAGCGGTCCTGAACTGCAGCACATAGGGGTGGTCACTCACCTGAAACTCCTGCACCGTGCCCTGCCAGCGGAAGCAACCGTCGTAGAGCAGCACCACCCGATCGGCGGTGCGCAGGATCGTGCTCATCACATGGCTGACCACCACGGAGGAGGCCCGGGTGAGCTCACTGGTGCGCACGATCAGGTCCTCGATGCGGGTACAGGCCATCGGATCGAGCCCGGCGGTGGGCTCATCAAACAGCAGCAGGGGCTGCAGGCCCGGCGGCCGAGTTGGATCATCGATCACCGCACGGGCAAAGCTGACCCGCTTCTGCATGCCGCCGCTGAGTTCACCGGGCAGCAGATCTTCCACGCCATAGAGGCCCACCGCCTCCAGCGCCCGGCCCACCCGTTCATTGATCTCGGCCGCGCTGAGCCGGCTGAAGCGATCCAGCAGAAAGCCCACGTTCTGCCGCACGGTGAGCGAAGCGAGCAAGGCCGGGTTCTGAAACACCAGCCGCACATCGGGGGGATGGCGCTGATCCAGGCGCAGGTAGGTCTGCGGCACGCCATGAATGCGCAGCTCGCCATCGCTGGGCAGCAGCAGCCCGGCCAACAGCCGCAGGATCGTCGACTTGCCGGCCCCGGAGGGCCCCACCACCGCCAGGCGTTCCCCTGGCTGCAGCTGCAGATCGACGTGCGCGAGCACGCTGCGGCTACCCCAGCGCACGCTCAGATCACGCAGTTCGGCCACAGGCGCCGCCCCGACCATCGCCACTGGCCCAGCCCTACAGAAACGAATCCATCCTGGCCGCTTCTCCGTACAGTTCAGACACGTCATCAGCGCTATGCCGGCTCGAGGCCAACGAAGCAGTCAGCGGCCGCGCCCCCGTCCGCGGCCGGCCTGGCTGGGCCGGGGCGACCTGCAGCGCCAGGATCTGATGTCGCGCTCCCGGCGGGCGGCGCGCTGGCTGCAGCCGGGGCTGGTGGTGAAACGCTGGATGCTCACCTCTGGCATCGGCCTGATGCTGGCGCTGCTGGGAGCGGCAGTCTGGGCGGATCTGCAACCGATCTACTGGCTGCTGCAATCGATCAGCTGGCTGCTGCAGAACATCACCAAGGTGCTGCCACGAGCCGTGACCGGGCCGCTGGTGCTGCTGGCGGGCGGTGCGCTGATCTGGCTGGGCCAGAGCCGCAGCTTCGGTTCGATTCAGCAGGCGCTGGCACCGGAGAAGGGCACCGTGCTGGTGGATGCGCTGGTAGCCAAGCGGCGGCTGAACCGGGGCCCGGCCATCGTGGCGATCGGCGGTGGCACAGGGCTCTCCACCCTGCTGAGCGGGCTCAAGCGCTATAGCGGCAACCTGACGGCGATCGTCACCGTGGCCGATGACGGCGGCAGCTCCGGCGTGCTGCGGCGGGAGCTGGGGGTGCTGCCGCCGGGCGACATCCGCAACTGCCTGGCGGCGCTGGCCACCGAGGAACCGCTGCTCACGCGTCTGTTCCAGTACCGCTTCCGCTCCGGCACCGGCCTGGAGGGCCACAGCTTCGGCAATCTGTTCCTCTCGGCACTGACCGCCATCACCGGCAGCCTTGAATCGGCGATCACCGCCAGCAGCAGAGTGCTGGCGGTGCAGGGCACGGTGGTGCCCGCCACCAATGCCGATGTGAAGCTCTGGGCTGAACTGGAGGATGGCCGCCGCATTGAGGGTGAATCGCAGATCGGTCACGCCAGCAGCCCGATCGTGAGGCTCGGCTGTACACCCGAACGGCCGCCGGCGCTGGCGAAGGCGCTGGAGGCCATCGCCCATGCCGATCTGATCGTGCTGGGGCCAGGCAGCCTCTACACCTCATTGCTGCCGAACCTGCTGGTGCCGGATCTGGTGAACGCGATCAGCCGCAGCAAGGCGCCCCGCCTCTACATCTGCAACCTGATGACCCAACCCGGTGAAACCGATGGGCTGGATGTGGAAGGCCACCTGCGGGCAATCGAAGCACAGCTGGCCAGCCTTGGCGTGCAACAGCGGCTGTTCAGCTCGGTGCTGGCCCAGGAAGACCTGGGCGCATCACCGCTGGTGGAGCACTACCGCCAGCGTGGTGCCGAACCGGTGCACTGCGACAGCCGCCGGCTGCGCAGCCTCGGCTATGACGTGCTGACGGCGCCCCTGCAGGGGGCACGCCCCACGGCAACGCTGCGCCATGATTCACGCAGCGTTGCCCTGGCGGTGATGCGCTTCTACAAGCGTCACCGCCGCGAACACCGCCTGCAGACTCCGCCAGGCTGACGGGCCCAGGCACGCTCAGTAGGCGTCCTGCATCTCGTAAAAATCCGGCTGCACGTAGTCCTTGCGCAGCGGATAGCCCTTCCAGTCTTCAGGCATCAACAGGCGCTTGGGATGGGGGTGCCCCTCGTAGCGGATGCCATACATGTCGAAGGTTTCCCGCTCCGGCCAGTCGGCGCCGCGGAACAGGCTGTAGAGGCTGGGGAGAGACAGGGCACCATCACGGGGCAGGAACACCTTGAGACGCACCTCCTCCGGCTTCACATCAGCGGGCAAGTGCTGCGCGGCAGCACAGCGATCCACCAGGGCCGCCAGCCTGACCAGGTGATAGAAGCTCACCAAGCGGCCGCCGGGACCTTCGTCGTAGCCGCCCTGGCACTGGAGATAGTCAAAACCATTGGCCTTCAGGGCTGCGGCAATCACCGGCAGGAAGGGAGCCTCCACCCCGATCACCTCGACCCCAAGGTGATCGGCCTCCAGCTGCTCATGTTCGAAGCCCTGGCTGCTCAACCAGCAGCTCACGGGGCCTGGCTGGGGGGCGGCAACCACGGGTGCACTGGGGGCAGCGGCGGGCTGGTTGGTGTCGTCAGGCATCGGACGTGGGTCGAAAATCCGCAGATTCGGCGGTGGGATCAGGCTTCAGAGCTGCTGCCAGCCGGGATGGCGGCGGGTTCAGCGCCGACGGCAGCGGCGGCGAGATCGAGGGGCAGGCCGGAGGCGGCGGCCAGGGCAGCCTGCTGGGTTTCGGCGCGCAGGTAGCGGCCATCCACGATCGGTGCCACGGGCCGCAGCTGATGCGGCACCGTGCAGTAGCGATGGGTGGGCAGCAGATTGCCGCGCTCGGCCAGGGATTCATTGCCCACCTTCTTGCGCAGCTTGATCACCGCATCGAAGATCGCCTCAGGGCGCGGCGGGCAGCCGGGCAGATAGAGATCCACAGGAATCAGCTTGTCCACACCGCGCACGGCGGTGGTGGAATCGGCAGAGAACATGCCGCCGGTGATCGTGCAGGCGCCCATGGCGATCACATATTTCGGCTCGGGCATCTGCTCGTAGAGACGCACCAGAGCGGGCGCCATCTTCATCGTCACAGTGCCGGCCACGATCAGCAGGTCGGCCTGGCGCGGGCTGGAGCGCGGCACCAGGCCGAAGCGGTCGAAGTCGAAGCGGGAGCCGATCAGGGCGGCGAACTCGATGAAACAGCAGGCGGTGCCATAGAGCAGCGGCCAGAGGCTGCTGAGGCGAGCCCAGTTGTGCAGATCATCCAGGGTGGTGAGGATCACGTTCTCGGAGAGATCCGAGGTGACCGTGGGTGCACCGATGGGGTTGCAGCTGGCGGCGCGCTGGTCGCGCAGGGCGGCGACCGAGAGAGCCTCGGCCAGGCCTGCGGTGGCGGACGGGGAGGAGGTCATGGCAGTGATGCGACGCGGCGACGGAGGGTCAACGGCAACGGGTCAGCTCCACTCGAGGGCACCCTTACGCCAGGCATAGGCCAGAGCCACCACCAGGATGGCGATGAACACCAGGGCCTCGATGAACGCCAGCAAGCCGAGGCGGTGGAAGGCCACGGCCCAGGGGTAGAGGAACACGGTCTCTACGTCGAAGATCACGAAAACCAGCGCAAACATGTAATAGCGGATGTTGAACTGGATCCAGGCACCACCGATCGGCTCCATGCCCGATTCATAGGTGAGGTCGCGCTCACCGCTGCGCGAGCGAGGGGCGACGATCTTGTTGGTGACGATCGCCAGCACGGGCACGGCCGCCGCGATCAGCAGGAAGCCGAGGAAGGCGTCGTAGCCGGAGAGAACGAACACGGGCGCATGCAGCCCAACGTGGGCTGCAGTCTGGCATCTGCGGCCGGGGCCTGGGTTCAACTGAGCTGGGCCTGCGCCAGGTCAGCGAGCCGGAGGCGACCAGTGGCCAGAGCGGCTCCAGGTTGCGTTCTGAGTGACGACAGCCACGGAAGCGCGTCTGCGGCGCCGGAGCACCACGCCCCTGGTCTGATCCAGCGCCGATCCGGATGGGCACCGGCCGCAGCCGGCCGAACTGGAGGCGCAGCTGCAGCGGCTGGGTATTCAGCTTCTTAGAGTCGCGGCCAATTGCTGAAGCCGCTGTGAGCGAGGCGCCCCTGCCCGACCAGGCCCCTGACCCGGCCGTGGAGCAGAGCAGCGCGCCTGCGCAGGCGGTGGCGCCGGTGGACGATCCGGACACACACCGCTTCGAATGCCGCAGCTGTGGCTTCGTGTACGACCCAGGCGAAGGCATCCGCAAGCTGGCGATTGAGCCTGGAACCCCCTTCAGCGCCCTGGATGCAGCCACGTTCCGCTGCCCGGTGTGCCGCAGCCCGGTGAAAGCCTTCAAGGACATCGGCCCACGCAACAAGCCCAGCGGCTTTGAGGAGAACCTGGGCTACGGGCTGGGGGTCAACCAGCTCACCCCTGGCCAGAAGAACGTGCTGATCTTCGGAGGCTTTGCCCTGGCGATCGCCTTCTTCCTCTCCCTCTATTCGTTGCGTTGATCAACCAGCTCTGCGCCCCCTTCAACCCGCCGCCCACCGCTCCCTTGAAACGCCTGCTCTCCTCCCTCGGGGCCCTGGCCCTCACCCTGCTGCTGGCCACGGGCCTGGGCGGCTGTGTCAGCAGCGGCCTGCCGGCCGCCTCGGCCAGCCCCTGGCAGCCTGTGGACATCCACACCAAATCAAACCCGCTGGACCTGGCCTTCAGCGACAGCCGCCACGGCTTCCTGGTGGGCAGCAACCGCCTGATCCTGGAAACCAACGATGGCGGCGCCAGCTGGCAGGAGCGGGCGCTCGATCTGCCGGAGGAGGAGAACTTCCGGCTGATCAGCATTGATTTCAACGGCGACGAAGGCTGGATCGTCGGTCAGCCGGGCCTGTTGCTGCACAGCAGCAACGCCGGCCAGAGCTGGAGCCGCCTCTTCCTCGACACCAAGCTCCCCGGTGAGCCCTACCTCGTGACGGCCCTGGGCCGTAACAGCGCTGAGCTGGCCACGAACGTGGGCGCCGTGTACCGCACCGGGGATGGCGGCAACTCCTGGCAGGCGGAAGTTGAGGACGCCGCCGGCGCCGTGCGCGACCTGCGCCGCAGCGCCGATGGCCGCTACGTGAGCGTGAGCAGCCTCGGCAACTTCTTCGCCACCTGGAATCCCGGCGATGCCGTGTGGACCCCGCACCAGCGCGTCAGCAGCCAGCGCCTGCAGGCGATGGGCTTCCAGCCTGAAGGCGGGCTGTGGATGCTGGCCCGTGGCGCCCAGCTGCGCTTCAACAGCGACGCCGCCAACCCCGAGGACTGGAGCAAACCGGTGATTCCGATCACCAACGGCTACGGCTATCTGGATATGGCCTGGGATTCGAACGGAGCGATCTGGGCCGGCGGCGGCAGCGGCACCCTGCTGGTGAGCGAGGACGGCGGCAAGAGCTGGCGCAAGGATCCGGTGGGCAGCCAGCAGCCCACCAACTTCAGCCGGATCAGCTTCCTGGCCGATGGCAAGGCCTTCGTGCTGGGCGAGCGGGGCTCGCTGCTGCGCTGGGTGGGCTGAGGAGCGTCAGCGCCATGGGTGGGGCCGGGACCCAGAAGGGAGCTCACCTTTCCCTCTGTAACCAAGCTGCCGCCCCACTCCCGACGACCGCCGCCACGCCTTTAGGATCATCCAGCTGAACGCTTGCTGCCATGGCTGCCGGCTCCACTGGGGAACGTCCGTTCTTCGAAATCATCACGAGCATCCGTTACTGGGTGATCCATGCCGTGACCCTGCCGG
>JBEBCC010000003.1:0-13875 GCA_041158125.1 Cyanobacteriota bacterium
TGCTCAGCGGCGACAACCGCACCACGGCCAAGGCCATTGCCCAGCAGGTGGGCATCGAGGAGGTGATCGCCGAGGTGCGCCCCGCGGATAAGGCGGGAACGATCAAGGCCCTGCAGCAGGCGGGCCAGGTGGTGGCGATGGTGGGCGATGGCGTCAACGACGCGCCGGCCCTGGCCACGGCCGACATCGGTATCGCCATCGGCTCCGGTTCCGATGTGGCCAAGGAGGCGGGTGACATCATCCTGATCCGCAACGACGTGCGTCTGGTGGTGAGTGCGATCGGCCTGTCGCGGGCCACGATGCGCAAGATCCGCCAGAACCTGTTCTGGGCTTTCATCTACAACAGTTTCGGGGTTCCGATCGCAGCACTGGGGTGGCTCAACCCGATGATCGCGGGGGCCGCGATGGCCCTGAGTTCGCTGTCGGTGATCGTCAACTCCTCGCTGCTACGGCGGTACCGAGCGGCTTGATCCAGGGAATCTGCAGTAGCAGGTCATACGACTTCATTGTTATTCAGACCCATGTCTGCCCAATTCGACTCCTAAGCAAAAATCCCATGGCCACTCCCTTCTTTCTCTCCCATTGGTCGCCACGGCGCCGGTCCAAGATCGCTCTCTACGGCTTTCTCTTTGTGGCAGGCTTCTATCTCTTGAAGGAGCACACTGCTCACACATTGGGAGCGCTTCCCTACCTGGTGTTTCTGGCTTGCCCACTGATGCACATCTTCATGCATGGCGGGCATGGGCACGGCCATCAAGGCACTTCAGAAGTACCTGACCCAGGGCCAACC
This sequence comes from Cyanobacteriota bacterium, assembly GCA_041158125.1. Classification (GTDB taxonomy): domain Bacteria; phylum Cyanobacteriota; class Cyanobacteriia; order PCC-6307; family Cyanobiaceae; genus Vulcanococcus. The sequence goes on from JBEBCC010000003.1 coordinate 791, forward strand.
ACCACCACTAACTCATGATGAACCAACCCGGCGCTTCAGCCTATGGCCTCTGGGGATTAGCGGCAATAAATGCTGCGGTTTTCATTTTCTTTGCCTTCACATTTTTCAAGCCAAAGACGCACCGTGAATGGAGGAGCTTTGGTGCTTTCAGCGCCTTCTTGGTGGCTTTATTTGCCGAGATGTATGGGTTTCCGTTGACAATCTATCTGCTTTCCGGCTGGCTTGGCAGTAGCTATCCGTCCGTGGACTGGTTCTCCCATGATGCGGGACACTCACTAGAAACCTTGGTCGGTTGGCGCACGAATCCGCATTTTGGCCCTTTTCATCTTGCAAGCTTTGTTCTCATTGGTGGAGGCTTCATGCTGATCGCAAGGGGATGGGATGTCCTGTATGCCGCCCAGCAGAAGCATGAACTCGCCACCACCGGCGTCTATGCGCGTCTTAGGCACCCCCAGTACTTGGGTTTTATTTTGGTGATTACAGGATTCTTATTGCAATGGCCCACATTGCTCACTGCCGCCATGTATCCAGTGCTTGTGATTATGTATTTACGCCTGGCCAAACAGGAGGAGCAGCAAGCTGAGCACGAGTTCGGAGAACGTTATCGCGCTTACATGGCGAATGTTCCGGGCTTCCTTCCTTGGAGGAGAAGCAAGAGGAGAACCCTTCGATGACCTCTGCTATGCCGTCGCAACGACCGCTCCATGCTAGTGGCGCCACCACTCAAAGCAGTTCTTTCTTCGAAGCCTGGAACGCCGCTCGACACGCCTGAATCGATCCCAAGCCAAAGGCTGGCTTCCGCAACTTGAAACGATCACGCCCCCATACGAGAAAGCGCAGAACAACATCTCGACTAGCAGGAATGCCCGAAAGGCACGACGAGACGGACGCCACTCGATAACAGTCAGACTGTTTTTTCACCGCACAGCCATGCGCATGCCATTGATGATTTCGAAGGCTCTTGCAGCACCAGAGACAAATCTCTTTCTATTTGCTTTTCTCTTGAACTTTGTATATGAGGTCTGGCAATCTCCATTTTACGAATTCTATTCGAGTCCCTCCTTGGGCGAGAAGGTTGCCGACCTGACGCACTGCTCCTTTGGGGATGGGATGATCATCCTGTTCAGCAGTTGGGTCGTCAGCATATTAAGACGTTCGCGGTACTGGCTACTGAAACCGGGTCGCCGACTGACTGTCTTATTCACCGGCATTGGGCTGCTGATCACCCTTGTACTGGAAACCTTTCGTGTCAATGTCTCCAGATCCTATGGTGTTCCGGTGTTTGCAGTGCCCATCCTGGGAATGAGCGCGCTTGCGGTCGTTCAATGGATTACCTTGCCTCCCTTGATCCTCTATCTGGCGCGCCGTCACATGCTGGGCTATTCGGGAAATGATCTATAAAGTATGCGGCATTGAACTCTGCCCCTTGCCATTCAATCAGTGGCCAATGCTGTTTTGAGTGCATGACGGGGCTGTCAGCGTAGCCAGTGTTACTTGTTGGATTAGCGTGCTCCGGCGATTACTGCAGAGGTCTTGCTTCGATTGGGTTGCCAACCTCATCAGATTAAAAGCTAGCTGTTCTGCTTCCTGCCCCTTCTACTTGTCAGCAGCATGCCAATGCCAGAGCCGGCGATGAAGAGGGTGAGCACGCCGAGAACCGTGGAGTAGTAGGGCTGCAGATTGACGGCGCCGAAGTTTCCGGTGTGCAGCTTCATCAGCCAGAAAGCATCGATTTCCCGCGCCGAGAGGGCGCCGTAAAGAGAGCCGGAGAGGGCCGTGAGCAGCAGCGGCACCGCCGCAAGGGGCACCAGGGTGCGGTGCACGCGGCGCAGCAGATGATGGCGCCTCATTCGTTCTGGAGTGCCTTGTGCAGGACCTGCTCATTGGCGCAGGGCATCCAGAGGCTGCCCATCGCGAATGCGCCCTTGCACTTGAGTTCCGCGGCGCGCTTCTCAGCCTCCTGTTTGGTCCTGAACATGCCCTTCATGTGCGCCGAGGCAGGGGCGTTGGTGAGCAGCGGAGCGAAGAGCACTGCTGCGATGGCCGCGAGCAGGGCCGGCCGGTGGGAGTGCTGCAGGAGCCTGGTGGAGGACTGCGTCATGGGGTGATGGCGGGCTGACTAGAGCAGGACATGGAGGCCAGGACAATCACTTCACCTTGGAGACAGCCTTCTCGTAGACATCAAAGTTCTGGCAGGGCATCCACTCCTTGCCCATGGCAAAGGCGCCGCTGCACTTCAGTTCCTTGGCTCGCTTTTCAGCAGCGGCCTTGCTCGGGAACATGTCGTAGGCCTGGGCGTGGGCGGCACCGGAGGACAGGCCAACACCCGCCGACAGGAGGAGTGCCAGAACGATCGGGTTCACGGAATGGAGAGGGAAAGAACCTGATTCCACATTAGAGTCTCCTCTAGGGGGAGAGTCAAGTCCGTGGGGCGGAAGGCGCATGGATCGGGGCGCTGACCTCGCGCAGCGGCCTGTCGGTCAAACCCCTGCGCTGCTACGAGGATCTCGGCCTCCTGCAGGCGATGATGCGCAGCAAGAACAGTTAGAGCCTGTTTGATGAGAGCAGCCTGCGCCGCCTGGAGTTCATCCGCCGGCCCAAAACTCTGGGGCTCACCCTGGTAAAGAGTGCCGGCTGCCTGGCGGTTAATGATGCCGGTGAGCTGGCCTGCGGCGATATCGCAAATCAGCTCAGCCACGAGGTCGAAGTAATCAAGTGCTAGATCAAGGAGTTGCGAGAACTCACGAGAGAACCGCAGAAACTGCTGGACGGCTTGTAGCCAAATCCCGCCGAGAACGGCGATGGAATCCGTCCCAGCCTTCAGGTCTGGAGGCGGATCGTGAAGCAATGACTCGCAGCGGCATCCGGCCCCCTGCAGCGTTTCCACACTGTGGGCAGGTGAAACCCATGGAGGAACCGTGATGATCCATCCCCCATCAGCATCCGGTCAGAAACCTGCGGTGGTGCTGAGATGCGCTGCTACAGCAGGGCTGGGCGCGCTTGTTCTGTCGCTCGGGGCTCCGGCGCTGTCACAAGCCCCCGCCTCGCCGGTCTCACCAGGAGGTTGGAGGGGGTGGGGCCTGCCAGGCCCAGGGCGGATGGGCACCCAGTCGATGGATCAGCACTTCATCGCGATGATGATCCCCCACCATGAAGGGGCCATCGCCATGGCAGATCTGGCCCTGAGCCGTGCAAAGAGGCCTGAAATCAAGTCCCTGGCGCGCAGCATCAAGGACAGCCAGACCAGGGAGAACAACCAGATGCGCGCCTGGTACCGGCAGTGGTTTGGAGGCGATGTGCCGGCATGGGGGGGAAGCTATGGGCGTGGGGTCTATTCCGGCTGGGGCGGCTGGATGGGCGGCAGCGGCGGAATGATGATGGGCCGTGGCGGTGGCATGGGGATGATGGGCACCGATGTCGAGTGGCTGAAGAACGCCCCTGATTTTGATCGGGCCTTCATCGAGCAGATGATTCCCCACCACCGCATGGGCGTGATGATGGCCTCGATGGCTCAGACCAACAGCCAGCATCCGGAGCTGCGGGAGCTGCAGCAGGCCATGGTGAAGGCCCAGAGCCGTGAGATCGAGCAGATGGCTCAGTGGTATCGCCAGTGGTACGGGGCTTCAAGCCGCTGAGAGAGTTTGCGACGGCAGCAGTCTTCCGAAAGGCTGAGTTGGCACCGCCTGAGAATGGAGTATATCCATTTTCAGGTTGCGGGCGGCGTACAGGTGCGCTCGACCAGCTCCTTCACGCCATCAGCTTCCCTTGCCAGACGTGATCCCTCGGGGGTGTAATACGTGAATCCCCGCACATTGAGATACAGAACCGGCCGACTGCGCTGCAGCTGGAGTTCAGCTTGTTCGCGGCAACGGATATACGTTTCATAGTTGAAAGGCTCGCGCGCCGTCGTTCCGCTTGCCAGCGCCTTGGACTGTGTCGCTCGCTCTTCATCGCTGGGGCATAGTCGCTGCCGAAACGCATGCAACAGGGTGATCTCAGCTGTCATCGCACGCCTGGCGAGCTGATCGCGTTGGCCCTTCAGGGCTAGGCAATCCGGTGCGGCCTGGGCCGCCGTGGTGATCAGCAGTGAGCTGCAAACCGCTACCAGGACGGCGCGTGGCGCTGCATCAGCCATGGCTTGCCATCGCAGTCAGCCACTGCCATGGCCTGATAGAGGCCAGAACGGTGGAGAGCAAGGAGACGTTGACGATCACAATCGCGGCGGCACAGAGCCAGCTGAGGCCCTGCAGCCAGCCGGGTGCCCGCAGCTCTCCCATGAGGCCACGCCTGGTGCAGAACTGCACGAGAGGGATGACCGCAAACGGCAACTGCAGGCTCAGGACCACCTGGCTGAGCACCAGCAGATGGGCTGTGGCCTGGTCTCCCAGCAGAATCACCGTGGCCATGGCCGGGATCAGGGCCAAGGCCCGGGTGATCAGCCGGCGCTGCCAGTCAGGCAGGCGCAGGTTGAGGAAGCCCTCCATCACCACCTGTCCGGCCATGGTGGCGGTCACGGTGGAACTCTGTCCCGCGGCCAGCAACGCAACGGCGAACACGGTCCCCGCGAGGGTGCTTCCCAGCAGAGGGCTCAGCAGGGTGTAGGCCTGACGGAGATCCTCCACAGGTTCCGCAACCACACCATGAAAGGTGCCTGCCGCGAGGATCAGGATCGCGGCGTTCACCAGAAAGGCGAAGGACAACGCCATCACCGAATCCAGACTGGCCAGCCGCAGGAGCAGCGGTTTGGTGGGCGGATGCTCTGGCCAGCGGCGTGTGTTGACAAGAGCAGAGTGCAGATAGAGGTTGTGGGGCATCACCGTGGCGCCGAGGATGCCTGCAGCGATATAGAGCTGCTGCCCATCCCGCAGCACCGATGGTTGCGGCAGGAATCCCGCAGCCACCTGCAGCCAGTCCGGTTTCAGGAGCAACAGCTCCCAGGCAAAGCAGGCACCCACCAGCGCCACGAGCGCGATGATCAACGCCTCCAGGCGACGAACGCCAAAGCGTTGCAGGGCCAGCAGCAGCAGCGTGTCACCAGCGGTAAGGGCCACGCCCCAGGGCAAGGGCAAGCCGAACAGCAGCTGCAGAGCTATGGCACTGCCCACCAGTTCCGCCAGGTCGCAGGCCACGATCGCCACCTCAGCCAGCAGCCACAGCGGAATCCGCCAGGCGTCAGGCAATAGACGTCGGCAGGCCTGGGCCAGATCCCAGCCCGTGGCGATGCCCAGCCTGCAGCTGAGCGACTGCAGCACCATTGCCATCCCGCTGGAGATGGCGACCACCCACAGCAGGCCAAAGCCATAGCGCGATCCTGCGGCAAGATCCGTCGCCCAGTTGCCGGGGTCCATGTAACCCACGGCCACCAGGTAGGCCGGGCCGAACATCCGCGCTGCTACAGACCAGTTCAGCTGATCCCGACGACGCTCCGGGCCGACGACCTGCCCCTCGCTGTTGGCTGCGTTGGCGAGATCGGCTTCCATCTCAGAACTGGCGTGGTCCCTGGTAGTCGCTGAGCAGGGCCAGCTGATCGAGCGATTTCACACCGGAATCGATCGTGCCTTTGATCTCCCAGGAGGGGTAACCCTGGACCCCTTTCTGCTTGCACAGCTCGGCTTGGTTGTTGCGACCATCCGGCGCACACTCGATGACCTGGAGTTCCGCAGCGGCTTGTTTGCCAAACAGCTCCTTCTGGTCGCGGCAGTGGGGGCACCAATAGGCGGTGTAGAGCCTGGCGCCGACCTGCGTGAGGTGCTTGGCCAACGCCACCTTGGCTGGTGTGCTCTCGGCCTGCACCGGCGGCGCCATCCCTGGACCACCACTGACGGCAGGCTGATCGGCCAGCGACGCCCAGCCCAGACCCACCAACAACACCAACAGTCCTGTGATCACCACGCGGAAGATCACAGTGCCCCGATCCTTTGAACGGTTGAGAACAAGGCTGAGCACGAACAGTGCGGCGCAGAGTGCGGCCGACAGCACGCAAAACACGCAGATGGCCTTGATGGTGAAGACCATCAGCCCCACCAGCACCAGGCTGAAACCGGCCATGGCGGTGGAGAGCAGGAGCAACAGCGGCTGACTGAGGGCACCCCATTGCCTGCGGCTGTCTCCCCTGAGCAGCAACGGGCTGAGGGCCAGGACCAGCACCAACCCGTAGGCCAGGGCTCCGTAGAGGGAGAGGGGCTGGCCCAACAGCGTGCCCCAGGCGCTGCCGAGCACCTTGTCGCAGCCGCCACCGCCGCCCGGGCAGGTGAGGCTGCCGATCAGACCCCAGCGCTTGAGGGTGATCGAGGCGGTGTCGAGCAGGCCGATGGTGGCGAGCACGCCCATCGCCACGCGCAACCAGGGTGCCCGTGCGGGTGAGCTGCTCTGCTTCTGCCGCAGCTTTTCACTGAGGACGGAACTGGTCACGACAGCGCGGGGGTCAGGCCGGATCAGTAAAAACCCTCAAGTTGCTAGAGGGTCAAGTCCCTTGCTCTTGAGGCAGGGGCAACTGCAAGTGGCGCACTTGACCCTGGAGTGGCTACAGGGTTGATGCTGAGCGTGACGCCCTTCTGCAGTCCGATGGCTCCCGTCCCAGAGCACCATGACTGCTGCAGCCATAGCCACACCTGCAGCAATGACCCCACTGCGCCGGTCGCACCTCCACAGGCCCGCACCGGTGAGGTGCTCTGGCGGATCAACGCCATGGACTGCGCCACAGAGGAAAACGAAATCCGTCACGCGTTAGCTGGCGTGACAGGGATCGCTGAGCTGCGGTTCCAGCTGGCTTCCCGCACGTTGGTGATCCGCGCCGAACCGGCGGCTTTCACCCAGGCCGAAACGATCCTGCGCCGGCTCGGTTACCCGCCTCACGTTGTGGAGCCAGGAGCCACCGCTAGTCAGGTGAGCAACGGCGTGCGATGGAATCGCCTGATCGCCGCCCTGGTGCTGGCGGCGGCGGCTGAGGGCATCCACGCGCTGTTGCCTGCTTCCTGGCTGCATGAGGCTCTGGAGATCGCACTGGCGCTGGCCGCCATCCCCCTGGCCGGGCTGCCGGTGTACACCAAGGGGCTGGCGGCGCTGCGGCAGGGGCGGCTGAACATCAACGCCCTGATGACGGTGGCGGTCAGCGGGGCCTTCCTGATCGGCCACTGGCCCGAGGCCGCGATGGTGATGGCGCTCTATGCGATCGCCGAGGCGCTGGAGGCCCGGGCCGCCGATCAGGCCCGGGCGGCGATCAGCCGACTGATGGAGCTGGCTCCCGAGCAGGCCCGGGTGCAGACAGGCACAGAGGCCTGGCAGCAGGTCCACGTCGCGGCGGTGGCCATCGGCCAGGTGATGCGGGTGGAGCCAGGCGAACGCATTCCCCTGGATGGCGTTGTGGCCAGTGGGAGCAGCGCCGTCAATCAGGCCCCGGTCACCGGCGAAAGCCTGCCGGTGGAGAAAGGTGCTGGCGATGCGGTGTTCGCCGGCACGGTTAACACCCACGGGAGCCTGGTGATCACGGTTACCGCCCCAGCGTCCAAGAGCACCTTGGCGCGCATCATCCACGCGGTGGAGGAGGCCCAGGCCTCGCGGGCGCCGATCCAGCGCTTTGTGGATCGCTTTGCCGCGCGCTACACGCCGGCGGTGTTCGCCCTGGCCCTGGCAGTGGCGCTGCTCTCGCCGCCCCTGTTTGGCCTGACGCCAATCGACGCGGTGTATCGGGCGCTGGTGCTGCTGGTGATCGCCTGCCCCTGCGCCCTGGTGATTGCCACACCGGTCACCCTGGTGAGCGGACTCACCGCCGCTGCCCGCCGCGGCATCGTGATCAAGGGCGGGCTCTATCTGGAGCAGGCGCGCCAGCTGCGCACCCTGGCTTTCGATAAGACCGGAACGCTCACCACTGGCCGGCCAACGCTGGAGGCGTTTGAGGTGATGGATGGCCGCGTGCCGATCGCTCTGCAGCGCCAATGGGCCGCGTCGCTGGCCGCCCGCTCCGACCACCCCATCAGCCGTGCCATAGCCAGGTCTCTGGGTGGTGAACGGCTGCCTGTCGAGGCCCTGGAAGCCCAGGGAGGGCGGGGTGTCAGCGGGGAGATTGACGGCCAAACGCTACGCCTCGCCAATCACCGCTGGATGCATGAACTGGGGCTCTGCACACCGGATCTGGAGCAGGTGATGGCGGCCCATGAGCAGCGGGGCCGCAGCGTCAGCCTGCTCGCCGATGCGCAGGGCGTCCTGGCCCTGATGGCGGTAGCGGATCAACCCAGGCCCACAGCGGCCGCCGCCATCACGGGCCTCAAACAGCTGGGGCTGACCCCGGTGATGCTCAGCGGCGACAACGCCCGCACCGCCGCTGTGATCGCCGGGCGGCTGGGCATCGAGCAGGTGCGCAGCGAGCTGCTGCCTGAGCAGAAGCTGGCGGCGATCGCCGATTTGCAGCTGGAGGCCCCCACCGGCATGGTGGGCGACGGCATCAACGACGCCCCCGCCTTGGCCAGCGCGGCGATCGGCGTTGCGATGGGCGCCGCCGGCAGCGACACCGCCATGGAGGCTGCCGATGTGGTGGTGATGGACGACGACCCGCAGCGCCTAGTGGACCTGATCCGCCTGTCCCGCCGCACCTGGGCCGTGCTTTGGCAGAACATCGCCTTGGCGCTAGGCATCAAGGGAGCCTTTCTGCTGCTCACCCTGCTGGGCACGGCGACAATGTGGGAAGCGGTTTTTGCCGACATGGGCACCAGCCTGCTGGTGATCGCCAACGGCCTGCGGCTGCGGCGTCAGCGCTGGGCTTGAGCTATCGCGGCAGGTGCATGAAAGTCAGGACTCAGGATTGCCGGGCTGATGGAGAAGCAGTCGCTCAGCCAGCACTGGGACGAGGTCTACAGCCACAAGGTCGCTGATCAGGTCAGTTGGTACCAACGGCAGCCCCAGCCCTCGCTGCAGTGGATTCAGCAGTTAGCGCCACAGCGCGCGACCAAGATCCTCGATGTCGGCGGCGGGGCCTCGCTACTGGTCGATGCCCTGCTGGATGAGGGCTACAGCGATCTGACGGTTCTCGATATCTCCACGGCGGCGCTGGACACAGCGCGCCAGCGGCTGGGGGAGCACTCAGGGGCGGTGCGCTGGATCGCGGGCGACATCCGCTCCGGCGAGCTGCCACCGGCGGCATTCGACCTCTGGCACGACCGAGCCGTATTCCATTTCCTGGTGGAGCCCGGCGATCGCCGCCGCTATGGCGAGCAACTGCACCGATCCCTGCGTCCTGGGGGCCATCTGATCCTGGCCACCTTTGCGGAGGACGGGCCCGAACGCTGCAGCGGCCTACCGGTTCAGCGCCACAGCGTGGATTCACTACGGCAGGCACTCGGGGCTGGGCTTGAGCTGCTTGAGCATCAGCGCGTCAGCCACCACACCCCTGGCGGAGCCGAACAGAGGTTTTTGTACACCGCTTGGCAGGCCAAGCCATAGCGGATCTTGACCGGTCAGAGCAGCGGCTGAGCCAGTTCTCCCAGTCCCTTGAGGATGCCGCAGTCAGCGGCAGTGGCGGGGATGTTGCAGCGGGAGCGCAACCGTTGCAGGTCCAGCTGCAGGGCCTGCAGCTCGCGCAGGCGTTGATCCACCTGTAGGAGCTTCTCGTCCAGCAGCTCATTCACCGCCAGGCAGCTCTGGCCTGGATCACTCCGCAGCGACAACAGACGCCGGATCTCGTCAATGCCGATGTCGAGACTGCGGCAGCGGCGAATGAAGCGCACCTGCTCCAGGTGCTCCTCGCCATAGAGGCGGTAGTTGGCGCGGCTGCGCCGGGGCGGGGTGAGCAACTGCTCCTGCTCGTAGAAGCGCAGCGTTTCGACCGGAACCCCTGTGGCAGCAGCCAGCTCACCGATGCGCACGTGAGGTCTCACAAAGCACTCCCAAGCTAGAGATTTGCCCTCGATACATCGCGAACCAGATTCTGCTCCCTGGAACCCTTGCGTTCCACGGCTGCCGGTGGCTGTCTCAGCCCACACCTAGGCGTCCCGGCTGCTTTCTTCAGCACATTGGATCCAGTCGCCCCCCCCGATGAATTCCGAGGCAACCAGCTCCGTCAGCCTTGCCGAGGCCTCCCGCTTCTGGCTGCGGCTGGGGCTGGGGCTGGTGAGCTTCGGTGGGCCGGCCGGGCAGATCGCTTGCTGCACAGGGACCTGGTGGAGCGCCGCCGCTGGCTCTCGGAGCGTCGCTATCTGCACGCCCTCAACTACTGCATGTTGCTGCCTGGGCCGGAGGCCCCGCAGCTGGCCACCTACCTCGGTTGGTTGATGCATGGAGTGCCAGGAGGGCTGATCGCCGGAGGCCTCTTCCTGGCGCCCTCGGTGCTGGTGCTGCTCGCCCTCTCCAGCGTTTATGCGATCTGGGGCCAGCTGCCCCTGCTTGCGGCAGTGTTTGCCGTGCTCAAACCGGCGGTGCTGTCGATCGTGCTGGTGGCCGCCTGGCGGCTGGGCAAGCGCACCCTGCACAGCCCCCTGTTGATCGGCTTGGCGGTGGCAGCACTGCTGGCGCTTGCACTGCTTAGGCTGCCCTATCCGCTGGTGGTGATTGGCGCGGCGCTGGTGGGGGTGATCGCCGGCCGGTTGCGACCGGCGCTGCTGGTGAGGGGAACTAGCCCGTCCTTGTCTCGACCCGGACCCGTGGGAACCGCTGACGCGACGGCAATCCTTCTCCCCCCTGCGATTCACGACGACGACACACCCACCCCGCCCCACGCCCTTTTTTCCCGTCGCCGGCTTGCCGTGACCTTGCTCGTGTGGGGGCTGGCGTTGCTGTTGCCCCTGGCCGCACTGACCCTGCTCGGTGGCTGGAACGGCACCCTTGCGCTGATGGCCCGGTTCTTGACGCGGATGGCGCTGTTCAGCTTCGGCGGTGCCTACGCCGTGCTCCCCTATGTGGCCCAGGGCGCGGTGCAGCAGTTCGGCTGGTTGTCGGCCGATCAGATGGTCGATGGGCTGGCCCTGGGGGAAAACACGCCGGGGCCGCTGATCATGGTGGTGGCCTTCGTGGGCTTTATGGGTGGCTGGACCAGTGAGCTGTTCGACGGCCTCGGCAGCTGGGTTGCTGCTCTGGCCGCCACGCTTACCTCTGTGTGGTTCACGTTCCTGCCGACCTTTGGGTTCATCATGGCCGGCGCGCCGCTGGTGGAGGCAAGCCGCGACGATCTGCGCCTCGGTGCTCCGCTCACCGCGATCACGGCTGCAGTGGTGGGGGTGATCGTCAGCCTGGCGGTGTTCTTCGCCGGGCCCGTGCTTTGACCCGGCGGAGCGTTTCAGCCCGCGGCTGCCCTGGTGGTGGCCGTGGCGCTGCTGCTGCAGCTACGTTTCGGTTGGAGCGTGCTGAAGGTGATCGGTGCTGCCGCTGCGGCAGGCCTGCTCCAGGCCGTGATCGCCCGCTGGTGGCCATGAGTCCATTCCCCTGGCTGTTGATCGTCCATGCCCTGGCCGCAACGGTCTGGACCGGCGGCCATCTGGTGCTGGATCTGGGGGTGTTGCCCAAAGCCCTGCGAGAGCGAAGCGCGGCGGCGATCCGCAGCTTCGAGGAGACCTTCGAGCCGTTGGGCCTCACCGCCCTGGCCATCCAGGTGCTCACCGGGCTGTGGATGGGCTGGATCTATCTGCCGGGCTTCCAGGGGCTGTTCAACCGGGCCAATCCGATCGGGATGCTGGTGGGCGTGAAGCTGCTGCTGCTGGCCGCCACCGCTGCCCTGGCAATCCACGCAAGGCTGCGGCTGATCCCCAACCTCACCGACGACAACCTCACCGGCCTGGCTTGGCACATCCGCGGCATCACCGCCCTGGCGATCGCCTTTGTGGTGGTGGGTGGCCTGATCCGGCTGGGTGGGGTGATCTGAACACGCTCGATCCCCACAACAAAGCCCGGAGCGTTGGCCCCGGGCATTTGTCTGCTCAGCCGTGGTGCCGTCCCAAGGGGGTCGGGCGCAGCTGTGCGGTCGGTTGATCGTTTTCAGATCAGATGATTTTCAGTTGTGGTCGGAGCTGCCGGCGCTGGCACCTGGGGCCAGGTGTCGACTGGGACGTTCCGTTGGGTCCGGGGCACCTAGGGCGATGCAATGGAAGGCGACTGGCTTGACACGCCAGGAACGTCAGTAGATCCGTCGAGAGTGTTGGAGCAGGGGCCGGATCGTCAGCGCGCTCCTACTGGCTGCTCAGGGGGGGTGTCTTCCATCAATGGAGCCTCCGAATCCCGTTGCAGCCACGATGGATCTGCCCAGCGGAGCCGGCAAGGGCAGCACGCCGATCGATACCGCTCTTCACGGGAGGCAATGGCCCTTCATGAAGGGGGCTTCACGTTGCTGGGATCACCAACAGCAACAGGCGATTGCCCTCCGGATCCAGCAGCCAGGCCTCGGCGCCGAACGGTTCCTGGCGCGGCGGATCTTCTGTGGTGGCACCCAGCTCTAGGGCCGAGCTGATCCAGGCCTGGAGCACGGCAAGGGCTCCTGTTGCATCCGCCTTGTGTTGCAGACACAGCGCCAATCGCCCCGGCTGCCGCGGCTGAGGCCGATTCCTGGATGGAGCGTAAACCTCCAGCCAGCCGCCGGCCGGCCACGGCACGCGCCAGTGCGCGACGCTCAAGCCCGGCTGCGGCTGGGTGCCCAGCAAAGCGCCATAGAACCGGGCCAGTGCGGTGGGATCATCGGCGGCCAGCACGAGCGAGCTGCTGATCGAGCCGGTGATGACGGTGGCCTCTGGCTCGGGCACCCCAGCTCAGCGGCAGAGGGCTGCAGGACGGCCTACCGGACGGATGCTGCTGACGGCAGCACTGGGGCCGCGGCGCACGCGCACCCGAACGGTGCAATGGGCCGGCCCCAGGTGCTCGATCAGGGCCTCGCGGGCCTCGTGCTGCAGCTCCTCAAGGGTCAGGGCGGTGATGTGGATGGGCAGGGTTACTACTGCGGAGAAGGCTGCGCCTACGGCCTGGGCCTCCAGATGGCCGGGGCGTTCAGCCAGAACACGGAAAACGACCTCTCGCATGCGGGGGTATCTCCTTCTTTTCGGCCCCATCCTTGGCCGGCTGCAGCGAGAGCGCAGGTGCGGGCGGATACGGGGAACCGGCCCTGCGGGCACCTG
>JBEBCC010000004.1:0-19005 GCA_041158125.1 Cyanobacteriota bacterium
CAACGTCTGTCGAGTTTCCCTCGGTTTCTGCGCTCACTCTCACCGATGCCCAGTTCAGTGGCAGTGGACTGGTCACGCTGCCCACAGCCGGTATCACGACTGTGTGGGGGGCTGTCAGCGCTCGGGCGCTGGCGATCACCGGAGGTACGGTGGCTGGCACCGGCACCCTCACGCTCACCGGCCCGGATTCCTTCTGGAGCGGCGGGCAGATCACCGCCACAACAGTCCGAGTTTCTAATGATGCCACCTTCACTATCAATGGCGGCGATAAATACTTTGGTGATGCCAATCTCACTATCGAGGCAGGCGGCAGGGTCAACTGGACATCCGGAGACATCCAGACCTACAGCAACTACGGCTACGAAAACAGCTTCCGCTCCGTCACCAATGCCGGCACCTTCGACATCCAGGGTGATCTGAACTGGACACGGCAAGACTATTCTACTGGCCCCGACTACAGCGTTCCCTTCACGATAACCAGCACTGGCACCCTGCTCAAATCCGCCGGCAGCGGCACCGCCAACCTCGGCGGCAGCGTTCAGATCTCAGGCAACACCTACAGGGGCGCAGTTGACCTTACCAACAACGGTCTCGTCGATGTACAGAGTGGAACGCTTCGACTGCTCTCCTCATTCCTTGGAGGTGGTGGTGTCGCGGCGACCAATTCCGCTGGTGAATTCCGCGTATCCTCTCCTGACAGTGTCATCGAATTTTTCGCGGGCACCCCAGGTCTGGCCAATGGAGCCCGATTGACAGGCAGCGGTATCAACTTACTGAGTGGCGCTCTGCTTCACATCAACGGCACCATGCCGACGGCCAGCAACTTTGTGTTCTCTGGCGTAGCCAATGATCTGTATCCAGCGAATGTTGGTGTTCTTCTTGGAGGAGGCACCCTCACGATCACGGGCGCAGATTCCCAGTGGCAGGGCGGTTCACTCGCCAACGCAACGCTGCACGTGGCAGATGGCGCCACGCTGACGCTGAATGGTGGTACCAAGAATTTTGGTGATTCAATCCTGGCGATTGATGCTGATGGCACGGTGAACTGGACATCGGGAGATATTCAGACATTCAGCAATTCTTATTCTTACAATAATCGCGCCGTAAACAATGCCGGCGTTTTCAGTATTCAAGGTGATTTGGTCTGGACTCGCTACAGCCAAAGCGCTGCGGGCGGTGACTACGCCGTGTCGTTCCTCAATACGGGCATCATCGAGAAGACTGCTGGAACAGGTACCGCCAGCCTCGGCGGGAGTGTGCTGATCTCAGGTGCCACCGTTAGAAACACGGTGGATCTCACCAGCAAAGGCCTGGTGGATGTGCAGAGCGGCACGCTGCAGCTGGTCTCCAGTTCCAGCTACACAAATGACGGAAACATCAAGATCGATGGTTCCGCCACTCTTCGGATCCCGACAGCCTTTACGCACGCTGCTACTGGATTGCTCGATGGTTCAGGAACTTTGGATTTAGCCGGTAACACCTTTACAAACCTTGGCACGATCAGCCCTGGAGGCAATGACACTGTCGGCACCCTCACCATCAACGGCAACGTCGATCTCACGGATGGAACCCTTGCCGTGGATATCGGTGGCAGCGGCGCTGGACAATCCGATCTACTGGCTGTAACGGGCAACGTCGGCATTGCTGGAATCCTTGATGCCGACGCACTACCCGGATTCACGCCAGTCAATGGTGAGGCCGTTTCGATCATCACGGGCACTCGCTTTGGCACCACCACGTTCGCCACAATCAACCTGCCGGCCGGTTTCATCGCCGGGTATGACCTGGCCCCGGGGGAAGCCGCGCGCCTGATCTACACCCCTAGTTCTCCCACCGGCAACAGCTGGGTGTTCACCAATGCTGCAGGCGGCCTGGATTGGGCGACAGCCAATAACTGGAGCGGTGGTGTTCTGCCTGGGGTGTTGGATACAGCGGTGCTCAGCTCAGGCTTTGCTGTCCAGCACTCCACCGGCGACAACACGATTTTTGGCTTGACAGTCAACAACGCCAACTCCCTCGCCATCATCGGCGGCTCCCTCACCGTCACCGGTACCACCAACCTCGATGGTGCACTCACCGTGGCCGGAGGAGCCGCCAACCTCTTCGGCCCTCTCCAGGGCGCCTCGGGTACGGTGTCGCTGCAGGGCGGCAGCCTTTCGCTCAACGGTGCATCCACGATTGGCTCCTTCCAGCTGTCGGCCGGTATGGCCAGCATCGGCTCCTCCGCCTCAATCTCCGCATACGCGCAGACTGGCGGCAGCCTCACCGGTAGCGGCAGCGTCACCGTCACACAGGACTTCCAGCGCGCGGATGGCCGCTTCGGCAGCACGCTCACCGGCGTGTCGCTCACCCAGGCCAGCGGAAACATGACGCCCGGTGCGCTGTCGGTCAACGGCCCGGTGTCCCTCACGACGCTGTCGGGAAATCTGAACATCAACGACCTTCTCACGGCAAGCGACAGGATCACCCTTCAGGCGAGCGGTGACGTCAACCTCGGATCCGGCGCGTCGATCAGCTCTACCGCCTCCAGTGATGCCATCGTCGTGGCGGCCGGTGGGAATTTCAGCAACTTCGCCGGGAGCGATGCTCTCACTGCCGTCTACGGTCGGAGGCTGATCTACTCGAGCGATCCCGCGCTCGACAACCGCGGCGGCCTCTCCTACGACTTCAAGCAGTACGGCCAGGCCTACAGGGGTAACGCCTATGTCGGACCGGGCTTGGGCAATGGCTTCCTTTACAGCACGACGCCCACCATCACCCCCGGGCTGACCGGGACGATCACCAAGACCTACGATGGCACCGTCGACGCTGTCCTGACAGCGTCAAACTTTGCGACGAGTGGTGCAATTGATAATGACGTGATCGCGCTTAATCCTGTAATCGGAGCTTACAACAGTAAAGATGTAGTACAGGCCAGCTCTGTTTGGGTCGATGGCTTGAGCATCGCAAGCTCAACGAACTCTACGGGTAACGTACCGGTGTACGGCTACCAACTGGGCCTAAACTCGGCTTATGGCTCTGGTTCTATTGCAGCTAAATCACTCTCGATCAGTGGCACCAGTGCGGCCGACAAGACCTACGACGGCACCACCACCGCGTCCATCAACCTGGGAACGCTCTCGGGTCTGATCGGCAGCGAAACGCTGGGCGTGACCGCCAGCGGCAGCTTTGAGTCCAAGAACGCCGGGGTTCGCACGGCTACGGCCACCTATGCGCTGGCCGACGACTCCAGCTCCGGCGGCCTGGCGTCCAACTACGTCCTGGCGCCAACACAAAACCTCAGCGGCTTCATCACCCGCCGGCCCGTGTCCACCTGGAGCGGGCTGAGCAGCGGCCTCTGGAGTGATCCGGCCAACTGGGATGCGTTGCCCTCCGCCGCCAACGTGGCCGCGGTGCTGATCCCCACCGGTACCGCCGCCGTGAGCTACGACGCCGCAGCTGGCAGCACCCAGCTGCAGAGCCTCACCAATAACCAGTCCCTCAGCCTTGATGCCGGCTCCCTGACCGTGGGGGGCACCACCAGCGTTGGCCCGGGGGCCACCCTCTCCCTCAACGCTGGCGGCTTCACCACAGCCGCCTTGAGCAATGCCGGCCTGGTGAATGGCAGCGGTGCCCTGCTGCTTGATGGTCTCTACAGCGAAAGCGCTTCCGGCCGGCTCGGCAGCGGCTTCAGCCGGGTGGAGATCACCCAGACCAGTGGACTCCTCAGCCTCCGGAGCATCGGCGCCAGTGGGCCGGTGACCCTCACCAGTTCTGATGGCCCCCTCACCCTCAATGGTGCTATCAGCTCCGCCGGTGCACCGATCACGCTGCTGGCCAGCGGACCCCTCAGCCTCCGCTCTGGCGCTTCCCTCACCAGCGCCGGTGGCACCCTCTCGCTGTTCGGCTTCGGGCCACTTGAGCTGCAAGGCGCCAGCCTCAATGCCAGTGGTGCAGCCACAGGTGGCACCGTGCAGCTCAACGGCCCCAGCATCGCCCTTGACGGCACCAGCGTGAACACCTCCGGTGCCGCCGATGGCGGCACCATCCGCATCGGCTCCATCCTGCTGGCAGGCAGCAGCAGCCTGCCAACCGTGTTGCCCAGCACGGTTTCGATCCGCAACTCCAGCCTCGTGGCTGATCCCCCCGCCCTCGGCGGCAGCATCAACGTCAATGGCGCCGCGATCAGCGTCAGCGGCAGCAGCTTCAACGTTGTCGGCTCAAGCGGTGGCTCGATCACCATCGGCTCCGCTGCCACCGCCAGCCTCAGCCTCGATGCCCTCACTTCCCTGCTCGGCGGTGGTGGCGCCAGCTTTGGGTTCTCCGCCAGTGACCTCGCCAATAGCGCCAGCACCAGCGGCGGGGTGCTGTCATTCAATGGCCCGCGATACCAGAGCAGCAAGCCGCTCGCGCCCGTGCTGGAAGTTGTGATCTCCCAGCAGACGTTCAATCCGCCCCAATTGGTGCAGAACGAGACCAACGCTGTTGGCACCGCCCCGATCTCTCCCCTTGGCTCCCAGCCGGTGGCTCCGGCTGGTGAGCAGCTCGTGAGCGTCAAGCTCACGGATTCCTTCTCTTTGATCGATTCCACCGACACCGCAGTGAGCCCGCAGCCCACCCAGAAGCACGCTTCTCCGACCCAGACCAGCAGCCAGGCTCAGGACGAGAACCAGGCCAGAACCAAGACCCAGGAGGAGAAGAAGAACCAGCTTGAGGACACCATCGCCAGACCCGAAGCTGAGCCTGAAGCCAGCCCATCCGCCAAGCCCTCCCAGCAGGCAACGGCAGACCCGCAGGCCGGCAGCAACGCCGCCGCCAATCCGGCGGCCACCAGCTCCGGCAACCAGACGGCCGCACTGGCGGCCCAGTCCGCCCAGCAGCTCAGCAATCAGCAGGTCACTGCCCAATACACCGCAGGAGAACAGAAGACCGCTGAAACCACCGCCACCAAGCTCGGGCTCACCACTGGAGGCGGCACTGGCACTGGCTTCAAGGTGCCCACCCCAGCCCAAATTCAAGCTGGTCTCCGCCAGGTGATCGACGCCATCCGTCAGCAGTTCAGCCCATGACCCCGAGCACTGGCGGCACCAGACAAAGGCTGCGACTGCTGGCTTTGCTACTCACCGGCCTGGGCCTTTGTTCTGGCGCGGCACCAGCCCAGGCCCCTGTCAAGGTTAGTCGCCCGGCTGTGCAGATCAGCGGGGAAGCGTTTGAAGCGGTCAACTACAGACCGGCGGTTCTGCGCCTTGGGTTCAGCCCCGCCAAGGGCAAGACTGTGAATCCCACAGCCGACTCGTTCATCGACATTACCTTGATCCCCCCGGAAGGGGAGGTGGTGGGTTTTCGCCTGGAAGTGTCCAGCCGGCAGTTCAACCAGCTCCTGCGCAAGCTCTACGTGCAGCTCGCCAGTCAGGAACCCCTGCAGGTGGCCGATCCCACCTCCCCGGCCCGTCAGCTGGATGCCATCTTTGTGCAGCCAGTCGAGGAGCCGCTGCGGAGGATGCGGATCAGCACCCTGCTGATCTCCGCCGAACCCGGGCTCCAGGCAGTTCCCTTCTCGGCGCTCCACGATGGCCAGGCCTACTTCGGAGAACGGTTTTCCTTCTCCCTGACACCCTCCCTCGCGTTGACGAATCTGGAGCCGCCCCTGCGTCATGCCGGAGGCCAGATGCTCGCCGCCGGTGCTTCGCTGTTTCAGGGGCTCTCTCCCCTGCCGCTAGTACCCCAAGAGCTGGAGCAGATTGTAAAGGGGAAACAAGCTTTAACGTATCTCAATAAAGACTTCACGCCCCAGTTGCTGCTTGACAAGGCGGGGGATTCCCAGGTGAACCGGGTGCATGTGGCCACCCACGCGGAATTCGTTCCCGGTGGGCCCTCCGCCGCCCGCCTCTATACCGGGGTGACGCCGATGTCCCTGCGGCAGCTGGCGGAAATGCGCCAGCGGCGGGGCGATGCCCAGCTCGATCTCTTCGCACTCAGCGCCTGCCGCACCGCCCTCGGGGATGCCGATAGCGAACTGGGTTTCGCCGGCCTGGCGTTGCAGGCCGGGTCCCGCAGTGCGATCGGCAGCCTCTGGTATGTCGACGACGTGGCCACCTCGGCCTTGTTCGTGCAGTTCTATCGTTATCTCGACCAGGGCATTCCGAAGGGCGAAGCCCTGCAGCTCACCCGCCGGGCCATGGCGACCGGGGCGATCAAGCTGGTGAAAGACCAGGTGATCAACGGCAACGGGGAGGTGCTGCTCACGGGGCTCACGACTGCCGAACAGCGCCGGATCGCCGGTGGCCTTCGGCATCCCTTTTACTGGGCAGGCATCCAGCTGCTCGGCACCCCCTGGTGATCGCTTCATGACGGCCGGAAGTGCCGATTCGCTGGCCCAGGCCGGCAGGCTCAGGGCAGGCCTCAAAGCCTGACGCCACGGCTACGGCTACAGCCACGGCTGAGCCGGTTGAACGGCAGTGAACTCGGCAAGGTGGTGATCCGTTTGCTTCCGCTTCTCGATGGCGCGGTGCTGCCTGTTGCTTGGCCTGGGGGCATGGACATGCGTGGCCGCCAAGGCGCTTCCGCTCGCCAGCGCAGCGAACGCCCAGGTGCAGCTGCGCTGCGATGACCCCTTGCTTGAAACCCGCGGTGCTGCGCAGCTCAAGCGCAGCACCAGCCAGTTGAGCGTTTCCCTCGGCCGGGATGCTGAGGCCGGCGACGCCGAGGGCGCGCCTGGCATGTTGCTATCGCGACTGGCCGCCGTGCGTTCAGCCCTGAAACGCCTGGAGGCGAGGGAGCTGCGGGTGACCTCGCCCAGCAGCTGAAATCTCCATGCGCAGCGCAACCGCCCCGCCTCCGCCCAGGCCAGCCTGCAGGTGAGCGGAAACCTGGCGCCCCAGTGCCTTCAGGCCTAGGAGCTGGTGTCGGTCGCCGGCTTCAGCTGTCTCACTCCGCTGGAGCTGCGGCTGGATGGCACGAAGCGGCCATGCCCCTGCGCGCCATGGCCGCTTCGAGAGATACCTTCAACCTCGATGAGCTGCCGCTGCCCACCGATCGGTTGTCCATGGCCGTGGCGTTCTGTGCGACCTGATCAGCCCTGCAGGTAGGTCGTCTGGCGCAGACTGGTTTCCAGGTGGTCCATCAGGCGGCGGGCGTCGCTGATCTTCAGGTCGCCCCGTTGGATGGCGGTTTCACTGGCCACCCGCAGCCGCTCCAGCAGCAGCGCCGGCTCGTGCTCCATCGCCTGCAGCACCTCGGCGTTGGTGTCGCCCCGCACCACGTGATCCACCCTGTAGCCGCCGCCGTCGGCCAGGCGGATGTGCACGGCGTTGGTGCTGCCGAACAGGTTGTGCAGGTTGCCCATCACCTCCTGGTAGGCACCACCCAGGAACATGCCGATCCAGTAGGGCTGATCGCTGCGGAGCGGATGCAGCTCCAGCAGCGGTTTGACGTGGCCGTCGCCGATGAAGCGCGCCAGCTTGCCATCGGAATCACAGGTGAGGTCGGCGAACTGGCCGAGCCGTTGCGGTTGTTCGTCGAGCCGATGGATCGGCATCAGCGGGAACAGCTGCTCAATGGCCCAGGTGTCCGGGGCTGAACGGAACACCGAGAGGTTGGCGTAGTAGGTGCCGGCCAGGGCGGCGGGCAGGGCGCGCAGGTCGTCGGGGATCGGGCCCGCGGCCGGCAGCCGCGCCACGATCGCCTCGGCGCAGGCCCAGGTGAGCCGTTCGGCCAGGGCCCGCTGCGGCAGGCTCATGTAGCCGAGGCGGAAGGCGGCCAGGGCGTCGTCCTTGAACTTGATCGCGTCGTTCCAGGCCTCCTGCAGGCGCGACGTATCGGGGCGGTTGTCAACGGAGCTGTCGCCATCCCCGGTGGTGTCGCCGGCCGCTGGCAGTGCCGTGATGCCCGCCAGTGTCTCCCGCAGGTTGCGCACGATCAACGGCTCGTCGTCTGCCATCGGCGCGATGGCCGTGGGGGTGCCGTCGCTGCCCAGCACGCCACCGCAGCCGAGCACGTCGAACACCAGCACCGAGAAGTGGCTGGCGATGGCGCGGCCGCTTTCGCTCACCAGCGTCGGCACCGCTACCCCATGGGGTTCGCAGCATTCACGCACGGTGGCGACCACGTCGTTGGCGTAGTTCTGCAGGGAGTAATTGGTGGAGGCGGCCGTGGCGGTGCGGCTGCCGTCGTAGTCGATGCCGAGGCCGCCGCCCACATCGAGGAAGCCCATCGGCGCACCGAGCTTGGTGAGCTCGACGTAGATCTGTCCCGCTTCCTGGAGGGCGTCCTTGAGCACGGCGATGTCGTTGATCTGGCTGCCCACGTGGAAGTGCAGCAGGCGCAGATCCGCCAGTAGTCCGGCTTCCCGCAGGGCCTCCACGGTGGCCAGTACATCGGGGATGCTCAGGCCGAACTTGGCCTTTTCACCCACGGAGCTGCCCCAGCGACCGGAGCTGCGGCTCGACAGCTTGGCGCGGATGCCGATGAACGGTGCGGCCCCCAGCTCGCGGCTGGCGCGGATGATCCGTTCCACCTCATCGGCCTGCTCGATCACCACCACCGGCTGGCGGCCGAGGCGCCGCGCCAGGATCGCCGTCTCGATGTAGCGCTGATCCTTGTAGCCGTTGCAGATCAGCAGGGCCTCGGGGTCGTCGACCAGCGACAGGGCGATCAGCAGCTCGGCCTTGCTGCCGGCCTCCAGGCCGAAGTGCCAGCGGCGGCCGCTTTCGGCCAGCTGCTCCACCACGTGGCGCTGCTGGTTGCACTTCACCGGGAATACCCCCTGGTAGCGGCCGGCGTAGCCGTACTGGGCGATGGCCCGCTCGAAGGCGGCGTGCAGCCGCTCAAGCCGGTCTTCGAGGATGTCGTCGAAGCGGATCAGCAGCGGCAGGCTGAGGTTGCGGCCCTGCAGCTCCTGCACCAGCTCCACCAGATCCAGGGAGCCGCCGCGGTCGCCGCGGGGCTGCACGATCACGTGGCCGCGGGTGTTCACCGAAAAGTAGGGATCTCCCCAGCGCTCCAGTCCGTAGAGGCTGGCGCTGTCGGCGATGGACCAGCGGGCGGCTGCCGCCATGGCGCGCGCAGTGGGGGTGCTGCGGGAAAGGTGGCTGGAATCTACGGACCCCGCCCGGGGCGGCAGGCTGCAACCGGGCCTGTGCTTGCCAAGCGGATGGGCCAGCGCGGACGATGGGCCGGATCTGATCCTTTGTTGTCATGGCCGCTGAACGCACTTTCGTTGCCATCAAGCCCGATGGCGTGCAGCGCGGTCTGGTGGGCGAGATCCTGGGGCGCTTCGAGCGCAAGGGCTTCAAGCTGGTGGGCCTCAAGCAGCTCACCCCCAGCCGTGAGCTGGCCGAGAGCCACTACGGCGTGCACCGTGAGCGCCCCTTCTTCGCTGGCCTGGTCGACTTCATCACCTCCGGTCCCGTGGTGGCGATGGTGTGGGAAGGCGACGGCGTGATCGCCAGCGCTCGCAAGCTGATCGGTGCCACCAAGCCTCTGGAAGCTGAGCCCGGCACCATCCGCGGCGACCTGGCCGTGAACATCGGCCGCAACGTGATCCACGGTTCTGATGCACCCGAAACTGCCCAGTTCGAGATCGGCCTGTGGTTCCAGCCCTCCGAGCTGAGCGACTGGACCCCCGCCGATCAGGTCTGGCGCGTCGAGGGCTGAGCCGTTGATTGCCGCCTGCCGTGAGGCGGGCGGCGCCCTCAGCCGTCGCTGAGGCGAGCCTGCCAGCCGTCGTCGGCGTTGGGGTCGGATGCGGCTGGGTCGTTGCCGCTGCTCGGTTCAGCAGCGCTGCTCTGGCTGCCGTCGCCGTCCTGGTTGCTGGGCGCGGTGGCTGACACCGCGTCTGTTTCCTCCGCCAGAGCGGGATGCAGCGCAAGCTCCTGCCGCACCCGCTCGCGCAGGGCCTTGCTGCCCTGGTTGAGCACAACCACCCGGTTGCGGTGGATGCGCAGCAGCTCATCGGCCCGGCGCAGGCTGAACAACAGCTGTCGCAGCTCCTCCGGGAAATCGCTGAGCACGTAGCGGCGCTCGTCGATCATCACGAGCTCCCGGCCGGGTTGTGCAGCGCCGGTTTGCGCGGTGCGTGCCGCTGCAGCGTCGGCCGGGTCCGGCTTCGCTGCCTGGTCCGTGTCAGGCATCGCCAGAGCCGCCGGCACTGCGGCGTTGACCGGTGTGGCGTCGACCGGTGCCGGCTCGCTGCTGGGGCCCTGTTCGGCGGCCGGCGGCGGCGCGGTGTCGGCCGCAGCTGGTGGGCTCGCCGCAGCGACAGCTGGGGAGGCTGCACCCTGCCAGACCGTTGGCGGCGCTGGGGGCGCGGCCGGCGCTTCGGTGAATGATGGCGCTGCGGTCGAGGCGAGGTCTGCCGACTCGGCGGTGTGTTCAGCTGCGGCAGGCGTTGCGCTGGCGTCCCCGGAGCTGGTCTCTGTTGCGCGTTCGCTGTTGGCCGGCGTGTCGGCGTCGGCCCGATGGCGCTGGAAACGCCGTTTGAGTCGCTCGAACATGGCCGTCCGTGGCTGGCTTTCAGGCTAGCTGGGCTCTTCGCTGCGGTTCATGGCGCCGCTGGGTTGAAACGATCCCAGCGGAAGCTGTGCAGCCAGTCGCGGTTGTCGTCATCGGCGGCTGGATCGGCCGCCACCACCTCCGCATGGCCGGGCTGCAGGGCCGCTGCGATCAGTGCGGCGGTGATCGCCGCCAGCAGGACACCGTTGCGGTGATGACCTGCGGCCAGCCACAGGCCCTGAATGGGTCCGGGCCCCAGCAGGGGCCCTTCATCGGGGGTGCAGGGCCGGAAACCCCACCAGCGCTCCATCGGTGGCCACGTGGCGGCGGCCGGCAACAGTGCGGTCAGGCCTGCCTGCAGCTGACGTTGGCCGTCGGGGGTGAGACCCTCGCGGAAGCCTGCCTCCGGTTCGCTGGTGGCTCCCACCACCAGCAGCCCGTCCTCGCGGGGAACGAGGTAGGTGCCGGGGCCGAAGATCACCCGGTCGAGGGCGCGCCGCGGGCCCTGCAGCGACAGCATCTGCCCCTTCACCGGCCGGATCGGTAGCTGCGGCAGCAGCTGGGCGCTCCAGGCGCCGCAGGTGAGCACGGCCCGATCGGTGGCCAATCGCTGGTTGTCCCCCTCAGCGGTGCGCAGCCGCACTGCGGTCAGGGTGCCGCTGTGGTCCTGCTCCAGCGCCTGCACGTCACTGCCTTCCAGGAACTGCACGCCGAGGTCGACGCAGGCTCGCTCCAGCGCCCGCATCAGCTGGCGGCGGTTGTCGATCTGGCCGTCCTGGGCGAACAGCAGCCCGGCCCGCCAGGTCGGGCCGATGCCCGGCACTTCCCGTTCCAGGCCCTCGCGATCGAGCGCCTGCCCCCAGGCGGCCGTGGCGTAGGCGTCGCGCTCGGCGGTGCTGGCAAAGGGCACAACGATGCCGCAGGGCCGCAGGCCGCAGCGCAGGCCACTGTCGGCTTCGATCTGGGCGACCCAGGCCGGGATGCGCGCCAGGCTGGCCTGGCCAAGGGCCAGCAGATCCCCGCGCAGGCCTTCGGCGTGGGGGGCGAGCATGCCGGCCGCCACGAAGCCGGCCGCCTCGGTGCGGCGGCGGCTCAGCACCTGCACCGCCGCGCCGCGTCGGGCCAGCTGGTGGGCGATGGCCAGCCCCATCAGGCCGCCTCCGAGGATCAGCACCGGCTCCTGTGCGCTCACCTGTGCAGGGGAAACAGCGTGGCTCCATACCTTTTCATGGCCGGGTCGCCGCTGACCAGCGCCCCGCGCCCTTCCATAGGATCAGCCCACGCAGAAGGTTGGGCATGGCAGCAGCAGCGAGCGCACAGGCCGTCAGAGACGGCCAGCAGGGCATGGACGTCGCAGCGGCGGCGGTCGGCGTTGATCAGGCGGCCTGGGAGGCGGTGATCGGCCTGGAGACCCATGTGCAGCTGGGCACCGCCAGCAAGATCTTCACCAGCGCCTCCACCGCCTTCGGCGACGACCCCAACACCCACATCGACCCGGTGGTGTGCGGCCTGCCGGGCACCTTGCCGGTGCTCAATCAGAAGGTGCTCGAGTATGCGGTGAAGGCTTCGCTGGCCCTCAACCTGAACGTGGCCGAACACAGCAAGTTCGACCGCAAGCAGTATTTCTATCCTGATCTGCCCAAGAACTACCAGATCTCCCAGTACGACGAACCGATCGCTGAAGACGGCTGGATTGAGGTGGAGGTGGCCGAGAAGGGCAAGGAGACCTACCTCAAGCGCATCGGTATCGAGCGGCTGCATATGGAGGAGGATGCCGGCAAGCTGGTGCACGCCGGCTCCGATCGCCTGGCGGGTTCCACCCATTCGCTGGTGGATTACAACCGCGCCGGTGTGGCCCTGGCCGAAATCGTGAGCAAGCCGGATCTGCGCACCGGCCGCGAGGCGGCGGAATACGCCTCTGAGATCCGCCGGATCATGCGTTATCTGGGCGTCAGCGACGGCAACATGCAGGAGGGCTCCCTGCGCTGCGACGTGAACATCTCCGTGCGCCGCGGGCCGGATGCACCC
Source organism: Cyanobacteriota bacterium (assembly GCA_041158125.1). Lineage (GTDB taxonomy): Bacteria > Cyanobacteriota > Cyanobacteriia > PCC-6307 > Cyanobiaceae > Vulcanococcus. Next base: position 12,499 of record JBEBCC010000004.1, read on the forward strand.
TTCGGCACCAAGGTGGAGATCAAGAACATGAACTCGTTCTCCGCCATCCAGAAGGCCTGCGAATACGAGATCCAGCGCCAGATCAAGGCCTACGAAAGCGGCGAGCCCGTGCTGCAGGAAACGCGCCTGTGGGATGAAGGCAAGCAGGTCACCAAGAGCATGCGCGGCAAGGAGGGTGCCAGCGATTACCGCTACTTCCCTGACCCCGATCTGGGGCCGATTGAGGTGAGCGTGGAGCAGCGCGAAGCCTGGCGGGCCGAGCTGCCGGAGCTGCCGGCCGCCAAGCGCCACCGCTACGCCGAGCAGCTGGGCCTCTCGATCTACGACGCCCGCGTGCTCACCGATGAGCGGCCGATGGCCGACTACTTCGAGGCCGCCGTGGCGGCCGGCGCCGATGCCAAGGGCCTGGCCAACTGGATCACCGGCGACATCGCCGCCTATGTGAATGCCAACCGCCTCTCGTACAGCAGCCTGCCCTTCCGCCCCGAACAGCTGGCCGAGATGGTGCAGCTGATCGATGGCGGCGTGATCAGCGGCAAGATCGCCAAGGAGATCCTGCCGGAACTGCTGGAGCAAGGGGGTTCGCCCAAGGCGATCGTTGAAGCCCGCGGCCTGGGCATGATCAGCGATCCGGCGGCGATCACGGCCATCGTGGCGGAGCTGCTGGCGGCTCACCCCGAGGAGGTGGAAGCCTTCCGTGGCGGCAAGACCAAGCTGCAGGGCTTCTTCGTGGGCCAGCTGATGAAGAAGACCGGCGGCAAGGCAGACCCCAAGCTGGCCAATCAGATCCTCAATCAGCAGCTCAAGGGCTGAGGCTGCCGTCCAGCAGGCCCTGCACCGCTGCCGTGAGGGCGGCGCGATCACCGCGGTTGTCGATCAGGCGATCAGCCAGGGCTCGCTTGCGTGCCAGCGGCCACTGGGCAGCGATGCGGTTGCTGGCCTCAGCTGGGCTGAGGCCGTTGCGCTCGATCAGGCGCTGCAGCTGCTGGGGCTCCTCGCAGTCCACCAGCCACACTTCGCTGCAGAGCTCCTCCAGCCCCGCTTCAAACAGCAGCGGGATCATCAGCACCACCACGGGTGCGGCGGCCAGCCGCTCCAGCTCGGCGCTGAAGCGGGCCTGCACCAGCGGATGCACCAGTTGCTCCAGCCAGCGCCGCTCGCCGGCATCGGCGAACACGATCCGGCCCAGGGCGGCTCGGTTGATCGCGTTCGGTTCCCCTGGCGCCCGCACCGGCTCGCCGTAGCGCGCCAGCACCGCCTGGCTGCCGGCGCTGCCCGCTGCCAGGGCATCACGTGCAAAGGCATCGGCGTCGAGCACCGGCCAGCCCTGCTGCGCTGCCAGCAGGGCGGCCACGCTGCTCTTGCCGCTGGCGATGCCGCCGGTGAGACCGATGCGTTGCTGCGCTCCGCGCCAGCGGGGCTGGTTCAGCCGGCTGAGCAGCGGCGGTGGGCCCAGCTGTTCCAGTTTGAACCGATCGCCGTAGCTGGGGGTGGGGCGTTCGGAGAAGAAGTGGCTGCGTTGATCAGCCCGCAGCCGCCGCCAGCCGTTGGCCAGGCGACTGCGCAGCCGCAGGCCGACCCGCAGCAAGCCCACCAGTGGCGCTGCTGCCGCAGGCCAGCCCAGGCTGCGCTGCACCGCCAGCTCCGGCAGCGCCTGCAGGCCCCGCCGCAGCACCGGCCGCAGCGGCGCCGGCCAGTCGGCGAGCAGCATGGCCAGGGTGGCGTCGGCCAGGCGCTGCTGGGCGGGGCCGGCGCTGAAGTGGCGCTGTTCGTAGGCGCTGTTGAAATCCAGCATCGCCGCCAGGGTGTCCGGGATGTCGTGCAGCTGCATGCGCTGCCCCACCCGCCGCCAGAAGCGATAGAGCGCCTCCTGTTCGTCCGGTTGGAGCGCACGCCAGCCGTAGCGCTGCAGCCAGCGGATCGGTTCGGCTACGAACGTGCTCAGCACGTAGAGGAAATCGTTGTTGCTGATCGCGTAGTGGCCATGGATGCGGTTCATGCGGGCGATCACGGCCTGGCCGGCGCTGCTGTCCGGCCCGTGCCGCAGCAGTTCGGCCACCATCAGGCCGGTGTCGTCGTAGCGCTTGCGCGGCCGCTGGGCGAATTCACCGGTGCGATCCAGCAGGCCGGCGATCGCCGGGATGCAGAAGGTCTTGAGCAGGGCCAGCTCCAGACTGCGGGTGAGATCCCAGGGGAAGAGCACGCCGGCCAGCCGGTGGCAGCGGGCTGCTGCCTCCTGATCGAGCGCGGTCTGCTCCGGTCTTGCCCCGGTCTCTGCCGGGCCCGGCTGCGGTGCCGCTGCGCGGCGGGCTTGCTCCTGCCCCTGTGCCCCCATCGCCGATCCCGCCGGTCGCGGCGTCAGTCTGCTGCCCGCCAGGGTGGGAGGTTGCGGCGGGCTGGCGGTGTCGCCATCGTGCGGGCAGCTGTTCTGCGCCGTGAGCCTGGTCCGCCTGCGTCAGTCGATCCTGCCGTTTGGTGTGGTGGTGTTTCAGCTGGGTGTGCACTCCGCCCTGGCGGTGGCGATTGTGGCGGTCGCGTTGGGGGTCAGCTTCGCTCTGGCGGGGAGCATGATCGCGCCGCTGGCCACCACTGAGCTGCTGCGCCTGTTCATCCTGCTCAGTTCCGAAAGCCTTGGCGTGCTGCTGACGCTGATGCTGCTGCTGATCCGGGGGCTGCTGCCGATCAGCCAGATGGTGCATCTGATGCTGGGCTGGCCGTACGCGCAGCTGCGGTTGAGGGCGCGCCACGTCACACTCGGGGCCGGGGTGGCGGCGGCTGTGCTGTTCCTCGATTACCAGCTGTTCAGCCTGCTGGCGCTGGCCTATGCCACTGATGGCTGGCTGGATCTGGTTGATCTGGGCATGGTGCTGCAGATCATGCAGCCCGAGGTGCTGCTGTGCAGCTGTGGGCGCGTCGCCCTGTTGGCGATGCTGTCCACGCAGGCGGTGCTGAGCCGCTGGTGGCCGCTGCAGCCGCTGCCACCGGCTGGTGCGGCCGCGGCCCTGGCGACGGAGCCCTTCGATCCCTGGCGCCCCCACCGTCAGCTGCCGCAGGTGCAGCTGACCATGGTTTACAGCGATCTGTTCCGCCTGCTCGTGCTGCTGATTGTGCTGGAGCTGGGCTATCAGCTCTCCGGTCTGCCGGGTTCCCTCACCGTCTGACCGTCTGACCGCCTCAACCTGACGAAGCCGAACGGATGGCTGTTTCCCCCCCACCGCCCGCGATGCCGCCCTGGCGAGAGCGCCTCGGCCGCGGCATCCGCCCGCTGCTCACGCTGGTGTTCGTGGGTGGCGGCGGCAGTGTGCTGCTGGGCCTCATGGCGCTCACCGCCCACCGTCAGGGAGCCTTTGAGCGTCAGCTGCACATCAGCCTGCGCGTGCCGGATGCCAGCGGCCTTCATCCCGGCAGTCGCGTCACCCTTGCCGGCGTGCAGGTGGGGGTGCTGCGGCAGCTGGAGGTGCAGCGCGATGGCCAGGTGCTGCTGCAGTTCACGGTGCCGGAGCGCTACCGCGGTGTGGTGAGTCCGGCCAGTGTCACGAGCATCGGCCAGAACGTGCTGATGGGCGATCGGCAGGTGCAGGTGCAGGCGGCCCCGGCCCCAGCGGCTTCGGTGCCGGATCGCTTCCAGGTGCGCTTCGGCAGCAGCAACAGCCTGGAGGATCTGCTGCATCAGGCCAGCGGCAGTCTGCGCCGGTTGGATGCGCTGCTGCACACGGCCGGCCGCCTCAGTGGCACGGAGCTGACCCCCAGCCTGCAGCAGCTGCGCCGCAGCCTGCAGCGGGCGGATGTGGTGTCGAGCACGCTGGTGCGAGAACTGCCGCCGACGGCGGCCACGCTGCGGGGCACCGGCCGAGAGGCGCTCCAGGCCTCCGGCGAGCTGGTGCTCACCTTGCGGGAGCTGCGGCCGCAGCTGATGGCCACGCTGGAGCGGGTGGATGTGTCAGCTGGGGAGGCGCAGCAGCTGCTGCACTGGCTCAATCAGCTGATCGACACACTGGATCGCACGCGCCAGCTGGAGCGCAGCAGCCCACCGCCGCCGCTGTCGTCGCCGTCGCAGCCGCCGCCGCAGTCGCAGTCGCAGTCGCAGTCGCCGCCGCTGCCCCCCTCCCCCGGTGCACCGCCGCCGGGCTAGGAACGGCACAGCAATGCCCCCGATTCCGTGACCGCCGCGATGTCCAACGGATCCAGCGCCCTGCCAGCGCCCTGGCGGTTGATCGATGGTGGTGTCACCGCCCCGGCCGGCTTCCTGGCTGCCGGTATCACGGCGGGCCTCAAGCCTTCCGGCAAGCCGGATCTGTCGCTGCTGCTGGCGCCGCAGGGGGCGGTGTGCGCCGGCACGTTCACCACCAGCCTGGTGCGGGCGGCCTGTGTGGACCTCTGCGCCGAGCGGCTGGCGGCCAGTGGCGGCCGGGCCCGGGCGGTGCTCAGCAATTCCGGCCAGGCCAACGCCTGCACCGGTGAGCGCGGCCTGGCCGACAGCCTGATCGCCACGGCGGCGGCGGCGGAGCGGCTGGGGTTGAAGCCCGAGGAGGTGCTGATCTGTTCCACCGGTGTGATCGGTGTGCCGATCCCGATGGACACGCTGGTGGCCGGCCTGGATCCGCTGCTGGCGGCCCTCAGCCCGGAGGGCGGCGCTGCGGCGGCGCAGGCGATCCTCACCACGGATCTGATCGATAAGCAGATCGCCCTGGCGGCGGAGCTGGGCGGCCGCACCGTGCGCATCGGCGGCATGGCCAAGGGCTCGGGGATGATCCACCCGGATATGGCCACGATGCTGGGTTATCTCAGCTGTGATGCGGGCGTGCCGGCCGCGGTGTGGCAGGGGATGGTGAAGCGCGCGGTGGATCGCTCCTTCAATGCGATCACGGTGGACGGCGACACCAGCACCAACGACACGTACCTGGCGTTTGCAGCCGGTGAGCCCCTGAGCCCTGAGCATTTTGAGGCGCTGGAGGCCGGCCTGACGGCGGTGTCGCAGCATCTGGCCCGGGCGATCGCCCGCGATGGAGAGGGTGCCACCTGCCTGATTGAGGTGCAGGTGGAGGGGGCGGCGGATGAGGCCGGCGCCCGCGCCATCGCCCGCACCGTGTGTGGTTCATCGCTGGTGAAGTGCGCCGTGCACGGCCGCGACCCCAACTGGGGCCGGATCGTGGCCGCCGCCGGCCGCGCTGGAGTGGCGTTTGCGCCGGAGGCGGTGGCCCTCTGGCTGGGCGAGCACCAGCTGATGGCGGCGGGGCAGCCCCTGGGCTTCGATCGGCCGGCGGCCAGCTCCTACCTGCGGGCCGCTGCGGCCGGTGCCTACCTGGGCGGCAGCGTGGCCGGCGGCGACACGGTGCTGATTCGGCTGGTGGTGGGCGATGGCCCGGGCCGCGGCGTGGCCTGGGGCTGCGATCTGTCGGATCAGTATGTGCGGATCAATGCCGACTACACGACGTAGGGGCGGACCCGCCCCACACCAGCGTTACAGAACTTCATAGGATTGTGGTGGTCATCGAGCGGTCCTGGACGGGTCCGCTTTTTTATGGCCGGAGCGGCGCCAGCTCCGGCGCGGCGAACCGTTGCGCGGCTGGATCCCGTCCAGGCTCAATGCATGCAGTGAATAACGGTGACAACCCAGTCCCCGAGGCGAGAATGGCTGCAGGCGTTCCGTCTCAGTGACCAACTCAGCGGCCTTCACCACCCCCGCAGCAGGCGATGAGGATCTGGGGGAAGACCTCGGCGGTCTGGATGCCCTGCTGGCCTCTGTGCGCGCAGAGCAGGCCCCGAAACCGAAGCGCGGCCGTGGTCGAGCGAAGAAAGAAGCACCCGCCAAGGATTTCAAGGCCGTGCTCTGGGCGAGTGCCGACAAACTGCGTGCCCAGATGGATGCGGCGGAATACAAGCATCTGGTTCTGGGTCTGATCTTCCTCAAATACATCTCAGACACCTTTGCTGAGCACCGAGGAAAGGTGCTCCAGATGGTCAGTGATCCTGACTCTGACTACTACGTAGGCGATGACCCTGCGGAGCACCAGGCATCGCTGGAAGACCGTGACTACTACACCCAGGAGAACGTGTTCTGGGTGCCTGCTGATGCTCGCTGGGAATCGCTACGGGCACGGGCAAAGCAACCTGATATTGGTCAACTGATCGATAAGGCACTGGTTGCCATCGAGAACGAGAACCCCACGCTTCGGGGCAAGTTGGATAAGCGGTTTGGTGCCGCCCAACTGGAACCAGGGCGGATGGGTGAACTGGTGGATCTGATCTCCACCATTGGATTTGCCGACGACCAGCGTTCAGGTGATGTGCTGGGTGAGGTCTACGAATACTTCCTCGGTCAGTTCGCCAGCGCCGAAGGCAAGAAGGGCGGTCAGTTCTACACACCTGCTCACGTCGTCAAAACCCTGGTTGCTGTGCTGGCACCGCATCAGGGTCGGATCTATGACCCCTGCTGTGGTTCTGGGGGCATGTTCGTGCAGAGCGAGAAGTTCATCCAGGCCCACGGGGGCAAGCGCGATGACGCCT
>JBEBCC010000005.1:0-4483 GCA_041158125.1 Cyanobacteriota bacterium
CAGCACGGCTTCATCCGTCGCATGGTCAGCCCGGGGGATGCCATCAGCGAGCGGATCAAACCGTTTGTGTTTCTCGATTTCATTGATGCACCGGTGGCCGACGGCACCGGATTCGGTTGGCACCCCCACTCCGGCATCGCCACCCTCACCTACGCCCTCAACGCCGACGTGGCCTACGAGGACACCGCAGGCCAGCAAGGCGTGGTGCAAGCCACAGGCCTGGAGTGGATGCGTGCCGGCGGCGGCACCTGGCACCAGGGCCGCCTCCACCCCCACAGTGCAACCGTCACCGCCTTTCAGCTATGGCTGGCCCTCCCACCGGAGCTCGAGAACGGAGCGGCCGAGGGGATCTACGTCGGCCCCGAGGCGGTGCCCCAGCTGGGCCCCGTTCGGGTGTTGCTGGGGCGCTATGGCGAGGCCAGCAACCCGATTCCATCGCCATCACCCTTGCTCTATCTCGATGTGGTGCTGGCCGCCGGTGAGACATGGACCTTCCAGCCGCCCAGTGATCACAGCGTTGCCTGGGTGTTTGTGTACCGGGGCCAGGCGCTGGTGGCGGGCGAGGCCGTGGGCGATGAGCTGGTGGTGCTGACGGCGGAGGGCGGCGCCGTCGTCATCCGTGCGGTCGAACCCACCCGCCTGCTGTTGGGCAGTGCCGTGCTGCACAGCCATCCCCTGGTGCTGGGCAGCCACTCGGTGCACACCAGCCGTGAGGCCCTGGCCAGGGGTGTGGCAGGGATCGCCGCGAGCAGGCCAGCCACCGCCGCATAGGACAATCGCGCCATCGTGTCCCGGGCCCGGCAACGGCCCACCCACCGCGCAATGGCCCAGGTCAACGGCAACTACCTCAAGCTCAAGGCGGGTTATCTGTTCCCCGAAATCGGCCGCCGGGTCAAGGCCTTCAGCGAGGCCAACCCGGAGGCGGCGATCATCCGCCTGGGCATCGGCGATGTGACTGAACCGCTGCCGGAGGCCTGCCGCAAGGCCATGAAGGCCGCCATCGATGAGATGGGCATCCGCGAGGGCTTCCGCGGCTACGGCCCCGAGCAGGGCTACCTGTGGCTGCGCGAGGCGATCGCCAGCCATGACTTCCAGGCCCGCGGCTGCCAGATCTCGGCGGAGGAGATCTTCGTGTCCGATGGCAGCAAGTGCGACAGCGCCAACATCCTCGACATCCTTGGCGAGGGCAACCGCATCGCCGTGACCGACCCGGTGTACCCGGTGTATGTGGACAGCAACGTGATGGCCGGCCGCACCGGCGACGCCGATCAGGCCGGCCAGTACGGCGGCCTCACCTACCTGCCCATCAGTGCCGAGAACGGCTTCACCGCCCAGATCCCCACGGAGAAAGTGGATCTGATCTACCTCTGCTTCCCCAACAACCCCACCGGCGCTGTAGCCACCAAGGAGCAACTGCAGGCCTGGGTCGACTACGCCCGCGCCAACGATGCCCTGATCCTGTTCGACGCCGCCTACGAGGCGTTCATCCAGGATCCTTCGCTGCCCCACTCGATCTATGAAATCGAGGGCGCGCGCGAGTGCGCGATCGAATTCCGCTCCTTCTCCAAGAACGCCGGCTTCACCGGCACCCGCTGCGCCCTCACCGTGGTGCCCCGCGGCCTGATGGGCACGGCGGCCAATGGCGAACAGGTGGAGCTGTGGGGCCTATGGAACCGGCGCCAATGCACCAAGTTCAACGGCGTGAGCTACATCGTGCAGCGCGGCGCCGAGGCGGTGTATTCCCCCGAAGGCCAGGCCCAGGTGCAGGCCCTGATCGCCTTCTACATGGAGAACGCAGCGATCATTCGCCGCGAACTCAGCGCCGCCGGCCTGCAGGTGTTCGGCGGTGAGCAGGCTCCCTACGTCTGGATCAAAACCCCCGCTGGCGTGGATTCCTGGGGCTTCTTCGATCTGCTGCTCGACAAGGCTCACGTGGTGGGCACCCCCGGCAGCGGCTTCGGTGCCGCCGGCGAGGGCTACTTCCGCCTCTCGGCCTTCAACAGCCGCGAGAACGTGCTGGAGGCCATGCGCCGCATTCAGGCCGCGCTGACACCAGGGGCCGCTGTCGCCTGATTCACTGCCTAAAGTCATCTGTCGTCATACCGGAGCTGGTCAGGATGATCCGATCAACTCAGACGCCGGGCCGTGAGAGCGGCGGCGCCGCGGTGATGGAAAAAGCACCAGAGCGAGTGCGCAAGCCCTCGCCCCGTTACAAGGTGCTGCTGCACAACGACCCGGTGAACACCATGGAGTACGTGGTGACCACCCTGCGGCAGGTGGTGCCGAGTCTGAGCGAGCAGGACGCCATCGCCGTGATGCTTGAAGCCCACAACACCGGGGTCGGACTGGTGATCGTGTGCGACATCGAGCCGGCCGAGTTCTACTGCGAAACGCTCAGAGCCAAGGGCCTCACCAGCACGATCGAGCCGGAAGGCTGATGGTGCACCCCGAGATGCCCAGTGCAGGCACCGGCGACAGCCCACGCCTGCACTGGTGGGGCACCCTGCTCTATGTGCCGTTGCTCTACGGACTGGGCTGGCTCGTTGCGCGGCCCTTGCAGCTGCTCTTCAGCGGCTGGCGGCCCGACCAGGTGGATCTGGCCGGTGTGGTGATCGCCCTGGTGCTGCTGCTGGTGAGCTTGCCCTGGCGGCTCCGGCACGCCTGGGGCAGCACCACCCCCTGGCAGACCCTTGGCATCGCCGTCGGTGCGGCCGCCGGACTGAAGGCCTTCACTCGCGGACTGCTCAAGGCGGTGCTGCTGCTGGCTGGTGTCGGCGTGGTGCTGATCTGGAGCGGCCAGGGCCTCTGGCGGATGGAGCTGACCACTGCTGAACTGCTCAACGCCTTGGCCCTGCTGCTCGGGGTCGGCTTCGCCGAAGAACTGCTGTTCCGCAGCTGGCTGTGGGGCGAGCTGGAGCGACAGGTGGGGGCGCAGCGTTCGATCGGGCTGCAGGCCGCGATCTTCGCGCTGGTGCATCCCTGGTACCGGCTAGCTGGACTGGAGGCCATCGGCCTGCTCGGCGGCCTGGTGCTGCTGGGCCTGGCCCTGGCCCTGCAGCGCCGGGCAGACGCCGGTGCCCTCTGGGGATCGGTGGGCCTGCACGGCGGTCTGGTGGGGGGCTGGTTCGCCCTGCAGAGCGGCCTGCTGCAGATCTCGCCCACCACACCGGCCTGGCTGCTGGGCCCCGGCGGCGGCAACAACGCCAACCCAATCGGCGGAATGCTGGGCTGGCTCGGGCTGCTGGGGCTGATCTGGATACGCCGCCGCTGGTGGTGAGCTCAGCTCAACGGGTCGCCGTCGCCAGAGCGCGCCTGCCCTCCACCGGCGCATGCAGCGCTTCCTCCAGCGGAGCCAGGCCGTAGTCGCGCTCCAGCAGATCCATCACGGTGCGTCCGAAATCGCCAGGGTTGCGCTCGAAGGCCTCGAGACAGATACGACCGAAGGTGCTGCCCATCGGCTCAGGATTCCAGAGCAGCTGGCGAGCGGTCCAGGGCAGCATGCTCATCGGGTTGTAGCCCGGCTGGATCAGGCCCTGGTCGAAGCCGTACTGCTCCAGGTGTGTGTGAGGCTGCAGGCCGATGAAGAAGATTGCCGGCTCCACCTTGTCGGCCCCGAAGATGCGCTCCAGTTCGCGGTGGTAGGCCACGGTCTGGCGGATGGTCTCCGGGCGTTCGTCGATCACGTTGAACGAGTAGTTCACCGATACGTGTTCGCGGAAACCGGCACGGGCCAGCAGGCGGCAGTTCTCCAGCACGGTGCGCAGGTTGTAACCCATGCGCATCTTGCGCACGAGTTCCTGGGAGCCGGAGGTGATGCCAATCTCGAAGTAATCCATGCCGGTGGCCACCATCAGCTCAGCCAGCTCGGCATCGAGGTTGTCGGCGCGGATGTAGGCCGCCCAGCGAATGTCAGTCCACCCCTGGGCCTGAACGGCCCGCAGCAGCTGCTTGGCATCGTCGATGTAGCGACGGGCGGGAATGAACTGGGCATCGGTGAACCAGAAGCCGCGCACCCCCTTGGCGTAGAGCTGGCGCATCTCAGCGATCACCTCCTGCACGGGGTTCACGCGCACCGCCTTGCCCTCCACCACCGTGTACACGCAGTAGCAGCAGTTGTGGGGGCAGCCGCGCTTGGTCTGCACGCCCACGTAGAAGTCGCCGCCGTCGAGATACCAATCGAGCTGGGGCCAGATCGAGGCGATGTAGGCGTAGTTGCAGGCGGTTTTCTCCATGCCCGCCGGCTGCTCATGAATCAGGCCTGGCCGCGGCGGCGCCCCGGCCAGGAAGCAGCGCTCCGCCTCCAGGGATTCGCCGCGGATCAGCTTCTCCAGCAGGGGCTCCCCCTCCCCCAGCGAAACCACGGCACCGCGGGGCAGCTGCCGTCCCAGCTGCTCGTAGAACACACTCACCGCACCGCCACCGATCACGGCCCGTGCACCGGCGCAGTGGCGGCGGGCCCGGGCCAGGCCGCGACGCACCAGGC
>JBEBCC010000006.1:0-17833 GCA_041158125.1 Cyanobacteriota bacterium
CAGCTGAATCAAGTCAGCGGTGTTGCACTCAAACCGCCGAGATTGAGCGATCCACAGCAACTGAACACCAATCCGCTCAACCTGGGCTCCAAGCCAAGTTGTGGTTGATTGTTGAAGCGGAGAGGGTGGGATTCGAACCCACGGAAGGTTGCCCTTCAAACGATTTCGAGTCGTTCGCTTTCGACCACTCAGCCACCTCTCCAGGCGACGCCCGCACTCTAAGGGCCGGCCGGTACGGATCAGGCCAGGCGCCAACCGCTGCCTGAACCGGCAGTGGGCCACCACAGCCGCGAGGCCGGCAGAGCCGGCAGCAGGCGCCGCTCGCGGGCGCTGGGCCTGAAGCCCAGCCACAGCCCATCCAGGTTGCCATCGGCGCCTCGTCGCCACACCTCCCCCTGCTGCAGCTGCTGCCAGCTCCACCATGCCTGCCGATCCGGCAGCAGCCCCCAGCGCAGCCGGCCGGCCTGCAGCAGCAGCGCCTGGCTGTCGGCAGCCAGGGCCGTCACCGCCAGGCCAGCACTGGCGAGCGTCTGGCCCACCGCCGGCGCCGCCAGCGGCGTCGGCGTCAGCTGTTGCCAGCAGGCCGGTTGCTCGGCCGCCACCGGGTCGAGCGTCAGCACCCAGTCGTAGCGCTGCACACCCAGCCCCAGCGCCAGCCGCGCTGCTCGGCTGCAGCTGAGCGGATCGGCTCGGCGGCTGATCAGTGCCGCTCGGCCGCGATGGCGCGCCAGCAGCAGATCCCGGCCGCTGTCCTGCACCAGCAGCAGCTGATCGCGCCCCAGCTGCGCCCCATGCGCTGCCACCACCAGAGCGAGCAGGCCGGCGCCGGCCCGTCGCAACCACTGCCGTCGTCCCTCCGTCACGACCGGCAGCGGGCACAGCCACGGCAGCAGCGCCAGGCTGAGCAGCAGCACCAGCAGCGGCTGCATCTGCCCCAGCTGCCACTGCGCCAGCGGCAGACCGGCCATCAGCCTGGCCACCGCCACGAACAGCTGCGTCAGCGGCACCAGCCCCCAGCTCAGCAGTCCCACCAGGGGCGGCATCACCAGTGCCGCCACGGCCATCGCCATCGCCCCGAGGGTCAGTGGTGTCAGCAGCGGTGCCACCAGCACGTTAGCTGGCACCGCGTAGAGCGGCAGGGCACCGAAATGCAGCAGCTGCAGCGGCAGCGTCCACAGCGATGCCGCCAGCGGCACGGCGATCCCGGTCGCGGCCCAGCCGGGCAGACCCTCCCGCAGCCGCCGCTCCAGCGGCGCTGCACTCAGCAGCAGCCCCGCCGTGGCCGCCACGCTCAGCTGAAAGCCCACATCCAGCAACCAGGCCGGTGCCACCAGCAGGATCAGCAGCACGCACAGCAGCAGCACCCCCAGCGGTCGCACGCGCCGGCCGCTCTCCTGCACCAGAAAGGCCAGCGCCCCCATCGCCACCGCTCGCACCACCGAGGGCTGCGGCCCGGCCAGCAGCAGAAACAACACCATCGCGCCCAGTGCCAGCCCCCAGCGCAGCGGTCGGCCGCCGAGGCGGCTGAAGGCCATCACCGCCCCGAGCAGCACCGTGAGGTGAAAGCCGCTGGCAGCCAGCGCATGCGACAGCCCGGCGGCGCGGAAGGCTTCCCGCACCGCCAGCGGCACCGGCACCACGGCACTGCCCAGCACCAGCGCCGCCAGCACGCCCCCCGCTTCAGGGCCACCGCTCTGCACCAGCGCCGTGGCCATGCGCCGCCGCAGATCCACCAGGGGCGTAGCCGGCTGGCTGAGCAGCTGCCAGCGCTCCACCCGCAGCTGGCTCCAGATCCCCTGGCGTGCCAGCCGTTCCGCCGATCCCGACAACAGTGGATGCGGTGCCGCCTTCGGCCGGATCAGGGTGCCGCTGGCCTCCAGCCGCCAGCCCTGCCGTAGCGCCGGGCAGGGCCTGAACAGGAGTTCTGTGCGCCCGCCGCTGAGCTGCAGGGGTAGGCGGCACCCTTCCCCCTCCCCCAGCGGTTGTGGATCGGCCAGCAGCTGGCCCCGCAGTGTCACCACCACCGCACTGCCGCTGGCGTGGAGCAGCTGGCTTGGATCCTGGGCGCCCGGAGCGGGGCGGCCTTGCAGCCCCCAGCTCCAGGCCAGGGTCAGGGCCAGCACCAGCGCCCACTGGCGTCGGCCGCTCCAGCGTTCACGGCGCAGCAGCAGCAGGCCTGTGGCCACCAGTCCCAGCAGTAGCGCCAGCTGCAGTGGCAGCTGCAGCGGCAGCACACCGGTGCTGAGCGCAAGCAAAACCAGCGCAAGCAGCGCGGCAGCCATGGCAGCCCGGTCCCGACCGATGTCATCAGGGTTCCCTTACTGTTCGATCGCTTGCCCTGCGGCGATGGCCCGGCAGTTGTTTTGTTCTGTCTGCAGCTCCCTGGGGCTGGCACTGCCCATGGCGGCGCTGCTGGCGACGCCGCTGCTGGCACAGCCTCTGGCGCCAGCAGCGCCGCAGGTTGGTCAGGATCCGGCTGCAGCGCTGTTGCTCAGCCCCGCCGAACGGCGCGATCGCGCCGAATTGGCCCTGCGGGAGCAGGCTGGTCTGGTGCGCTGGAAGTGGTTCAACGCCACCGCGGTCGACTGGGCCGGCTGGAAGCTGCATCCCGGCGGCGTGCGCATCACCCTGCTCAAGGCGGCGGCCGCTGATCTCGGCCTGCGGGGCTCCGGCGCCACGGCCGTGGCGGTGCAGTGTGAAAGCTTGCGCCAGAGCTGGCGCATCGATGGTGAATGGCAGCCCTGGCAGGCACCCATGCCGGGGTCGGTGGGGCAGCGGATCGTGCTGGATCTCTGCAGCAACACCCTCGATGGTCCGGCGATGGCGCTGCCGTTGGCGTCGCCTACGCCTACGCCGCCGCCTCTGCCGCCGCTCCCTGCAGGGCGGCCCGTTGCTCAGCACTGAGCAGCGGGAACCCCAGCGCCTCCCGCTCCGCCAGCCAGGCCTCCGCCACCTGGCGTGCCAGGGTGCGGATGCGGCCGATCGTGGCGGTGCGCTCGGTTACCGAGATCACGCCGCGGGCTTCGAGCAGATTGAAGGTGTGGCTGCACTTCAGCACGAAGTCGAGCGCTGGTGCCGGCAGCTTCTGGGCCACCAGATCAGCGGCCTCGGCCTCGTAGAGGGCGAACAGTTGCTTGAGCCGCTCGGGGTTGGCGGCCTCGAAGTTGTAGGTGCACTGCCCCTTCTCGAACGGCAGCCAGATGTCGCCGTAGGAGCGGTTGCCATCCCAGCTGAGATCCCAGATGCTCTCCACGTCCTGGAGATACATCGCCAGGCGCTCGAGGCCGTAGGTGATCTCGATCGACACCGGCCGGCAGTCGAGCCCACCGCATTGCTGGAAATAAGTGAACTGGGTCACCTCCATGCCATCGAGCCACACCTCCCAGCCCACGCCCCAGGCGCCCAGGGTCGGCGATTCCCAGTTGTCCTCCACAAAGCGGATGTCGTGGTCTGCGGCCCGGATCCCGAGCGCCTCCAGTGAGGCCAGGTAGGTCTCCTGAATGCCGTCGGGGCTGGGCTTGATCAGCACCTGGTACTGGAAGTAGTGCTGGGCCCGGTTGGGGTTGTCGCCGTAGCGGCCGTCGGTGGGGCGGCGGCAGGGCTCCGGATAGGCCACGGCCCAGGGCTCGGGACCGATCGCCCGCAGCACCGTGTGCGGACTCATCGTGCCGGCGCCCTTCTCCGTGTCGTAGGGCTGCAGGATCAGGCAGCCGCGCTCCGCCCAGAAGCGGTTCAGGGTCTGGATGATGTCCTGGAAATGCACGGGGCGCCGGCCGGGTCGTGACGCCATTGTCGATGGCGACGGGGCGTGGCCGCCCGGTCAGGCCTGCAGCTGGAGCAGACCCATCTGGCCGCCCGCCAGCGGCCGGTGGCGGGCGGCACGGAAGCCAGCGGCCAGGGCCAGCTGCTCCTGCTCCGGGCCGGTGGGGAAGCGGCTGAGACTGTCCTCCAGGTAGGCGTATTCCGCCTCCAGCCCTGCCTGGCGCGCCAGCGGCACCACCACCTGGCGTAGGTAGAAGCGCTGGAATCCGGCTGTGTTCCCCGCCGGGTCCACGGGACGGTTGAAATCGAGCACGGCCGCCCGGCCGCCCGGTTGCACCACCCGGCGCAGCTCCACCAGGGCCGCGCTGGCATCGCTGAGGTTGCGCAGGCCGTAGGCCATCACGGCGCCATCGGCCCAGCCGTCGTTCAGCGCGGTCGCCAGGGCATCGCCCTGGCGGAACTCCACGGGCAGCCAGGTTTGGCAGGCCGCCCGCCGCCGTGCCAGCGCCAGCGGGGCCGCTGCCGCATCCAGCCCGAGCACCAGCCCGCCCGGACGTACCGCTTGCGCCAGCACCAGGGCAAGATCGCCAGTGCCGCAGCAGAGGTCGAGCAGCCGCTGCCCGGGCTGTGGCTGCAGCCACAGCACCGCCTGGCGCTTCCAGAGCCGGTGCAGGCCGAGGCTGAGCAGATCGTTGAGGCGGTCGTAGCTGGGGGCGATGCGCTCGAACAGCTCGCGAACGGCCGTTGCGTCAGGTGGTGGGGGGGCTGGCGGCATCCCAGGGAAGGGTGATCGCATCGAGACTGACACCTCCTGCCACGAGATCGAAGCCATCGGCGGCTGGTCGGCTCATCACCCCCTGGGCCTGGAGGCGATCGGCGCTGGTGAAGCCCATCACCATCACGGCCGCCAGGCCAACCGCGGCGGAGCACACCATGCAGCCCGCCAGCATCAGCGAAAAGTCCCGGCGGTCGGAGGCGGCCTGCATCAGCTGCAGGGCCCAGGCCACCATCGCCATCACGGCCAGCACCATCACCACCGCCAGAGCTGTGGAATGGGGGTGAAGCAACGCCGTCACGGTTCCGCAGTAGACACCTGTCTGAGCTCATTGTAACGGGGTGTAACGGTGGGGCGTGGTGGCTGCGGCGCTCAGGCCGCCAGGCCCGGCTCCTCCAGGGGGCGCAGGTTCAGGCCACGACCCAGCAGATCGCGCTTGATCTGCCCCACCGTCAACACCCCGTCGTGCAGCAGCGAGGCCAGCAGCGCTGCCGCCGCATGACCACCCGTTGCGCCGTTGTCGAGGGCCTCGGCAATGTGGTCGATGCAGCCGGCGCCGCCGCTGGCGATCACCGGCACATCCACCGCGTCCGCCACCGCACGCGTGAGGTTGAGCTCATAGCCCGCCTGGGTGCCGTCGCCATCCATCGAGGTGAGCAGGATCTCGCCGGCCCCCAGCGCCACCACCTGCCGCGCCCAGGCCACCGCATCCAGGCCGGTGTTCTCGCGCCCGCCCTTCACGTACACATCCCAGCCCGGCTCCGCCCCCGCGCGCCTGCGGGCGTCGATCGCCACCACAATGCACTGGCAGCCGAAGCGCTCGGCGCCGCGCGCCACGAGCTCTGGATCGCGCACCGCCGAGGAGTTGAGGCTCACCTTGTCGGCACCGGCGCGCAGCAGCTCGGTGATGCCCTCCACGCTGCTGATGCCGCCCCCCACTGTGAATGGGATGGTCACAGCCTCGGCGGTGCGGCGCACCAGATCCACCAGGGTGGCGCGCCCCTGGTGGCTGGCGGCGATATCCAGAAACACCAGCTCATCGGCGCCGGAGGCGCTGTAGCGGCACGCCAGCTCCACCGGATCACCGGCATCGCGCAAACCCACGAAGTTCACCCCCTTCACCACCCGGCCATCGGCCACGTCCAGGCAGGGAATGATGCGTTTGGCAACCATGGCGACGAGAGGGCGCGGGAGGATCGGGACGGGATCGGGGCAAGGGCGCAGCGGCGGCCTGCCCTGGTGGCTTGTTGTGGCAGGTGCTTCCGGCGGCTGGTTCCGGCGGCTGATGCCGCCAGCGGGCTGCAGCCTGCGGCGCCACTGGCTGGTGCGGATTCTCAGGGGTTAGCCTGTCGCCACTTTTCCGCGTCGCGCCGGACATGTCCCAGGCTGCCATCACCATCGGCTCGAAGGTGCGCGTCACCCGGGTGCGCGACCGCATCCCCGCCGACCTGGTGGCGACCCTGCAGGCTGATGCCACCGGGACCGTCAAGGATTTCAAAGTGACCGACGGCAAGGGAATCGGCGTGGTTGTTCAGCTCAGCAACGGCACCACCAGCTGGTTCTTCGACGACGAGATCACCGCGGCCTGATCCCGATCACGCCGCCTGAACACCCCAGCACCCTGCCCGTGAGCGAATCCCCCAATCCCACGGCCGCCAGCGGCGCCGGCGCCCGCCAGCTCCTGGGGATGAAAGGTGCCGCCGGCACCTCCAATATCTGGAAGATCCGGCTGCAGCTGATGAAGCCGGTCACCTGGATTCCTCTGATCTGGGGGGTGCTCTGCGGCGCTGCCGCCTCCGGAAACTTCCACTGGACCTTCAGTGAAGTGGGCGCTTCGATCGCCTGCATGCTGATGAGCGGGCCCCTGCTGGCCGGCTACACCCAGACCATCAACGACTACTACGACCGCGAGATCGACGCGATCAACGAGCCCTATCGGCCGATCCCTTCCGGTGCGATCCCGCTCTGGCAGGTCAAGGCCCAGATCTGGGTGCTGCTGCTGGCCGGCCTTGGCGTCGCCTATGGCCTTGATCTCTGGGCCAACCACAGCACCCCGGTGCTCTTTCTGCTGGCCCTGGGCGGTTCGTTCGTGAGTTTCATCTACTCGGCCCCGCCGCTCAAGCTCAAGCAGAACGGCTGGCTTGGCAACTACGCCCTCGGCGCCAGCTATATCGCCCTGCCCTGGTGGGCTGGTCAGGCCCTGTTCGGCCAGCTCACGTGGACCACGGCTCTGCTCACCCTGGCTTATTCCTTGGCGGGTCTTGGCATCGCTGTCGTCAATGATTTCAAGAGCGTCGAAGGCGATCGCGCCCTTGGCCTGCAGAGCCTGCCGGTGGTGTTCGGCATCGAACGCGCCAGTTGGATCAGTGCCGGCATGATCGATCTCTTCCAGCTGGCGATGGTGGCGGTGCTGATCTCCATCGGTCAGCACTTCGCCGCCGTGCTGCTGGTCCTGTTGATCGTTCCCCAGATCACCTTTCAGGACATCTGGCTGCTGCGCGATCCGGTTGCGTTCGATGTCAAGTACCAGGCCAGTGCCCAGCCCTTCCTGGTCCTTGGCATGTTGGTGACCGCCCTGGCCATCGGTCACAGTGGCCTGGTGCTGATGTGAGTCGGCCCCGGCGGCCCACCCTGATCCGCACCGGCCTGCTCGGGGCTGGAGCGGGCGTTGTCGTCGCCTTGGGCCAGGTGCTGGTGGTGCAGGGCATCGACGCTCTGCTGCCCAATGTGCGGCGCCTCAGCACCTACAACCGCCCGGGCACCATCACGGTGCTTTCCGCCGATGGCCAGGTGATCCAGAAGTTGGGTCCCGCCACCCGCGAGAAGTTGACTGCCGGCCAGATGCCGCTGTTGCTTCAGCGGGCCTTCATCGCCGCTGAGGATCGCCGCTTCTACCAGCACGACGGCATTGATCCGGTCGGCATCGGCCGTGCCCTGTTGAGCAACCTGCGCCAGGGGTCGGTGGAGGAGGGCGCCAGCACAATCACCCAACAGCTGGCTCGCACCGTCTTCCTCAGTCAGGACCGCACGATCGCCCGCAAGCTGAAGGAAGCGTTCCTCGCCGGCAAACTTGAGCGGCAGCTCAGCAAGCGCCAGATCCTCGAGCAGTATCTCAACAACGTCTATCTCGGCTCCAGCGCCTATGGCGTCGCCGATGCCGCCTGGATCTACTTCTCGAAGCGCCCTGATCAGCTCAGCCTGCCGGAAGCGGCCCTGATCGCCGGTCTGCCGCCGGCACCTTCGGTGTATTCCCCCCTGGTGAATCCCGAGCTGGCCCTGCAGCGGCGCGCCACGGTGCTGCGGCGGATGCGTGAGGCCGGCTTCATCAATGATCTGCAGCTGCAGCGCGCCGCTGCCACGCCGCTGGCTCTCAGGCCTGCTGAGCCCAAGTACTGGACCAGTCGGGCTCCCTACTTCACCAGCTGGCTGGCCCAGGAGCTGCCGCGCGTGTTGAGCCCTGAGGATCTGGAGGTGGGAGGTCTGACGATCCGCACCAGCCTGAATATGGCCTGGCAGGAGCGCGCCCAGGCCACGATCAATCGCTACGCCACTGGCGACATGGAGGGGGCGATCGTTTCGATGGAGCCGGGCACCGGCTTGGTGCGCACGATGGTGGGTGGCAAGGACTTCGCCAGCAGCCAGTTCAACCGCGCCGCTCAGGCCCTGCGCTCCCCGGGCTCCACCTTCAAGTTGTTCATCTATCTCACAGCCCTCAAGGAGGGTATGAAGCCGGAGGAGGTTGTCAGCGATGCCAGCCGCTGCTTCGGCGGCTATTGCCCCAGGAACTTCGGCGGGCGCCACATGGGTTCGGTGCCGCTGTGGGTGGCTCTGCAGAACTCGCTGAACACCGTCGCCGTCAGCCTGCTGCAGAAGCTGGGCTTCGATCGCGTCATCGCTACAGCCCAGAGTCTGGGGATCAGCCGTGAGCTGGGGCGTTTTTATCCCCTGGCGGTTGGTGCCACCGAGCAGACCGTGCTCGACATGACTGCGGCCTATGCCGGTGTGTTCAACCGCGGTGTCTATGTCAGCCCAACGCCGTTTGAGGAGATCCTCGGCCCTGATGGTGACCTGCTCTGGAGTCGCCGCGTTGATGGCGACCGCGGCCGCCGCGCCGTGGCCAGCGACATCGCTGACGCCATGCTCTGGATGCTGCAGCAGGTGGTGAACGGCGGCACCGGCGCCGGCGCCTCCATGCCGGGTCGGCCTGTGGCCGGCAAGACCGGCACCTCCGAAGGCGGCCGCGATCTCTGGTTCATCGGCGGTATCCCTCAGCTCACCACCGGTCTCTGGCTCGGTTACGACAACAACCGCGGCACCAACAGCACCAGCGCGGTGGCCGTCGAGGCCTGGGCTGATTACATGCGGCCGATCGTTCGGGATCTGCCGGTTCGCCAGTTCCCGCCCAAGCCGCAGCTCACGGGTCGCTTCAATCCGCTCACGGCGCTGCGTCGCGTTGATCAGCCGGCCGGCCGGCCGGCTGTGCCGCCGGAAGGGCGATGGCAACCCCCCAATGCTCAGCCGGTGATCCCGGAAGGCACCCCAGCCCCGGCGGCTCCCACCGCCGCAGCCCCCGCGGCCCCCACCGCGCCGGTCGCACCGGCTGTCCCACCACCGGTGCTGGCGCCCCCGCCGCCGGTGTTGGCGCCCCCGCCGCCAGTGCCAACCCCCTGATCGGTCTGCAGCAGTGCGGCGAAGAAGCCATCGCCGTTCCCATGCTGCTCACCTGGCCACAGTTGCCACTGCACCAGCCGGCGCAGATCCGGCTCCGCCGCCAGCAGCGCATCAATCAGCTCGCCGTTCTCGCGTGGATGCACCGTGCAGGTGGCGTACACCAGCTGTCCGCCCGGCCGCAGCAGCGGCAGCAGGCCATCCAGCAACTGGCGCTGCAGCACCACCAGCTCATTGATTGCGGCTGGATCCATCCGCCAGCGTGCATCGGCATGACGCGCCAGGGTGCCCAGGCCCGAGCAGGGGGCATCCAGCAGGATCCGATCGAAGCTGCCCCGCAAGTCCGGCGCCTCAGCCGCCAGCAGGCTGGCATCGCCATGGCGGGTTTGGATGCAGTTCAGACCGAGCCGGGCGCTGTTGCGCTGCACCCGCCGCAGGCGGGCCTCGCCGCGATCCACCGCCAGCACCAGACCTTGGTCGTGCATGGCTTCGGCCAGGTGGGTGCTCTTGCCACCCGGCGCGGCGCAGGCATCGAGGATCCGCTCACCAGGTTGGGGATCCAGCAGGCCTGCCACCCGCTGGGCGGAGCGGTCCTGCACGCACCAATGGCCCTCGGCGTAGCCCGGGAGCTGCCGCAGATCGCCGCTGCGGCCGCTCAGGCCAAGGCCCCATGCCAAGCCCTCCAGTGGGCTGGCGTCCACCCCGGCGCCCGCCAGCGCCTCGCGCACGGCAGCCGGGCTGCTGCGCAGTCGGTTCACGCGCAGATCCAGGTTTGGTGTGCTGTTGCAGGCCAACCCGAACGCCTCAGCCCGCTCGGTCGGCAGCCATCGCAGCAGATCCTCAGCCAGCCAGTCCGGCAGGGAGTGCCGCAGGCCAAGGGCGACCGCGGGGTTGTTGGGCAGCGGCAGCTCTGCGCCGGCTTCGCGGCTGCGCAGGAAGGCCCGCAGCAGGCCGTTCACCACCGGCGCCAGCCGCGCCAGACCACCGCGTTTGGCCAGCTCCACTGTGGTGCTCACCGCAGCCGCTGCCGGTATTCGTTCACTCATCAGGAGCTGATAGAGCCCGAGATGCAGCAGCCAGCGCAGCTTTGGTGGCTGCCGATCCGCCGGCACCCGGCCCAGCTGATCCAGCCAGGCATCCAGCCGGCGGCGCTGGCGGATCGCGCCGTAGGCCAGCTCGGTGGCCAGGGCCCGGTCGAGGGGAGCGAGAGCAACGCGTCCCAGCTCCCGCTCCAGCGCGCCATCGGCGTAGGCCCCGGCCGCCACGGCCTGCAGCACCTGCCAGGCCACCTGGCGTGACGCCAGGCCTGCTGCCGAGCTGGGGCCGGTGCCTGGGCCGCGCTGGGCATGGATGGGGCTGCTCAAGAGGCGACGTCGCCGGATGATTCACCACAACTAGCGTCCGGCCGCCAGCGGTAACGCGCCAGCGGTAGCCGGCCATCAGCCTGCACCGGGATTCCCTCCGCCAGCAGCAGCTGTCGTTGGATCCAATCGGAGCCTTCGCGGCTCGGCGTCATGGCGATGCGGCCGCGGCCATTGACCACCCGCTGCCAGGGGATCGTGGCGGGCAGGGGAAGCCGCCGCAGCGCCCAACCCACCTGGCGGGCGCAGCCCCAGGCACCGATCAGCTCGGCGATCTGCCCGTAGGTCGCCAGCCGGCCCGGTGGGATCTGCGCCACCATCCGCCAGACCCTCTGATCGAAGCCGATCGGCTCGTTCACGCTGTTGTTCCCGCCATCGGAGACGATGGCAGCAGCCGGCCCAGCCTCCGCGATGCCCCTGCTGCCCCGCCGCTTCGAGCGGCTCCAGGCTGTGCTCAACCGTCGCATGGGCGATCTCACGGTGGTGCTGTAGGCGGTCGACAAGCCGCATAACCTTTCGGCGATCCTGCGGACCTGCGATGCGGTGGGCGTTCTGGAGGCCCATGTGGTGAGCTTGCCGGGGCGGCCCCGCACCTTCAATAAAACCGCCAAGGGCAGCCAGAAGTGGGTGCCGCTGCATCCCCATCCCTCGATTGAACAGTGCCTGCTGGGCTTGAAGGAGCGCGGCTTCCGCCTGTTCGGCACGCACCTGAGCGTCGATGCGCGCGACTACCGCGTTTGCGATTTCACCGGCCCAACGGCATTCCTGATGGGTGCTGAGAAATGGGGCATGAGCGAGGCGGCCCTGGCGCTGGTGGATCAGCCCTTGTTCATCCCGATGAGCGGCATGGTGCAGAGCCTGAATGTGAGTGTGGCGGCGGCGACGCTGCTGTTTGAGGCCCTGCGCCAGCGCGGGCAGGCTGGTGTGCTGCCCACGGCCGGCGAAGGGATTCCGGGCGGTGCGATGGCCTACCGGCGGTTGCTGTTCGAGTGGGCCTATCCGCAGGTGGCGGAGTGGTGCCGCCACCAGGGCCGCCCCTACCCGCCGCTCTCGGCTGAGGGGGTGATCCTGGAGCAGCTGCCGCGCACGCTCAGGTTGCGCCACTGATCCGCCAGCCCGCCCGGACTGCGGCACGTCTGCAGCCACGCACCCGTTCAGGTGCTGAGCGCAATCCAGTTGGCGGAGTATCCGCCTCAGCGAGCCGCCCTGGAGCCGCCGCCGCCGCTCAACCAGCTCTCCAGACCCTCGCCCAGGAAGGAGAGGCCGAGCACCAACACGAACATCGCCACGCCTGGGAACAGGGCGGTCCACCAGACGCCGGTCGGCACCGCTGTGAGCGCCTGCTGCAGATCGCTGCCCCACTCGGGCACGGATTCCGGCAGTCCCAGGCCGAGGAACCCGAGTCCGCCGAGCACCAGGACGGCATCGGCGGCGTTGAGCGTGAGCAGCACCGGCACCGATGTGATCACGTTGCGCAGGAGGTAGCGCCGCAGCACCCAGAGGGGGCCGGCCCCCAGGGAGCGGGCGGCCTCCACGAACAGTTCTGCCTTCACCTGGGCGGTCTGGTTGCGCACCACGCGGAAATACTGCGGGATGTAGACGACGCACAGGGCGGCGGCGGCATTGGGCAGGCCCTTGCCCAGCAGAAAGGCCAGCACCACCGAGAGCAACAGCACCGGCAGGGTGTAGAGCGTGTCCATCAGCAGCACCAGGCAGCGGTCCAGCCAGCCGCCCAGATAGCCGCTCACCATGCCCAGCGGTACACCCACCACCAGGGCTGACACCAGGGCAATGACCACCACCTGCAGGGCGACGCCGCTGCCGGCGAGCGTGCGCACGCACACATCGCGACCGAGGCGATCGGTTCCACACCAGTGCTGCGGGCTGGGGGCGGCGTAGATCGGATTCTCGAGGCCGACGTTGGCATCCGGCAACAGCCCCAGTTGCAGCAGCAGCGGAGTGAGCAGGGCGACCAGCAGATAGATCAGCACGATCCGCAGGCCCCAGTGCGCCATCCGTGCGGAGAGGCTGGTGGCCCGGCGCAGGCTGAGGGCGGCAAACACGGCAGCGGAATTGGGGTGTGCCCAGTTCAGCAGAGATTGGTCCCGATGCGTGTCGCTGCCAGCCGAGTGGAGGGTCTGAATGCCGGCCGGGCCGGATCAGAGGCTGCCGTTGATCAGCCGTTCACTTTTACTGCTGGAGGTGGTGCCATCCAGCTGCAGGCGCACGGCCACGGAATTGATGGCGAGGTTGGGGTGGCGGCAGGCGGAGAAGGGGTGTTGTGCGGAGCCGGCCAGGTCGATGCCGGCACTGCCCAGCACTCTGCTGCAGCCGCTCCAGGTGGTGGGAGTGCTGGATAAACCATCGATCAGCACATGGTTTCTGGCGGATCCGCTGGCGTTGGGATCGGGGGCGCAACGCATCAGCACCTTGCCGAGCCATGGTGCTGATGCGTTGCCCACGGAGTAGGTGATGGTGGGCGCCGTGGCGGTGCTGCTGGTTTTGCGCAGGGTGAGGTGCAGCACCGGTAGCCGCCCCTCCAGGTTGCAGGCCGGAATGGCAGTGAGAGGAGTGGCGCTGATGGTGCTGGATCGGTTCACATCCCGTTGAATCCTGTCGAGGGCCCGCTGCTGCAGGGCTCCCACACGCATCTGGCGTCTCAGTCCCTGGTTCACTTTCTCCTGGCTGACCCAGGCGGTCAGGATCGAGCCACCCACCACGGCGCCGAGGCCCACCGTCACCACCGTTTCCGTCAGCGAAAAGCCAGCTGTGCTGTGCATGGCCATGTCAAAGCGTGCGATCGGCGGTGCAGGAGGCTTCGCTGAGGCTGGTGTTCACATTGCCCTCATAGCTGCCGAGTCGCACCAGTCCAAGGGTCGGCGCCAGAACCACGCAGCGTTGCAGCCGTGTCCCCTGAGCGCTGAGAACGGCCATGCCGGCGGCGGATGCACTGCGATCAGCTTGGCTCTTGCTGCCGTAGAACGTGAGTGCGGCCGGGAAGGTGTGGCGCAGCTGCACGTCTGAGGCGATGCCGAGGCCCGTGGCCAGCACCCCTGTGTCTCTGCTCAGGCAGAGGGGGAGGCTGGAGCCGCCTGCAGCGGTCCAGCCGGCGCTGCTGAGGCTGAGGCTGCAATCGCCATCCTCTTCCGCTGCGGCCAGGGCTCGCTCCAGACCTTGGCTGATGCGGCGGCTGGCGCTGTCCACTTTCTGGCGCATGTAGGTCTCGTAGAGACTGGGCGCCGAGAGGCTTGTCACCACGCTGATCAGCGAGATGGTGATCACCGTTTCGGGCAGGGAAAGGCCGCGATGCCGGGCCGTGGTCTGTCTTGGGGCGCTCATTGGCAGAGCCCAAGCCCTTCGGCGGTATAGACCCGCTGGCGCAGCGTCTGTCCGTTGGCGATCCAGCTCACCTTCACAGCCCTGGGCAGCACGACTTCGAGCCTCCGTTGTAGTGGTGCTGAGAGGGTGATGGCGGCAGCGTCGTTGATGAGTGCGCCGGTGCTGACGCAGGCGGGGGAGGTGCCCAGGGGCCTGAGTGCCTGCCAGCGGTTCTGCAGCTGCATCCGGTCCTGATCGACCTTGCTCAGCAATTCGCTCCTGGATGCCGCGCTGGTCTGCTGGGCTTGATGCATGCTCTGCAGTTGCAGAGAGGCCGTGATCGGCACGGTCATGATCGCTGCTGCGACAACGGTTTCAGCAAGTTGCATTGGCCATCTCCTCCAGCGCCGAGATTTGTTTGGAGGCAATGATGAATTTAATCCGGAAAAACTTCCGACCGCCTTCCTGGTCCCTGATGGTCAGGAGGCCCTGGGTGTAGGGGTTGAGCGATGTTTTAGTGGTTGAACAATTGTCGGTCATTGGTATCCAATCGACGACTTCTATGGTTGATGTGTGGTTGCCTGGTGTTCGTTTGACGCTTTCCAGGGTCGTGTTGACGTAAGAATTCAGGGTTGTTGGGCTTGCAAGCAGGCAGGGTTTCCAGCTGCTGAGCTGAAGTTCGCGCAGACATTTGTGCCCTGATTCAAATTCAGTTGCAATCAGGTTGGCGGCTGAGATCAGCAGGTCGTTGCCGATCGTGCTCGCCTGCTCAGCTTTTTTAACCCGTTCGGCTTCAAGCACGCCGAGCTGAAGTGAAACTGTGCTCAAGGTCATCATCATGCTGCCGGCGATCGCCAATGGCAAGAGGTAGCCCCCCTCCCGAGGTGGGCGTCGGCCTGGCCCGTCGAGCAGAGGCGGCCTGGTTCGCTTCGATACGCGGCGGAGCTGCGGCCGCCAGCAACTGAAATGGTTCACACCAATGCGAGCCTTCTCGGTGCGGTATAGGTAGCCTGTTTGCGGTCCAGGGGCAACACTGATTTCATGTCTATGACTTCTCATGGCCGTCTCTTGATGAGGCGTGCCTTGCTTCAGCGTCTGTCGCGTCGTCGCCTTGGGCTGCTGCAGTCCGGCTTCACGCTGATGGAGCTTTTGACGGTGGTTGTGATTGTCGGGGTCCTGGCCGCAATCGCCACACCCACGTTCCTGAATCAGCAGGGCCGTGCCCGGGTGATTTCGGCCAATAGCACCGCTCAGCAGGCAGCGCTGTCCTGCGCGGCCCTGCAGGTCACCCAGCAGCAGGGACTCTGGGTCAGGGATCCCAACATTGCGGTCGCCACCTGCCCCGCTGCAGGTACCGCTGTGACCTTCACCACCAACTTCGGCACCGGCAACGGCATCACCACCGAGGCCCAGGCGGTTGTGAATGCGGATGGCTCCACTCAGCTGACACGCTGCGCGTCAGGTTCCGGCGCCACGAACACCGGCACCGCTCCTCAGTGCCAGTACTGATGCCTTGATCCGGGTTGATGACGGGGCCGGCTCTCCCAGATCTTCCCCGTCATCTCCCGATCCGCTCAAGGCGTGCGGCTCGCGAGTCGCTCGCTGGTGATCCGTTGCGTCCGATTGCTGCTGCCGATTTCCTGCTCCAGCCGAAGCCCCACCAGTAGGCCCTGCGCATCAACGCAGGCCGAGAAACCATGGCCAGCAGAACCGGCCAAATCACTGCCGGCTTCACCGCTGAGCAGGCTTGCGCACCCTGTCCAGGGAGTGGCCTGCCCGGGAAGGCCATCGAGCACCACCCGATTCTGTGCCTCGGATCCCAGCGTCAGCTCTCCCTCAAGATTGAAGGCTGGCCCGCAGCGCATCAGAACCTTGCCGCGCCAGATCGCGCTGGGTGCATCACCGAGGGAATAGGTGATCGGCCCGGCGGTGGTGTCCAGATGCAGCACCGGCAGCCGCCCGGCCAGCGGGCATGCTGCTGTCTCGCTCTGGGGGCTGGCGCTGATGCGTTGGGCCCGGGCCACATCTGCAGCGATCAGCGTCAGGGTGCGTTCCTGTAGAGACCGCTCACGCATCAGCCGTGTCAGACCCTGATTCATCTGCTCCTGCCAGAACAATGCCTGCAGGATCGAGCCCGCCACGGTCAGGCCGAGGCTCAGGGAGACCAGCGTCTCCACCAGGGAAAAACCCGCCATGCTGATCAGAGCGAGGGATCTGGAATGCAGGCGGCACTCGTCGGCTCGGCTCCGGCCGCGCCCATGTAGCGGCCCACCCGCACCACGCCCAGGGGTGGTGCCATCACCAGGCAGCGTTGCATGGTGGTACCGCCGGTGCGCAACACGGCTGTTCCGCCGTCGAGCACCAGGCCGTTGCTGCTCACACGCAGCACCGCCGGAAATGTGTGGATCAGCTGGATGTCGTTGCTGATGCCGATACCCGTGTCCAGGCCGGTGCTGCTGCTCAGGCAAGCCTGCAGAGAACTGCCCGCCGGGACTGCCCAGCCCTGCGGACTGAGGCTCAGTCCACAGGCTGAGCCATTCTTCTCCGCTTGCGAGCGCGCCTGCTCAAGCTCCATCCCCAGCGTGCGGCTCGCCGCCTCAAGCCGTTGCCGCGCCAGAGTTTCCTGCGCGCTCGGCAGCGACAGACTGGCCAGGACACCCAGCACCGCCACGCTGATCAACGCTTCCGGCAGGGTCATGCCGGCACTCATGACGCTGCCTCCGAGGGTTCTGCTACCCGGCACAGCCCCAGCCCTGCCGGCGTGAACAGGCGACGGCGCAGCGGCTGCGCTTCCCCATTCACCCCCCAACTGACCATCAGGCTGCTGCCGTCGTTGCTGGCCACCAGCTGCCGCTGCAGCGGCGATGGCAGGGACAGGGTCGCCGCGGCGGTCTCCAGACCAAGGGCGCTGACCTTGCATGGCCCTGTCGTCGCCTTGGGTAGCAGCTGCCAGCGGGCCTGCAGCTGCTGCCGGTCCTGATCGATGCGCGCCAGCAGCTGGCTGCGGCTGCCCAGGCGTTGTTGGCTGGCTTCCCCCATGGCTGTGAGCTGCAGGGAGGCGCTGGCCCCCATGGCGAAAACCGTCACGGCCACCAGCAGTTCCGGCAGCTGCATCAGCCCGCCTCCCGCACGGCCTGCTCGGGCGCAAACCCCAGCGTGAATCGGCGCTGCATACCGCTATCCGGCAGGCGCACGCTCAACACGCCGCTGCGCACGGTTCCGTCAGCATCGATGCTGGGTTGCCAGTTGCTGACTTCCACCCGGCGGCCCCAGAGTTCTGTCTCGACCAGGGTTTTCGGTTGCAGCCCTGCCAGGCATCCGGCCGGCGGCAGATTGCCCTGCCAGTTGGAGAAGGGCTGAGCACGCAGGCAGCTGTAGGGCCCCTGCAGCTGCGCCGCCACCCCATGGGCGGCCGACACCAGCGCATCATCGTTGCCACTGCGTTCCATTTGCGCGGCTTGCACCCGCTGACCCTGCAGCATCGCCAGCTGCAGGGAGACACCGCTGATCAGCATCAGCAGCGTGCTGGCAATTGAGAGGGGCAGCAGAAAACCGGCTTGCTCTGGCAGCGGCACGGGGGCCCGTCCCGGGTGCGGGTTCAACATCGCCGTCAATAAGGAACGATGACATCTTCAGGGTTCCCTGATGGATGGTCGGGTTTCCCTTGCTACTGCAGCGCGTTTGCACCGGCCTCGTTCCTGGGCCGAGCCGGCGCCGCTTCGGCCTTTCAGGCGTTGTTCAGCTGCTCTGGGCCGAGCTGGGTGCTGGCCCGGTGCCCCAGGTTCTGAGCAGGACTCTGCGGCTTGGCTCGGGCTGGCACCGTCTGTTCGCTCTGCCGCGAACTGTTCCCGAAGCGAAGGCGGCCGGTGCCGTGGCGCAAACCCTGACCCCTCACCAGCAAGGCAGAGGGGTGGATGCAGGCGTCGCAGGCCGCTGGCTCCTGGCCTGT
>JBEBCC010000007.1:0-2712 GCA_041158125.1 Cyanobacteriota bacterium
GAGCGTCCAGCAGGCTCAACCGACTCCCGTCGAAACACCTCCAGCTCGGATCAGGGAAGCCGACGTGATCGCCCTGGTGGAGCGAAGCATCTGTCTGTTCGAGCGGCTGGGAGGCCTGGATCAGCGCGACCAGCTTCTGTTCAAGGACATCGTCCGCAGCAACGTGCTCACCGCCAGTGCTGGGTTGCTGCCCGGTGCGCCCACTGACGAGGAGCTCACCTTGGGAGATGCCTGGCTGGAGGTGTTCCAACAAGCGCTGCCGCGCAGCCAGTTCTGCGCCGCGGGCAAGCTCGTGGCCAGGGCTTACCGCGAGGAGTTCGGTAAAGAACCCCCGTGTCGCCAACAGTTTGTTGACGGGGCACCTCGCCAGGTCAAGAGCTACCGCCGCAGCTGGTTGGTCGACACCCTCCAGCGCTGCTGCGCGCAGCTGGCGGGGAGCTGATGGAAACCCAGGTCACGACCACCCGCCAGCGGGTCTGGATCAGCACAGCTGAGGCCTGTGAGCTGCTCGGCATCAGCCGCGAAACCCTGCGTCAGCTGCGGCTACGCGGGGTGCTGCAACCCGGCAAGCACTTCCGCCGCTGGGGCTGCACCGAAGGCAAAGGTCCCCTGCAGTGGCATGGGGAGAACATCGAGGCCTCGATCACCGGCTGGAGCCGCCGCAATCTCAAGCAGTGAGCGGGGTTGCAGGCGCGGCCGCTCTTCCTACGGTTCGGGAGAGCGGCCTGTCTCTTGCCTGGTGTCTTTGCGAGCTCGTTTCATTGCCGTCCTGAT
The DNA here is from genome assembly GCA_041158125.1 of Cyanobacteriota bacterium. Classification (GTDB taxonomy): domain Bacteria; phylum Cyanobacteriota; class Cyanobacteriia; order PCC-6307; family Cyanobiaceae; genus Vulcanococcus. The sequence goes on from JBEBCC010000007.1 coordinate 775, forward strand.
CGGAGTGGGGGCCCTCTGCGGCAGTCCGGCTGTCGCCCAGGTCCTGAAGATGGACTACCAAAACAACCGCATGAGCGGTTCGTTGCGCAGCGGCGCTGTGGAGGTGAACGCTCAGCAGCAGCGGCGGATCAATGAGTCCGGATCGAACGTGCTCCAGCCGGTGGCTGTCGTTCGTGTGAATGGCAACGAAGTTGGTCGCCTCGTTGGCGCCGAGAAATCGGGCGGCAGTCCGGCTGCGGTGGTCCAGATCGCGGAGATGGATCCGGCCAACCCGTACCCCGAAGTTCTCCTCTCGTCCTTCACCGGAGGGGCGCACTGCTGCAACCAGATCCAGGTGCTCACGAGCGACCGCAGCGGGCAGAGCTGGCGTGAGGTGACACTCGGCCCCTTCGACGGGGGTGATTCACCGGCAGAGGATCCGTTGCGGATTGGGCGCTTCCTGATCGTCGACGTCGACAACCGGTTTCTCTATCGCTTTGCCTGCTACGCCTGCAGCACCGCACCTGCCCGCATCTGGCAGCTGCAGGGCGATGCCTTTGTGGATGTGTCCCATCGGCCTGAGTTCAAACCACTCCATCGCCGCAACCTGCAGCGCATGGCCGACTGGTTCCAACAGAAGAACCCTGAATCACCCAATGGCTTTCTGGCCGGTTACGTCGCCAACAAGGCGCTGGTGGGCGAGCTGTATGACGGCTGGGATCGCATGACCCAGCGTTACGACGCCTCCTCAGACTGGGGGTTGAAGGAATGCAAGGGCGAACTCGATGACAACGGCAAGTGCCTGGGCCGGGAAATCGTCTACAGCTCTTTCCCGGAAGCCTTGCGGGCCTTTCTGATCGACACTGGGTACATCAAGCCAACCGGCGAGCAGTAGCCCTGCACAGCAGCAGGCTCAGGACGTCATGCCACTGAGCCGTTGGGCCGCTTTGCTGAAAGCGTCATCCACCACGTCATCCCCACACCAACGGCTATAGGCCGCCAGGTGCGTCTCCACCGAATGCCCCATTGCGGCAGCGACCACCTTCGGGGGGAGCTCACAGATCACGTGGGCGCGATGGGCGTAGCCATGGCGGCAGGAGTAGAGGACCAGCTTTTCCCCCTCAGCTTCGTAGCGCTGCCGGAGTTCTTCCCAGGCAGCGCGTCGCCGCATGTACGTGCGTAGATCCTCAGCTCCGTGTCCTGGGCGCATCGGCGGCATCGCTTGCCTGTCGTAGACCGACTCCAGTTGCCAAGGCACAGCCCACTGATCAGACGGCAACAACCGCAGCGGGCGGGGTCGGGTTTTGCCCTTCGGTGTTGTCTTCTCGAAGGTGCACCACAGCCGCCCTCCGCGGTGTTCCAGATGTTGAAGCTCCTCAGGCCTCAATCCGTAGGCGGCCATCAATTGGAAGGCAAGCCTCCAACGTGGATCGGGGATTGAGGCCACCACCTCAAGAAGATGGGGAACGGCCAGAGGCGTTGTGACGGGTCGAGCATCGCGCCGTCTACCGACATAACCAGCGAGGTTGAGCGGCGGAGCCCAGTGCATCGGCAGCAGATCGTTGTCGATGCTCCAACGCAGCAGAGCGGCTGTCTGTTGAACCAACAGCTGCCGTCCCCGAGTCCCAGGGTGTTCTTTCACAGGCGCGACCAAGCGGTCCAGGAGCTGACGGGCATTAAGCGGTGGGGGCACAGCCGTCGCAGCTTTGTGGATCGCAGCCATGCGGCCGGCATAGGTGTTGCCCCAGGTGCTGGGTTTGATCGCTCCACTGGAGAGCTTGTGCTCCCGAAAGCGCTCGATCAACACAGCCCAATCCACATGGCGCTGGACATCGCTGAGCTCAGGCACACTCTCCTCAGCGGCAGGTGCGCAGGCCTGGGCAACCGCCTGGTCGATGGGCGCACCAGCTTGGTGCGCTTCATGGATCGCCAGCACCACATCGCGAATGGCGTCCATCT
>JBEBCC010000008.1:0-12783 GCA_041158125.1 Cyanobacteriota bacterium
CATCCATGCGGGTGGGCGGGCACACCCACAGGCGGGCGGCGTTCTCGCCCTGGCCCTTGAGCACGTTGGCGGCGGCGCGGTAGTGGCCGATGTTGGTCATGCAGGAGCCGATGAACACCTCATCGATGGCCTTGCCCGCCTCCTCGGAGAGCAGCTTGACGTTGTCGGGGTCGTTGGGGCAGGCCAGGATCGGCTCGGTGATCTGATCGAGGTCGATCTCGATCACGGCGGCGTAGTCGGCATCGGCATCGGCCTCCAGCAGCACCGGATTGGCCAGCCAGGCCTCCATCGCTTTGATGCGGCGGGCCAGGGTGCGGGCGTCGCCATAGCCGCGGGCGATCATGTTTTTGAGCAGCGCCACGTTGCTGCGCAGGTATTCGCTGACGGTCTCGACGCTCAGCTTGATCGTGCTGCCGGCGCAGCTGCGCTCGGCGGTGGCGTCGGTCAGCTCAAAGGCCTGCTCGAGCTTGAGATCGGGCAACCCCTCGATCTCCATGATGCGGCCGTTGAACACGTTTTCCTTGCCCTCTTTGGCGACCGTCAGCAGGCCCTGCTGAATCGCCACATAGGGAATCGCATTGACCACATCGCGCAGGGTCACGCCCGGTTGCAGCGAACCGCTGAACTTCACCAGCACCGATTCGGGCATGTCCAGCGGCATGGCGCCGATCGCCGCGGCAAACGCCACCAGGCCCGAGCCGGCCGGAAAGCTGATGCCCAGGGGGAAGCGGGTGTGGCTGTCGCCGCCGGTGCCGACGGTGTCGGGCAGCAGCATGCGGTTGAGCCAGCTGTGGATGATGCCGTCGCCGGGACGCAGGGCGACCCCGCCCCTGGAGCTGATGAACTCGGGCAGCTCGGCGTGGGTCCTGAGGTCGACCGGCTTGGGGTAAGCGGCCGTGTGGCAGAAGCTCTGCATCACCAGGTCGGCGCTGAAGCCCAGGCAGGCCAGCTCCTTCATCTCATCGCGGGTCATCGGCCCGGTGGTGTCCTGGGAGCCCACGGTGGTCATCAGCGGTTCACAGCTGGTGCCGGGGCGCACGCCGGGCAGGCCGCAGGCCTTGCCCACCATCTTCTGGGCCAGGGTGTAGCCCTTGCCGGTGTCGGCCGGGGCCACCGGGCGGATGAACAGCTCGCTGGCGGGCAGGCCCAGCTGGGCGCGCACCTTGTCGGTCAGGGAGCGGCCGATCAGCAGCGGGATGCGGCCGCCGGCGCGCACTTCATCCGTGATCGTGCTGGGCTTGAGCTCGAAGCGGGCCACGATCTCGCCGGCGTTCGCTTCACCGGCGGCACGCTCGATCGTGCCGGCGTAGGGGCGGATCGTGATCACATCACCGCTGCTCAGTGCGGTGACGTCGCATTCGATCGGCAGGGCGCCGGAATCCTCAGCGGTGTTGAAGAAGATCGGCGCAATCTTGCCGCCGAGCACAACACCGCCACTGCGCTTGTTGGGCACGTGCGGGATGTCGGAGCCGGTGTGCCACAGCACCGAATTGATGGCCGATTTGCGCGAGCTGCCGGTGCCCACCACATCACCCACGTAGGCCACTGGGTGGCCCTTGCTCTTGAGCTCCGCGATCGTGGCCAGGCCGCCGGGCAGGCGGGTCTCCAGCATCGCCGTGGCGTGCAGGGGGATGTCCGGGCGGGTGGTGGCGTGGGTGGCCGGCGACAGATCGTCGGTGTTGGTCTCACCCTCCACCTTGAACACCGTCACGGTGATCTCGGCGGGCAGCTCCGGCTTGGCGGTGAACCACTCGGCGGCGGCCCAGCTGTCGATCACCCGTTTGGCGTATGGGTTGCTTTCGGCCAGCTCGAGCACATCGTTGTAGGCGTCGTACACCAGCAGGGTGCGGCTCAGCCCGGTGGCAGCGGCCTCGGCGATCGCGGCATCGGCGCTTCCGAGCAGCGCGATCAGGGCGCCCACGTTGTAGCCGCCGATCATCGTGGCCAGCAGCTGCACGGCATCGATCGGGCTCACCAGCGGGCTGGTGGCGCTGTCCTGAGCCACGGCGCTCAGCCAGCTGGCCTTCACATAGGCCGCCTCATCCACCCCAGGGGGGATGCGCTCACTCAGCAGGTGCAGCAGGAAGGCCTCCTCGCCGGCGGGCGGGTTCGCCAGCAGCTCGGTGAGGGCGCTGGTCTGCGCGGCCGTGAGCGGCAGGGCCGGGATGCCCAGGGCTTCGCGCTCGGCGGCGGCGGCGCGGTAGTCGGCGAGGAAGCTGCTGGCGGACATGCGGCGATTGTTCGGCAGAGATGGGCGCGCAGGGCGCTTTGGACAGAGCCGGCTGGGGGCATCAGGCCCCCGGTGGCGTTGATCTGTTGACCATTGTTCTTTGCGACCTGCCGGCCTCTGGTGACAACGGCTGCAATTGGGCCCCTAGGCTGGGCTGTCACCCGCCCGATCACCGGTTGCCGGCATGATTCCCACCTCCGATCTCCACGTGGTGGAAACCCGGCCGCTGGTGGCACCGGCGCTGCTGCACCGCGAGCTGCCCCTGAGCGAGGCGGCTGCCGCCAGCGTGCGCGACGCCCGCGAGCGCATCAAGGCGATCCTGCGCGGCGACGACCGCCGTCTGCTGGTGATCGTGGGCCCCTGCTCGGTGCACGACGTGGCTGCCGCCAAGGAGTACGCCGCCGCCATTGCTGAGGAACACCACCGCCACCGCGACCAGCTGGAGGTGGTGATGCGCGTGTACTTCGAGAAGCCGCGCACCACCGTGGGTTGGAAGGGCCTGATCAACGACCCCCACCTCGACGGCAGCTACGACATCAACACCGGCCTCCGGCTGGCTCGTGGTCTGCTGCTGCATCTGGCCGACATGGGCCTGCCGGCGGCCACTGAGCTTCTGGATCCGGTGGTGCCTCAGTACATCGCCGATCTGATCGGCTGGACGGCGATCGGCGCCCGCACCACCGAGAGCCAGACCCATCGCGAGATGGCCTCAGGCCTGTCGATGCCGATCGGCTTCAAGAACGGCACCGACGGCAGCGCCGCCACCGCCATCAACGCCATGGAGGCCGCCGCCAGGCCTCACCATTTCCTGGGTATCAACCAGGACGGCCACGCCGCGATCGTGACCACCACCGGCAACCCCGATGGCCATCTGGTGCTGCGGGGCGGTAAGCAGGGCACGAACTATCACGCTGAAGCGATCGAGGCGGCCGCAGCTGCCCTGGCTAAGGATGGTCTGCCGGCGCGGGTGATGGTGGATTGCAGCCACGGCAACTCCAACAAGGACTACCGCCGCCAGAGTGAGGTGGCCGCCCAGGTGGCGCAGCAGCTGCGCGGCGGTTCCCGCCACGTGATGGGCGTGATGATCGAGAGCCATCTGGTGGCTGGCAGCCAGAAGATCCCCACCGATCTCGCGCAGCTGGATGTGCGTGCGCTCACCTATGGCCAGAGCATCACCGATGCCTGCATCGACCTCAGCAGCACCCGCGAGCTGCTTGCTCAGCTGGCCGCAGCGGTGGCTGAGGGCCAGAAAGCACTGCTGGCGGGCGTTTGAGCGGTTGTTGATGCAATCTGGCGCTCGCGATCTGCGACTGCCAGATCATCACAAGACCAACAAACTGTTTGTCCTGGACAACCCATCGCCTGGATTTGCATAAGGTCGTGGCACAGGCAATCAGGGAGGCTTCCGCCATGGCCTATCTGCTGCAGCTCTGCGGGGTGAGCGACCCCCTGCAGCTCTTTCGCCTCGAGCAGAGCAGCCAGGCGATGCAGGGTCCGGCCTTCGCCGGTTTCCGGCCTTTCCAGCTTGATGATCTGCTCGCCTGGGCCCTCGACGCGGCCCGGCAGCGCAGCTGGGATCTGGAGCTGATCCAGCGCACGGTCGTCGATGGCTGGCTGGAGCGGGCCGAGGCGATCCGCCAGTGGCAGCTGCGCCTGCGTGAGGAGCCCCGCGATTGGCGGGTGGTGGCCGGTCTCGGCACCCAGCGCGACTGGGAGCGCCGCTGTGAGGCCCTGCTCAGGGTCTGATCAGGGGATCGATCAGGCTCGGCAGGCCGGCGCCGCTGCACAGTTGCCAGAGCAGTGCCGTGGCCAGCGGCACACTCAGGTTGTCGATGCCGTAGCCGCTCAGTTGCTCCAGGGCCGTCGCGGCGGCGGCGATCCCCAGCAGCGCCGGCACCGTCGGCGCCGCCATGCCGCTGGCGTCAGCCAGGGCGGCCAGGGCCAGCAGCGCCGCCAGGCTGGCGATGGCCATGCAGCTGGTGCCCGCCACGGATTTTCCCTGGCCCAGCAGTCGCCAGCGCGGCGAGCGCACAACCGGCCCCACCAGGCCGGCCAGGCCATCGCCGATCGCCATCACCAGGATCCCCGCCGCCACCGGCAGGGGCTGTTGGGGCCAGTACAGCGCCAGCAGGGCTGTGATCGAGGCGCCGTACGCGATCGTGCCGTAGCTGTGGCGGCCCACATCCTCCACGGCCGGCAGCACGCGCAGGCGGTGGTTCAGGGCTGTGGCTGCGGTCACCAGCGCCGCCGCTGGCAGGGCCACGGCGCGATCGATCTGCAGCCACCAGGCCAGCAGGATCACCGGCCCGGTGCCGATGTGCACCACCTTGCGGCTCCATTCGCGCTGATCCGGCCGCAGACGGCGCACCAGCAGCGCCATCGCGACCACCACCGCGAGCCAGGCGAGCACGACGGCAATGCCGAGGAGCTGTTGAAGCGGGAGGGGCTGGCCCGGCAGAGCGGTGGCGTGCGGTGGATCCGACCCTAGGTGCCGCGGCTCAGGCGGCTTGCTGGTAGTTGGTCATCAGACGCAGCTTGAGGATGGCCTTGGCCTCCAGCTGCCGTACTCGCTCGCGCGACACGTTGATCTTGCGGCCGATCTCCGCCAGCGTCAGCGGTTCCTCCCCCGCCAGGCCGAAGCGCAGCTCAATGATGCGGCGCTCGCGCTCGTTCAGCTGCGACAGCCAGCCGCCAAGGTGTTCCTTCTGCAGGTTGCGATCCATCGAGTCGATCGACTCGTTGCTGCTCGGATCGGCGATCAGCTCACCAAGGGTGCTGCGGTCGTCGTCGCCGCGGGCGTGGGCATCGAGCGAAGCGCAGGGAGCGCTCTGGGCGATCAGCTCCTCCAGCTCCTCCGGCTGCATACCCATGGCATGGGCCATTTCCAGGCGGTTCGGCTGGCGGCCGAAGCGGTGCGAGAGCTCGCGGGTGATGCGCCGCATCTTCGAGAGCTTCTCGCTCACGTGAATTGGCAGGCGAATGGTGCGGGCGCTGTTATCGATCGCGCGGGTCATGCCCTGGCGGATCCACCAGTAGGCGTAGGTGGAGAACTTGTAGCCCATGGCGGGGTCGAATTTGTCGACAGCTCGCTCCAGGCCGATCGCCCCTTCCTGCACCAGATCCAGCAATTCCAGTCCCTGGTTCTGATATTTCTTTGCCACGCTGACCACCAGACGCAGGTTGGCGGCCATCATCCGATCGCGGGCGCGAGCGCCCATGCGGATCTGGTGGCGCTGGCGCGGTGTGAGTTGCTCGGGCGGCAGCTCCTGGAGTTGCTTCATCTGCTGCACGTGGTGCGCCAGTTCGATTTCTTCGGCTGCGGTCAGCAGTGGCACCCGCCCGATGTTGCTCAGATACCAGCCGATCGAGTCGGCGCTGAGGCGACCACCATGGCGTGCTGAGATGTTGCGATTTGTTGGCCTGTTCACGATCGCGGAGCCCTTCGGGTCGGAGTCAGGTGTGGTGCAAGGTGGCAGTGAGCCCATGACCCGCGGCCCCAACTTGATGTGGCCGGAACATAGCACTCTTGAACTGTTGTCGCTGCTCAGAAGTGGAAGAATTGCTGCAGCATTTTTGCCCGATTTTCTTCGCTTTTGTTGCAGCCGTTACGCGCTGCTCTCGGCTAGTTCCTGCAGACCGCTGCGCCAGTGCGTCATCAGCAGGGTCTGGACTGCGTGGTTTTCCTCCACGGGGATGCGTCGCTCGAAGCTGCCGTCACTGCGCATGTCCCAGGCGCTGCAGTTGTCCAGCTGGTAGAGGTCGATCAGGCGCAGCAGGCGGGCGTGCAGGCTTGGGTCTTCAATCGGCACCACCGCCTCGACCCGTCGGTCGAGGTTGCGGCCCATCCAGTCGGCGCTGCCGATATACATCTCATCGGCTCCGCCGTTGGCAAACCAGAACAGGCGCGAGTGCTCCAGGAAGCGGCCGATCACGCTGCTCACCCGGATTGTTTCGCTCACCCCGGCGACGCCCGGCCTGAGACTGCACATTCCTCGCACCACCAGGTCGATCTGCACGCCGGCCTGGGAAGCCTCGTAGAGCAGGGCGATGATGGCGGGATCCACCAGGGCGTTCATCTTGGCCTTGATGGCGGCGGGCCGGCCGGCGCGGGCGTGCCCGGTTTCACGTTGGATCAGCTCCTGCATGCGCCGGCGCAGGCTTACCGGTGCCACCAGCAACTTGCGGAAGTTCTGCTGCTTGGAGAAGCCGGTGAGGAAGTTGAACAGCTCTGCCAGGTCTTGCCCCAGTTCCGGCCGTGCCGAGAGCAGGCCCAGGTCGGTATAGAGCTGAGCGGTGCGCGAGTTGTAATTGCCGGTGGCGATATGGCAGTAGCTGCGCAGGCGCTCCTTCTCCTTGCGCACCACCAGTGTGATCTTCGTGTGAGTCTTGAGGCCGATCACGCCATACACCACATGCACGCCCGAGCGCTCCAGCTGGCGGGCCCACTGGATGTTGTTGTCCTCATCGAAGCGGGCCTTGAGCTCCACCAAAGCCATCACCTGCTTGCCGTTCTCGGCGGCGCGGATCAGGGCGGCGATGATCGGTGAATCTTTGGAGACGCGGTAGAGCGTCATCTTGATCGCCAGCACCGAGGCATCATCGGCGGCCTGGTTGATGAACTCCTCCACCGAGGTGGCGAACAGATCAAAGGGGTGGTGCAGCAGTACATCACCGCGGCGCAGCACAGAGAAGATGCTCTCGAACTCCTCCGCCTTGATCGAGCCGTCCTCCAGCAGGGTCTTCTGGGCGCGCGTCAGGGCTGCCGCCGTGCGGCCGCGGTGTGGTTTGTCCTTGAGCTGGGGCAGCGGCACCGCCATCAGGCTCATCAGGTCGTCGAGGCCGAGGGGCCCATTGATCCGGTAGAGATCTTCCGGTTCGACGCCGGTTCCTTCCAGCAGCAGGTCCACCACTGCATCGGGCATCTCGTTGGCCACCTCCAGGCGCACCACCTCGCCGCCCATGCGCCGCTTGCGCAGGCCCTGCTGCAGTGCCTCCATCAGATCGTCGGCCTCGAGATCGCGCAGCTCCAGGTCCGCGTCACGAGTGACGCGGAAGAAGTAGTGACCCTCCACTTCCATGCCCGCGAACAGCAGCTGCAGGTTGAAAGCCACCACCTGCTCCAGGGGTACCGCGGTGTATGCAGGGGCGGGTTCGTCGTCGCTCAGTTCCACCGGCAGCTGCACGAAGCGCGGCAGGTTCTTCTGGGGCACCTTCACCCGCGCGAACTGCTGCTGGCCGGTATCCGGGTCGCGGATCAGGGCGGCGATGTTGAGGCTGAGGTTGCTGATGAACGGGAATGGGTGGGCTGGATCCACCGCCAGCGGGGTGAGAACTGGAAAGATGGCGTTCTGGAAATAGTCGTTCACCCAGCGCTTCTGTTGCTTGTTGAGGCGCGTGTAATCGATCAGCTGTACGCCAACTTCGGCCAGCTGATGTTTGAGGTAGAGGCGGTAGTGAGCCTGCTGTTGCTCCAGCAACGGATGCAGGGCCTCCCGCACCCGTGCCAGCTGTTCGCTCGGGGTGAGGCCGTCGTCGCTCAGGGTTTGAACGCCGGCTTCGATCTGTGACTTCAGCGAAGCCACCCGCACCATGAAAAATTCGTCGAGGTTGTTGCTGAAGATCGCGCTGAACTTGGCCTGCTCCAGCAGGGGCGTGTGTTCGCTCAGGGCCTGGGCCAGCACGCGCTGGTTGAAGGCAACCCAGCTCAGCTCACGGTTGATGTAGAGCTCTGGAGACAGCACAGCTTCACCCATCGTTCACGTCCTCTCGCCCCGGCGACGCCTGGCTACAACAGTTATTCTCGCAACGTAGCAATCACGCTGGGTCGGCCTGGGTGTTCTGGGCGTCCTGCCGTGGTCGCAGGCTGCCGGCGATCAGGCTGATCACGCCCGCCAGCAGGGCGATACCGAGCCAGAAGGGGCTCTGCCTGCCGATCAGGTCGTAGGCCAGGCCCGCCAGCGGCGGGCCGATGAAGCTTCCCAGGCTCTGCAGCCCCTGCAGGCTGCCCAGGGCCGCACCCTGGCCGCTGCTGTCCAGCCGGCGCGACACCAGCGCCCGCAGGCAGGGGGTCACCAGGCCGGTGCCCAGCGCCAGGATCGCTACGGCGCTGAACACGACGGCGCGGGCATTGCCGGCATTGGCCAGGGGGATCAGCAGGCAGCCGGCGATCACGAAGCCCAGGCCCGCCAGGGTGAGTCGCAGCTCGCCGAAGCGCTTCACCAGTGGTCCGATCAGGCCGCCCTGCACCAGCGTGGCCACGACACCCACCACCAGAAAAGCGGTGGCCGCCAGGCCAGGCCCCCAGTTGAAGGCCTCCTTGAAATACAGCACCAGCACGGCGGTGAAGCCGTTGAAGGCCAGGAAGAACAGGAAGAAGGCGGCGCAGAGGCGGCGCACCTGCGGGTTGGTGAACACCCGCTGCAGAGCCGTGAGTGGGTTGAGATCACGCTTGCGCGGCATCGCCCGCCGCGCCTCGGGCGGATGGGTTTCCGGTAGCAGCGTCAGCACCAGCACCAGGTTCACCGCGGCGAAGGCCGCCGCCGCCCACACCGGCAGCTGCACCGCCACGCCAGCCAGCAGGCCGCCGAAGGCGGGGCCGAGAATGAAGCCCAGCCCGAAGGCCACACCGATCAGCCCGAAGGCCTTGGCGCGATTCTCCGGTGTGGAGATATCAGCCAGCACGGCGCCGGCGGTGGCGGCGGTGCCGCCGCTGACGCCATCAATCAGTCGTGCGGCGAACAGCAGCGCCAGGGGGATGGCGGTGCCGGCCGCCCAGGGCACCGCCTGCCAGTTGATGCTCACGGTGATGGCGAACAGGCCCAGCCCCAGCACTGATCCGGCCACGCAGGCACTGATCACCGGCTTGCGGCCATAGCGGTCGCTGAGGGCACCGATCAGTGGTGTGAACGCGAACTGGGCCACGGCGTAGCTGCCTGCCAGCAAGCCGAGGGTGCGGCCATTGCTGGTGTAACTCGCCAGCAGGAACGGCAGCAGTGGGAACACGATGCTCTCGCCCAGCCGGTCGTTCAGCAGGGTGAGAAAGGCGCAGAGGTTGGTGGAGGGGCGTCTCCAGCGCATGGCGGTCTGCCCGGCAATGGCCTTCACCTTCCCACTGCACCGTCTGAACCCATGCTGCGCCTGCACCCGTGAGGATGGACGCAGTCGCTGCTGCCCATGCCTGCCGATGCCGCCGGCACCGCCCGGCTCACCCATCTCAATGCCGCCGGTGAGGTGCACATGGTGGAGGTGGGGGATCGCCCCGCTACCGCCCGTGAGGCCGTGGCCGAGGGGTTCATCGCCATGGAACCCGCCACCTTGGCGCTGGTGCTGGCGGGCCGCGTTGCCAAGGGCGATGTGCTGGCGGTGGCGCGGGTGGCGGCGATCCAGGCCGCCAAGCGCACCTGGGAGCTGATCCCCCTCTGCCATCCGATCGCCCTGAGCGGGGTCAGCGTGCAGCTGGAGCCAGCGGCTGATGGCAGTGGCCTGCGCCTCGAGGCCAGCGCCCGAACCACCGGCAGCACCGGTGTGGAGATGGAGGCGCTCACCGCCGTGCAGGTCGGCCTGCTCACCCTCTACGACATGCTCAAGGCCGCTGATCCGGCGATGACGATCGGCCCGGTGCGGCTGCTGCGCAAGGCCGGTGGCCGTCATGGCGACTGGCAGCGCTCGGACGTGGGCAATGCAGACGGGCCCGCCGGGGGGGACCACACGCATGGCTGAGGTCATGGCTGCGCAGGGCGGCTGCGAGCCCTACGGCCCGGAAGGGCTGCCGCTGCAGCAGGCCCGCGCCGCAATCCTGGCGGCGCTGCAACCCCTGGCCGGCGGTGAAACGCTGCCCCTCGCCGCGGCCCTCGGTCGGATCACGGCCGCGCCGGTGCGGGCTGAAGCGGCGGTGCCGGGCTTCCGGGCCTCGATCATGGATGGCTACGCCATTGCCGGCGACGCCCTGCCGGAGCCGGGGTCGCGCTGGCGGTTGGTGGGCCGTTCGGCGGCCGGCGCGCCCCACGGCGCGGCGCTGGCGGCCGGGGAGGCGGTGCGGATTCTCACCGGCGCTGCGGTGCCGGCGGGCAGCGGCCGCGTGCTGCCTCAGGAGTTGGTGCAGCAGCAGGGAGAGACGATCGCCCTGGTGGCACCTTGCGGCGCCAACCCCTGGATTCGCGGCCCCGAGGAGGAGGCGGCCCCGGGTCAGGAGTTGGTACCGGCGGGACAGCGGCTTGGGGTGGCGGATCTGGGGCGGCTGGCCGGCTGCGGTGTGGCCGAGGTGCGGGTGCAGCGGCTGCCGCGCCTGGGCCTGCTGATCAGTGGCGATGAATTGCTGCCGCCAGGTGCTGAGCGCGGGCCCGGCCAGATCTGGGAGAGCAATTCCGCCCTGTTGGCGGCGCTGTTGCAGCGGCTGGGCTACGGCCTGGCCGCGCAGCGAGTGGTGGCGGATCAGCCGCAGCCGTTGCGGCAGGCATTGGTGGAGCTGGCCTCCAGCTGCGATGTGGTGGTGAGCACCGGCGGTGTTTCGGCCGGTGACACGGATTGGATCCGCCCCCTGGTGGCGGAGCTGGGGGAGGTGCGCTTCTGGAAGCTGTTCCTCAAGCCGGGCCGGCCGTTCGCCTGGGGACAGGTGGCGGGCACGCCGTTCTTTGGCTTGCCGGGCAATCCGGTGGCGGCGGCCATGACGGCGCTGCAGCTGCTCTGGCCGGCCCTCCAGCGGCTGGAGGGGGCGGAGCCGCAGCCGCTGCCGCGCCTGAAGGTGCGGCTCGAGGCGCCGCTGCGCCGCAGTGCCGGCCGCCCCGAGCTGGCGCGGGCGCGGTTGGTGGTGGCCGCCGATGGCAGCCTGCTGGCGCGGCTGGAGGGCAGCCAGGCCTCCTCTCGCATCGGTTCGCTGCAGGGGGCCGATCTGCTGCTGGAGATTCCTGCCGAGCTGGGGGCGCTGGAGGCTGGTGCGGAGCTGTGGGCGCAGCTGTTGCGCTTGCCGCTGTTCTGAGGGGCCATGGCTGAGCCGAGAGTCCCAGACCCTGATCTGCAGCAGCTGCTGGATCACACCGCCCGGGTGCATGAGCTGCTGCAGGGGTGGCGGTTGCTGATCGCCACCTCGCATCGGGCTTATGGCAACCTGCTGGCCTTGCAGTTGCAGCAGGCCAACCCGCAGGCGCCGTTGCTGCCGCAGCGGTTGCTGGCGGTGTGCGACTCCCTGGAGGGGTTGTGCCACCACCTGCCCGATGCCGCCGGCGATGTGCTGCTGTTCACCGAGCCCGTGCTGCGGGATGGGTTGGTGTTGCCGTGGCTGCGGGAGTGGCGGCAGCGGCCGCAGCGGCCGCGCCTGCTGCTGGCGATGGCGCTGCCGCTGCAGCCTTCACTGGTGTCAACCGCTTGGCGTGCCGGTGTCGATGCCCTGCTCTGCAGGGATGACTACGGACGCGGTGAACTGGTCCGGGCCCTTGAAGTGGTGACCAAGGGCGGGCGCTATCGGGGGCCCGCCTTTGATTCGCTGCTCCAGAGGCAGCCTGCTGCCGATGCCTTGACCCGCCGTGAACTGGAGGTGCTGCCGCTGCTGGTCGAAGGCTTCACCAATCGCCAGATTGCTGAGCGCTTGCAGATTGCAGAGGTCACGGCCCGCGATCATGTGCAGCGCATCCTCCAGAAGCTGCAGGTGAGCGATCGCACGGCGGCAGCGGCCCTGGCGGTGCGGCTCGGTCTGGCTGTGTAGTCCCCTTGGAGGGTCTGCACCCCTTGATGTCCTCGCCATCCAGTGGTGCCGGGATCGGGTGTTGGCGGCACGCGGCAACGCTCTCAACGTGGCTGAGCACGGTCAGCCCATCGGGGCATGTGGATCCAGGGATTTCAACATTGGGGCTGCAGTGTTCGGCACGGTGAAGGCAGATGGCCAGCCAGTCCGGCTGGATTCGACAGCACCGCTGTGATTCAGCACACCTCAGCGCGGTGTGTTGCCAGTCAGCCAGGTGCTGCCGCCATCGGTGCGCCATTCGCGCTTCCAGAAGGGGGCGTCGTGCTTGAGGGCCTCCAGCAGCTCCTGGCCGCAGCGCTGGGCGGGGCCGCGTCGATCGGCTGCGATGGCCACCAGCACGATCGGTTCTCCCGGCGCCAGCCGCCCGACCCGGTGCTGCACCAGCACCGCCAGCACGCCGTGGCGTGCGGCGCAGTCGGCCGCCAGGCTCTGCAGCTGCTGTTCGGTCATGCCTGGGTAGTGCTCCAGCTCCAGGGCAGCCAGCGTTGAGCCATCGCCGGCCACCGGCCTGACGCGGCCGATGAACAGACTTTCGGCTGCGGCGATCAGCCCCTGGCGGGCCAGCTGTTGCTGCCAGGCCTCCAGCCGCTGCAGCGGCGCGAACGGTGTGGCGCTGAGGCCGATGCTCAGCTGCGGGGTGGAGCCGGCTGGGGAGGTCATTGCGGGTCAGCCGCCGCTGATCGGCGGCAGGAAGGCCAGCTCATCGCCCGGGTGCAGGGGCGTATCGGCGGCGGCGAAGCGCTGGTTGATCGCCACGCGCACCGAACCGAGCGCCGCGGGCAGGCCCAGGGCCGCCCAGATCTGGGCCGGTGTGTCA
>JBEBCC010000009.1:0-11132 GCA_041158125.1 Cyanobacteriota bacterium
GTACACGATCCAGAAGCTGTTGGTGTTCAGGCCGTCTTGAACACCTGGCTGTGCTGGAGTGGGGCGCCGCACCTTGTCCAGTCCAGCGCATGACCGCGAGCACTGCCCGTCCGCTGCTGTCGGTGGTGATCCCCTGCTTCAACGAGGCGGCCACGATCCTTGATCTGATCGAGCGAGTGCGCTCCTCCCCTGTGGGGCCGAAGCAGATCATCGTGGTGGACGACGGTTCCAGCGATGGCACCCGCACGCTGCTGCAGGGGTTGCAAGCCGACGATCTGACCGTGCTGCTGCACGAGCGCAACCGCGGCAAGGGTGCGGCCCTTGCCACCGGCTTCGCCGCGGCTCGCGGTGAGATCTGCATCGTGCAGGATGCGGATCTGGAATACGACCCGGCGGAGTATCCGCTGGTGATTGGCCCAATCGTGAACGGCAAGGCCGACGTGGTGTTCGGCAGCCGCTTTCAGGGGGCGGCGCCGCATCGGGTTGTTTATTTCTGGCACCGCGTTGGCAACGGCTTCCTGACGCTGCTTAGCAATATGTTTACGGATCTGAATCTTACCGATATGGAAACCTGCTACAAGGCGTTCCGTACGGATATCATTCAGTCGATCACGATACGTGAAAAGCGATTCGGTTTTGAGCCTGAGATCACGGCCAAGGTTGCACGCTTGCGTTGTCGTGTCTATGAAGTGGGGATCTCCTACTACGGCCGCACATACGATGAAGGTAAAAAAATCGGCTGGAAAGACGGTGTGCGTGCTATCTGGTGCATCCTCAAGTACAACCTCCTGGCCCGCTGATGCTCACGTTTCTTGCTGATCCCTATCCCCATTGGTGCTTTCGGGCCGCCAGCGGTGATCAGCTGCGGCTGGTGCCGGAACGTGGTGGACTGATCAGTGGCTGGTGCTGCGGCGGTCGTGAGCAGCTCTATTTCGATGTTGAGCGCTTCGCTGATCCGGCCCTGAGCGTGCGCGGCGGCATCCCGGTGCTGTTTCCCGTCTGCGGCAACCTGCCGGGCAATCATCTGGTGTTGCCGCAGGGCACGTTTGCGCTGCCACAGCACGGTTTTGCCCGGGACCGCCCCTGGCGACTTGAACTCCTGGCTGATGGTGCGGGGGTACGGCTGGAGCTGCGCGACGATGCGCTCACCCGCGCCAGCTTCCCCTTCGCCTTCAGTCTGGTGCTGGAGGTGCGGCTCGAACCCTCCGCCCTGGCAATCCGGGCCCTGGTGCGCCATGAGGCGTCTGCGGAGGCGGGCGGTGCTCAGGGGCCGGCGATGCCCTTCGCCTTTGGCCTGCACCCCTATTTCGCCGTGGCTGATCTCAGCAGCGTCCGCCTGGAGGGCCTGCCGCCGCAGGGTTTTGATCATCTCAGCCACGCCGCGGCGCCCACGGTGGAGCAGCTGCAGCGCCTCGGGCAAGGGGTGGATCTGCGTCTGGATTCGGCGGCGGTTGGGGCGGGCATGGTGCCGCTGCCCGAGGCTCCTCGCCTGATCACCGATCCCGCCGGCGCGGCCGTGGAGTTGCAGGCCCAGCCGCCCTTTGCTCATACGGTGGTCTGGACGGATCCTCCCCGGCCGATGGTTTGCCTGGAGCCCTGGACGGCCCGGCGGGGCGAGCTGAGCCTGGCGCTGGCACCGCAGCAGCAGCTGGAGCTGGCCTGCCGCTATGTGCTCCTGGAACCCTGAGCGGCTACCCCTGGCAGCCGGCCACGGGCCAGCTGCTGCCGGGGGTCGAACTGGCGTTTGAGCGCTTCGATCAGCGGTCGGCCTGGCGCATCACCCCAGGCCAGCAGGCCCGCGCCCGGCGGCTGCACCAGCACACTCAGCTGCCCGCCAAGCTGCTCGCAGCGGCGGCGCAGCTGCTCCACCCGATGGGCTGGAAGCGCGTTCGCCGCTGCCCAGGCCAGGCCCTGACCGCTGCCGGCCGCCAGGGTCAGGTTGATGCCGCGCAGGGCTGGATCGCTCAGCAGTTCCACGCCGCGGGCAGGTAGAACTCCCAGCTGCAGCAGCCAGTCCGCCGCTCCAGCTCGGCCGCAGGCCTCCAGCTCGGCCAAGGCTTCCGCGTCGAGCCCTTGCACCTGCAGGCCGGCGGCTTCAGCGGCCTGCAGGTGGTCTGCCAGCTGCTCCTCGATCGCCTCGGCGCTGATGCTCACCAGGCTCAGCAGCAGAGCTGCGGGCCCCTCGCCATCACCGCCGCCGTTGAGCGTCCCGCTCCACCAGTCGAGCCGCTGCGGCATCAGTGGAGCCGCCAGGCAGCAGCCGCGCAGCTGCTCGAGGCCGGCCAGCGGGCCCTGCAGCAGCAGGCCGCGGCGCTGGGGCGGCTGTGGGTAGGTGCGCAGGGTGAGCTCGCTGATCAGCCCGAGGCTGCCCCAGCTGCCCGTGAACAGCCGCATCAGGTCGTAGCCGGCCACGTTCTTCACCACCTTGCCGCCGGCGCGGGCAGCGGTGCCATCGGCCCGCACGACGCTGATGCCGATCAGCTGGTCGCGCACCCCGAGGTAGCGCTGGCGAAGGCCGCCGGCCAGGCCGCGGGCCACCAGTCCGCCGACGCTGCCACTGTTCTCGCCGCCTGGGCCGCTGCCCCAGGGCCAGTCCAGCGCCAACCACTGCCGCTGCTGCGCCAGCTCCGCCTGCAGCTGTTGCAGCGGCATGCCCGCCTGCACGGTCACGGTGAAATCACCGCTGCAGTGCTCGATCAGCCTGTTGAGCCGGGCTGTGCTCAGCACCAGCGGCGCCGATTCGCCCGGGGCGGTCTGCACCGGCGGACCCCAGTGCAGCCGGCTGCTCAGCCCCGCCGGCAGCCAGGGCGCTCGCTGCTGGTGCAGCGTGCGCACCAGCTCCTGCAGCTCGTTTGGGTCAGGACAGATCACGGCACGATGGTGCCATGGCAGAGCGGCTCAAGGTCGTCGTGATCGACGACGATCCCACTGGATCCCAGACGGTGCACAGCGCACCGCTCCTGTTGCGCTGGGATGCGGCGAGCCTGACTGCTGGCCTGCGCCACCCCTCGCCGCTGCTGTTTCTGCTGGCCAACACCCGCGCCCTGGCGCCGGCGGAGGCCGCTGCGCGGGTGGCCGCCATCTGCCGCGCCCTGCGGCCGGTGCTGGAGCGTGCCCTGGCGGCGGGCTGGATCGAGCGCTGGCTGATCGTCTGCCGCGGTGATTCCACCCTGCGCGGGCACTTTCCGCTGGAGGTGGATCAGATCGCCGCTGAGCTCGGCCCGTTCGACGCCACGCTTCTGGTGCCGGCCTTCCTGCCCGGTGGTCGCACCACGGTGGCGGGCGTGCACCTGCTGCATGGCCAGCCTGTGCACACCACTCCCTTCGCGGCCGATGGTTTGTTCGCTTACCCCAGCAGCCATCTGCCCGCCTGGGTGGAGCACAAGAGCGGCGGCAGGATCCCGGCTGCGGCGGTGCAGTCGATCGGCCTGGCCGAGCTGGATGCGGCGGCGGCGGGCCTGGCTGGTGCGGGCGATGGCCTGAGTGCCCTCTGCGCTCGCCTCAGTGCCCTCAGCGATCAGAGTGTGGTGGCGGTCGATGCCGAGCGGCCCGAGCAGCTGGCGGCCCTCGGGGCGGCCGTGCGGGCGGTGACCGACCCCACGGCCGCGTCGCCGCGGCGGCTGCTGTTCCAATCGGCCGCCAGCCTGCTCAACGGCCTGGTGCCCCTGCCGCCGCAACCGCTCGATGCCGCCGGTCTGGCAGGACTGCGGCGCCGCGATGCCGCCGGCGCTCACCTGCCCGGACTGGTGCTGGTGGGCTCGCACGTGCCCCTCGCTGATGCCCAGCTGGAGACGCTGCTGCAGGAGCCTGGTTGCCGCGGCCTGGAGCTGCCGGTGGCCCAACTGGCGCGGCTGCTGGATGGGCCCGAGCCGGAGGTGCTGCTCGCCTCGCTCGAGCGCAGCTGGCGGGAGCAGCTGCAGCAGCGGCTCGATCTGGGTGTCACGCCCGTGCTTTACACAAGCCGCGGTGAGATCAGCTGCGCCAGTGCCGCCGCCCGGCGGCGGCTCGGCCTGGCCCTGGCCGGCCTGATGGCGCGGCTGGCGGCGGCGCTGACGCCGCAGCTGGGCTATCTGATCAGCAAGGGGGGCATCACCACCCACACGCTGCTGGCCGATGGATTCGGCCTCGCCGCTGTGGAGTTGCAGGGGCAGCTATTCGCGGGTCTGTCGGTCGTGCTGACGCCGCCGCTGCCCCCATGCGCCGCCTTGCCGGTGATCACCTTCCCGGGCAATCTCGGCGATGCCCTCAGCCTGCGCCAGGCCTGGATGCTGATGGAGTCGGGCGCTGCAGCAGCGTCGGCAGACCCCCTGCAGCCACCAGCGTCAGGGCCAGCAGGCTGTTGAATGTGTCGCTGTATAGAGCCCCCAGCAGGAACGCCAGCGATACGGCCCCCACCAGCAGCGGCGTGAGCGGATAGGCCCAGCTGCGGAATGGCCGCGGCAGCTCCGGTTCACGGCGTCGCAGCCAGAGCATGGCGGCGATGCCCACCAGCGGCAGGCCCACATACAGAAAAGCCCCCATGCCCAGCAGCCGCTCGAACGAGCCCGCCAGAACCAGCAGCGCCGCAGCCGCGGCCGTGATCAGCAGGGCGGGCACGGGTGTGCCGCCGCTGTTCACGCTGGCGGTGAAGGCCGGCAGCAGGCCATCGCGGCCGAGGCCATAGAGGATTCGTGGCGCTGCCATCACGACGGTGTTGATCAGGCCCAGCAGCGCCACCACGGCCACCACCGTGATCAGCTGCCCCCCCAGGGGGCCCAGCAGGGCGCGGGCGGCATCGGCCGCTGGTAGCTGGCTGGCGGCCAGCAGGGGCACCGGCAGCACATGCAGCAGGGCCAGGTTGATCAGCAGGTAGAGGGCCAGCACCGCCAGCACGCCGCCGATCAGCGAGCGCGGCAGGTCGCGGCCGGGATCGCTGAACTCCTCGGCGAAGTACACCGGGCTGGCCCAGCCGTCGTAGGTGGTGATCACCGCCTGCAGGGCGAGCACCGCCGCCAGGGGCAGCTGCCGCCAGCCGAGTGTGGCTGGCCAGCTCCACAGGGCTGCGGCCTGCGCTGTGGCATCGGGCGCAAAGGGGCTGGGCCTCACCAGGCACACCAGCACCAGGCCGAGGAAGGCCACCGCCTTGGCCAGGCTGAGCAGCTCCTGGCTGGCTCCACCGGCTCGTACCCCCAGCAGCTGCACCCCGCTGAACAGGGCCAGGATCAGCAGCGCCATCAGGCGCCCCAGCAGGGGCGGGCTGATCCCGCTCAGCTCCAGGCTGCCCGGCAGCAGTGCCGCCAGCAGTTCGCCGGCGGTGGTGGCCACCCAGGCCAGGCCGATGCAGTGGGCCAGCCAGTCAGTCCAGCCCGTCAGGGCGCCGACGCGGCGGCCGAAGGCCCGCTCGGCATACACGTACCATCCGCCGGCTCGAGGCAGGCTGGCGGCCAGCTCGGCAATGCAGACCGCCCCGAGCAGGGCGTACAGACCCCCCAGCAGCCAGGCGGCCAGCAGCAGCGGCCCGCTCGGCAGCTGGGCCGCCACCAGGCCTGGTGTGCGCAGGATGCCGGCGCCGATCGTGCCCCCCACCGAACCCGCCAGGCCGAAGGCCAGCCCCAGCACGCTGAGGAGCCCTCCGGGGGCTGCCGCCGGCTTGCCCTGAGGTGCCGCGTCGGCTTGGCCGGGGTTCATCTCCGGCAGAGCCGCGAGCTGCGGGCCAGCAGTTCGATCGGATGGGCCACGGTCAGGGCGCGCTGGGCGGCGCTGTTCGATTCCGCCAGGTGGCGGCGGATCTGAAGGCTGCAGCCGATATTGGCGCTGACGGCAATCGCCGCGCCGGTGCCGGCCAGGTCGTCGGCCTTGAGGCGGCCCAGGGCCGCGGCTTCTTCGGGCTGGACAAGGTTGTACACACCGGCGCTGCCGCAGCACACGCCCGCCTCGGTGGCTTCGCGCAACTGCACGTGCGGGATCTGGCGCAGCAGGGCGCGCGGTTCGGCGCTGATGCCCTGGCCGTGCAGCATGTGGCAGGCGTCGTGATAGGCCAGCGGCAGGGGCCGTTCCGCCGTGGCCAGCGTGCCATCGGCATGGGGCAGCGGTTCGAGGCTGGCTGCAAAGGATTCGCTCAGGCCGAGCCCGTGCAGGAACTCCTGAATGTCCCGCACGTGGGACGCAAACGCCGCGCCGCGGGCGGCCCAGGCCGGCTGGGCCGCCAGGATCCGGTCGTAGTGCCGCAGGGTGTGGCCGCAGCCGGAAGCGGCCACCAGCACCGCATCGAGGGGCTCCGCCCCGGCTGCCTTGCCGGGCCCCACCACGGCATCGAAGCTGTCGATCAGGGCGCAGGCCAGCGATTCCGTCTGGGCCATCTCGCCCTGGTGGTGCGTCACGGCGCCGCAGCAGCCCTGGGCCGGCGGGATCACCACCTCGATGCCGTTGGCGCTGAGCACGCGGATGGCCGCGGCGTTCACAGCTGGGTCGAACAGGCGCTGCACGCAGCCGAGCACCAGGCCCACCCGGGCGCGCCGCTGTCCCTGGGCCGGCACCACCAGCGGGGCGCCATCGCGGAAGGCTTCGGGGGCCAGGGGCGGCAGCAGTTGCTCCATCGCCTGCAGCTGGGGCCCGAGCAGTCGGGTCAGGCCGCTGCGGCGGGCCAGGGCTTGCAGGGGAGTGCCGGCGTAGAGGCGCAGCGGCGCCAGGGCTGCTCGCAGCCGCGCCGGGTAGGGCAGCAGAGCGAACAGCAGGCGGCGGAAGGCTCGCTGGGCGGGGCTGCGCAGCTCCGGTGCGTTGAGCTTCGGCCGGGTGGCCTCAAGCAGCTGGTCGTAGCGCACCCCCGATGGGCAGGCTGTGACGCAGGCGAAGCAGCCCAGGCAGCTGTCGAAATGGCTCGCCACGGTCGCATCCAGCTCCAGCTCGCCGGCCGCAATCGCCTTGAGGGTATGGATCCTGCCCCGCGGTGAATCCATCTCCGTGCCCATCACCCGGAAGCTGGCGCAGGTGGGCAGGCAGAAGCCGCAGTGCACGCAGGGATCGGTCGGGGCGCTCACGCGAGCCTGGGCTTCCATCGGGGCAGTCTGGCGTCTGGGGCTGGAATCCAGGGGCTGGCCTGGCAAAAGGCGTGCCAGCCCTGCGCCAAGGGCGATCGATTCCCTGGTGCAGAGGCTGGCTGGCTCGGCCCTTGGTTCAGCCGCTGAAGTGACGGATCACGGCATCAGCGAAGCCGCTGCAGCTCACCGGCTCCACCGGGGGTTCCATCAGCCGTGCCAGGTCGTAGGTGACCTCCTGGTTGGCGATGGCGGCGCTCAGGCCGGCGGTGATCAGATCCGCCGCCTCCTGCCAGCCCATGTACTCGAGCATCATCACGCCGCTCAGGATCACCGAGCCGGGGTTGATTCGATCGAGCCCGGCGTGCTTCGGGGCGGTGCCGTGGGTGGCTTCGAAGATGGCGGCGCTATCGCCGATGTTGGCGCCGGGGGCCATGCCCAGGCCGCCCACCACCGCAGCGGCGGCATCGGAGATGTAGTCACCGTTGAGGTTGAGGGTGGCCAGGATCGAATAGTCGGCGGGCCGGGTCTGGATCTGCTGGAAGATGCTGTCGGCGATGCGGTCGTCGACCATCACCATCTGCTTCCACTGGCCGTTGCCGTGGCTGCTGCCGATGGCATCGAGCACACCCTTCACCTCAGCGCAGATCGCCTCCTTCTTCTCCGGGGTGAGGGCGTCGTAGCCGGGATCCACCATCCTGGCGTTGGCTTCGATGCTCAGGCCTGGGTTGCGGTCGGCGTTGTCGAGGATCCAGCTCTCCCGCTCGGTCACGCAGTCGGCGCGAAATTCGCTGGTGGCCAGC
The DNA here is from genome assembly GCA_041158125.1 of Cyanobacteriota bacterium. Lineage (GTDB taxonomy): Bacteria > Cyanobacteriota > Cyanobacteriia > PCC-6307 > Cyanobiaceae > Vulcanococcus. The sequence goes on from JBEBCC010000009.1 coordinate 7,817, forward strand.
TCATAGCCCCAGTCGCGGAAAGCGCCCTCGGTGAATTTCATGATGTTGCCCTTGTGCACCAGGGTCACGTGGCGCTTGTCGCCCTCCAGGCGCAGGGCGTGCTGAATCGCCTTGCGGATGTGGCGCTGGCTGCCGTTCTTGCTCACCGGCTTGATGCCGATGCCGGAGCCCACCGGGATCTGGCGCTTGCCGAGCTTGCCGTTGGCCGGGATCACCACCTCATTGAGGTGCTTGATCAGGTCGAGACACACCGGATCGTTGGCTTCCCACTCGATCCCCATGTAAATGTCCTCGGTGTTCTCGCGATACACAATCACGTCGAGATCCTGCGGCCGCTTGTGGGGGCTGGGGGTTCCTTCGTAGTAGCGGCAGGGGCGCACGCAGCAGTACAGATCGAAGATCTGGCGCAGGGCCACGTTCAGCGAGCGGATGCCACCGCCGATCGGGGTGGTGAGGGGGCCCTTGATGGCAACGCCGTACTCCTTGATGGCGGTGAGGGTGTCCTCAGGCAGGTACTGATAGGTGCCGTAGAGGTCACAGGCTTCGTCGCCGGCATACACCTTGAACCATTCGATGCGGCGCTCGCCGCCGTAGGCCTTGGCCACCGCAGCATCCAGCACTTTCTGGGTGGCGGGCCAGATGTCCACACCGGTGCCATCGCCGCGGATGAAGGGGATGATCGGATCGTTGGGCACGACCGGCTGGCCGTTCTCGAAGCGGATCGGTGTGCCCTGGGTGGGGGCGGTGAGCTTCTCGTAACTGGCCATGGCGTCGGGGCGGACGGGGGGTGGGTGGTGGCGCGGTCTGCGCTGTTCTGCTGACCGCGTGCACCGCGATCCTTCGATTGAGCCTAGGTTTTAAAGAAACGCGGTTCTGCTGCAGGGGAAACGGCATGAACGCCGGTGATCAGGTCCGTTCTGTGGAGCTGGCCCAGGCGATCGCCTCGGTGGCTGTCCTGTTCCGCGCCCACTTCCCTGATGCCCGCGCCAACCTCACCCCCTGGCGCGACGATCCGCAGACGCGTGCCTTCGCGGAGCGCGAGAGCCTCGATCTCTCGTTTCATCTGCCGGGTTGGAGCCCCCGCAGCCAGTGCCGCTCGTTTCTGGTGCAGCTGCGGCTGGAGACGGCGCCTGCCCCTGGGGTCTGCCCGCGGCTGCTGGGGCTGACGATCCGCGGCCTCACCTACGACGCTGAGCGCTGGCGGCTGGCCACCGTGGGCGAGTGGCAGCCCACCGGCAGCCATCCGCCCCAGCCAGCGGTGGTGCAGGCTCTGCAGGCCTTTGCCCGGGGCGTGTTCGCGCTGTTCAAAGGCGATCGCTCCCGGGGTGGGGATCAGCTGGCGGCCTGAGGGCTACCCCGCCTCGCCAGTGCTCCGTAACCCTTCGCAACCTTGCCGCCGCGGTCGCGAGCGCCCCATCTACCTTGCGTGATCTGCCTGCGCGGCACTTCAGGACCTCGCACCCGTCACCATGTCTGTCGCCCTTGCTTCCCAGCTGCGTGAAGGGACCAAGAAGTCCCACACCATGGCGGAGAACACCGGCTTTGTGAGCTGCTTCCTCAAGGGTGTGGTCGACAAGGCCAGCTACCGCACCCTCGTGGCCGATCTCTTCTTCGTGTACTCGGCCATGGAGGAGGAGATCGGTCGTCTGCGGGCTGAGGGGCATCCGGTCGTGGGTCCCGTGGGGTTCCCCGAGCTCAACCGTCGCGAAACCCTGGAGCAGGATCTGGCCTACTACTTCGGCGACAACTGGCGCAGCAGTGTCAAGGCGACACCGGCGGCTCAGGAGTATGTGGCGCGCATTCACACAGTGGCCCAGGAGGCTCCTGAGCTGCTCGTGGGTCATCACTACACCCGTTACATCGGTGATCTTTCCGGCGGCCAGATTCTCAAGAACATCGCCCAGAAGGCGATGAATCTGGGTGAGCATGATGGCCTGCGCTTTTACGAGTTCGATGCCATCCCCGATGAGAAGGGGTTCAAGGCCAATTACCGCATCACTCTCGACACCCTGCCGATCGATCAGGCGATGGCCGATCGCATTGTTGAGGAGGCCAACCACGCTTTTCACCTGAACATGAAGATGTTCCAGGAGCTGGAGGGCAACCTGATCGCGGCCATCGGCAAGGTGCTGTTCGGCTTCCTCACCCGCCGTCAGCGGGCCGGCAGCACCGAGGCGGTCGCCGCCTGAGTCAGAGTCGGCGCAGCCGATCGCAAGTCCTTGCGCAGCGTCCGCTTTCTTGTGCCCGGCACCACCGGCCGGTTCCGCTGCGGCGGCCTGCTGGTGGAGCTGCAGACGGCGCGGCTGTTGAGCGCGATTGTGCCGGTGCAGGTGGTCACCTACCGCCAGCGCCAGAGTGATCATCCCTACCTCGATGATCTGCTGCGGGCTGAGCCGCTGCAGCAGGCTGCGGCCCCGGAAGCGCCGCTCTGGATCGTGAGCTGGGGCTTTGATGTGCCCTGGCTGCTGCGCCGTCTGCGGGGCCGGCCCACGGCTTATCACGCCCACAGCAGCGGTTATGGCTTTGCGCTGCCGCCGGGGGTGCCGGTGCTGGCCGTGAGTCGTAACACACTCGGCTATTGGGGTGACCGGGCTCCCCGCAACCCCTTGTTTCTGGTGCCCAACGCCCTCGAGCCGCAGTGGCTGGAACGGGGCGCCAGACCTGGCAGTGCCACGGCTGCCGCGTTGCCCGCCCGTCGCCCGATCGATGTGCTGGTGCAGGAGCGCAAGAGCAGCGCCTATGTGCTCCAGCAGCTGGTGCCGGCGCTGCGGGCCCGGGGTCTGCGGGTGGAGGTGCAGAGCGGCTGGGTCGACGATCTGGTGGAGCTGTTCAACAGCGCCACGGTGGTGCTCTACGACTCGGCCGACTACTGGCGTGGCCGCGGCGTCAGCGAGGGCTTCGGGCTGCCGCCGATCGAGGCGCTCGCCTGCGGCTGCGTGGTGTTCAGCAGCCTGAACCACGCCCTGGCCGACCTGCTTGATCCCGGCCATCTCGGCCATCAGATCGGCTGCGGCAGCCTGGAGGCTGATCTGGAGCGGATCGAGGCGGCGGTGGCGCGGCCAGAGCGTTGGCAAGCGACCGCTGGGGCCCTGGAGCCATTGCTCAGTACCTGCTCGGAGCAGGCGCTGCAGCGGCGTTGGCAGGAAGCTCTGCAGCGCGTGGACCATCATTGGCAACGCCAGTGGGGTGGTGCTGCCCCGTTGTCTGCGGATTCCGCAGCCCTGCTGCGCTGGCGTCAGCACGGCAGGCGTCTATCCCGGGCGATCGGTTGGCTAGCTGGCCGCCTGGCGCAGGCGCGCCGGAAGGCCTGCTCATA
>JBEBCC010000010.1:0-3372 GCA_041158125.1 Cyanobacteriota bacterium
TCACCGCAGGCAAGGGGGCCGAGCGGCATTCGACGATCGAATCCAATCCGGTGAAACGGCGCAGGCGAAACAGGCTGATGTTGTAGTCGGCGATGGCCCCGGCCCACTGCTGCTCGGCTAGGGTGTAATCCCGCTGGGTCTGCTGGACCTCCAACTGGGTGGAAACTCCAGCGGAGAAGCGCAGTCGCGCGAGCCGCAGCGATTCGCGTGCGGAGAAAACAGTTTTGGATTGAGTGAGTATGTCGCGGTTTGCGTTGATCAGATCATAATACGTCTTTTCAACCTCATATCTGAGCCGGTTGCGTTCATTGGAGAAACGGTACTCATTCTCCTTAGCCTTTTGCTTGTATTGACGATACTGAGCACGTGCAGCGCCTCCATCAAACAGATTCCAACTAAAATTTAGCCCCACGGAATTCTCGACGGCATAGCCATAGGTGCCCGGCAAATCAACGATAATCTGCTCGATGCCTGTGTAACGGGTGGCCAGCAGTGAGTTGACCAAACTCATGAAAGGTTGCACACTCCCAAGAGCACTATTGGCCTGGCTATTGGAAGCGGAGATATCCAAAATGAGATTGTCGAGCTCCTCACGAAAGGTGTAGGCCGCAACGATGCTCTCCGAGAGACTCGGCTGCCACATGCCGACAACGCGAAGCGGCTCCTTCGCCGTGGGCGTGACATTTTGCGGCAGATTCAGGATCCGGGCCAGGTCACGGCGCCTTGAGGACTGCTCCTGGAGGTTGAAGTCCAGCCCGTATCGGTCTCGCCCGAGCTGGGTTTCCGCTTGGAGCACCTCAAGCTTGGTGGCCACGCCGGCCTGATAACGGGCCTTGGCGTTTTGCAGGCTGATCAGCGACGCCGACACGGCCTGCTGACTCACCCGCACCTGCTCATCCCTACGAAGCAGATTGAAATAGGCCTCTGCAGTTTGAAGCCGCACTTCGCGCAACCCGATCAGGTATTGGTTTTTCGCCTTCTCAAATTGATCACGGGCTGCAGACACCTCCGGCACCCTCCGGGGGTTAATCACATTCCACTGGGCTGTGAGCGAAGAGGTCATCGCCCAGCGGTTGGTGATGCTGAGCTGATTCCCCGATGCCGCGGTGTTGGGGTTGGCATCATTGGCCATCTGCTGGCCGCCGGTGTAATTGGGGAAACCGTTGGCGGTGAGCGAGAGGGTGGGGTACCACTGGGCCAGTTGCACCCGCAGGTTGCTCTGGGCTTGATCCACCTGGCTGGCGATGGCCTTGAGCTCAGGGTTGTTCACCTCCGCGAGGTTCTCCGCCTCCTTCAACGACAGGGGGCGCAATTGGGTGACGCGCACCTGCTCAGGCTTGATCGGAAGCGCCAAGTTGGCCGGAGCCGGAAGCCGCTGCAAATCCGGCTCGAGCTTGATCGCGGCCGGTGGCAGCACGGTGGGGTTGGATTTCGGCCGCTGCCCCTTCACTTCGGTGGCCTGCGGCAAAGGCTTGGGGAGCGGATCCAGGGAATTCACCTGAGCCAACGCGCCGCCCTGGAGGCAGGCCAGGGCCGCTGCACCCGCAGCTATCAACCTGGACTGGTGCGGACGGGGCACTGAAAAACGTTGATCAAACGATTTTCACAACCCTAAACAGTCAGCGCCTCGATCCCCAGGCAGGCAGCCACGATCTCATCTGCCCCCTGCACCAGCCTCAGGGGCACCGGCAGCTGCGCCGCAACCGATTCCAGCCGTTGGTCATCGAGAAACAGCGGTTCCCCCTGCCGCAGCATTACCGCAGGCAGCAGCAGTTCGTCGCCCAGATCACACCCCGCCAGGCCCTCCAAGAGATCCGAGCCGGTGAGAAGGCCCGTTACGACCTGGTCCTGCCCCCAGTAGGGGCTGGGCAAGCCATGCAACAGCAGCTCCAGGCCCTGCACCCCATTGAGCCGATCCACCGCCGGCCGCAGGGCCTCCGCCACCAGCTTTCCCACCACCCAGCTCAGCCGCCGCGGCCGCTCCAGCGCCTTGGGCAGCTGGGCCGTGGCCACGTCCATGGCCTCGAGAAAGGCGCGGATGCTGCCCACCCCATTGCCCTCCTGGGGCAGGTCCTCATAACTGGCCCGGGGCGGCAGGGGCAGACCCGCCATCAGGTACCACTCATCCGATAGCCAGGCGAAGCGGCTGCCCAGCTCGGCACTGAAGCGCTGCTGCAGGGGCTCCACCTGGGCGATCACGCGGCGTGCGCAGGCCGGATCCACCGGCTTGAGGCCGTCATCGGCGGGCCGGTAGCGGGTGAGCCCCACGGGCACCACCGCCGCGGAGAGCACCGCCGGCCAATCCCCGGCGGCGAAGCTCGCCAGATCGCGCAGCGTGCGCTCCAGGGCGGGGCCGTCGTTCAAACCAGGGCACACCACCACCTGGGCATGAATCTGCAGCTGCCGCTGCTGAAACCAGGCCAGCTGCTCCAGCAGCAGCCCCGCCCGGGGGTTCACCAACAACCGGCTGCGCAGCTCTGGATCGGTGGCGTGCACCGACACAAACAATGGCGAGAGCCGCTGCTCCTCGATGCGGCTCCAATCGGCATCGGTGAGGTTGGTGAGGGTTAAGTACGACCCATACAGAAAGCTGAGGCGGTAGTCGTCGTCTTTGAAATACAGGCTGCGGCGATGGCCGGGGGGCTGTTGGTCGATGAAGCAGAAGGGGCAGTGGTTGTTGCACTGCCGAAGGCCGTCAAACAGGGCCTCGGTGAAGGCAAGCCCGAGCCCCTCATCGGCCTCCTTCTCCAGCTCCACCCGATGCACGGTGCCGTCGGGATCCTCCACCTCCAGGGTGAGCTCCTCTGTGCTCACCAGAAACTGCAGGTCGATCAAATCGCGGGGCCGCACCCCGTTCACGCTCAGCAGCCGATCCCCCGGCTGAAACCCCAGCTCGTCCCCGATCGAATCGGGCTCCACCCGCTCCACCACCGCCGGCTGCGGCAGCCGCTGCTGCTCGCCATCCACCAGGGCCACACCGGCCGAGGGTTCGTTCCACACGGGCGTTGCACCGCCAGAGCTGCTGGCTTCAGTCTGCTGTTCAGCCCGCCAGGCGGCCGGCCGAGAGGATCAAACCCATCCCGAAAAACAGCCGGTAGCCCACAAACCACCAGGTGCTGTGCTGCTGCAGGAAGCGCAGCAACCAGGCGATCGCCAGCCACGACACCAGGGCCGAGCTGGCAATCCCCACCAGCAGGGGCAGCGCACCGCCGGCCAATGGCTGCTCGAAGGCGTCCTTCAACTCCACCAGACCGGCGATGGTGATGGCCGGGATGCCCAGCAAAAACGAAAAGCGGGCCGCATCGGCGCGGTTCCAGCCATCCAGCAGGGCCGCAGTGAGGGTGCTGCCGGAGCGGGACACGCCGGGCACCA
>JBEBCC010000011.1:0-6374 GCA_041158125.1 Cyanobacteriota bacterium
CCGGAGCGGCGCAGCACGCAGCGGATGCGGGCCTCCAGCTCCTTGGGGCTGAAGGGCTTCACCATGTAGTCGTCGGCACCCAGCTGCAGGCCGGTGATGCGGTCGGCCACATCCCCCAGGGCGGTGAGCAGGATGATCGGCACCTCCGACTGGGCCCGGATCCGCTCCACCACGGCGAAGCCATCCAGCTCAGGCATCATCACGTCGAGCACCACCACATCGGGCTCAAAGCCGCGGAACAGCTCCAGGGCCTCGGCGCCGTTCTCCGCCACCTTCACCGCGTGGCCCTGCATGGCCAGGCGGGTTTCCAGCACCCGGCGAATGTTGGCCTCGTCGTCCGCCACCAGGATCTTCACCCGCTCGCCGGGTGCGGCCGCCTCGGGGCCAAGGTTCGGGGCGTCGTTCTGAATGCTGGGATCCATGCCGGCGCTGCGTTGATGCGTTATCCGCAGTCTTCCTTGAAAGGCGGTCAGCTGTCAGCTGCACCACAAGCATCGCGGGGCGACTGTTACAAGCGCAGGGGCGTCGCTGACCGTTTCAAGCCGGCTTCGGCTGGCGCAGCACGTCTGATCGTGCTGTCGCTCCCGGGCTTTCAGGTTTCGGGATGGATCGGCCCCCAGCGGCCCATCAAGGGCCACCGGATCAGCAGGGGCCGTTGCCCCTGCTCTGGCCACTGGCTGATCAGCTCCTGTTCGAGCCCCGCCAAAACGTGCTCGCCGTGGCGCTGGGCGCTTTCCACCGCCGACCAGGTGGCCAGGTAGTTCAGGAACGCCTCGAGGCTCCAGTGGCGCTCGATCTGCAGGTCGTCGGGGAATGGCCACTCCTGCCCCGGGAATGGCAGCCCCGCATAGCGGCGATCCACCCAGTCCCGCTCCGGTGCCCACCAGGGTTGGAGCGTGTCGCCGTAAAACCGATCAAACCGCTCTTGCAGCTCAGGGTCGGGCAGCTGGGGCGTCAGGTAGCCGATCCAGGCCAGCACGGCCCCGGGCCGCGCCACCCGCAGCACCTCCGCATTAAAGGCTTCCCCGGCAAACCAATGCACCGCCTGGGCCACGAGCACCGCGTCGACGCTGCCGGCGGGCAGGCCGCTGGCGCTGGCTGGGGCACAGCTGTACCGGATGCGGGGGTGCGCGATGGCCTCCTCGATCTGGTTGGGGCTGGCGTCGGTGGCGACCACCTCGTCGAACACCTCAGCCAAGGCCAGCGAGGCTTGCCCGTTGCCGCAGCCACAGTCCCAGACCCTGCGGCGGTGCCCGCAGCGCGCAGCGAAACGGCCAAACCAGGCCGCTGGGTAGGTGGGGCGGTGTTGGGCGTAGGCCGCCGCCACCGCACCGAACAGGTCTACCGATGGGTCCGCCATGCTGCCCAGCCAGGGTTCGCTGGTTCTCTCATGGGGCGTTGAGGGGCCTTAACCCTTCACCCCCGCCTGCAGCCCCCCTTTGCCCAGGCCATCGCGGGGATAGCAGGCTTCGCCACGGTCAAACAGGTCTTGCAATTCGGCAAGGTGGTTGCCATCGCTGGCCACTGGACCGCGGATGTTGCGGTAGTCGCTGCGGCCCACGAATCCACCGGTGGGGTCATGGGGGACCCCCCAAAGGGCTGTTTGGAGGGTGGTGGCCTGGGGACCGGGCAGGGGCAGCTGGGCAGTCGAGCCGTTGACGTTGTTCACGCCGGAGAACCAGTCGTTGACCCCATTGGCCGGGGTCCACACGTTGTAGAAGCCACGGATGTCCTGCTTGCTGGCACTTTCGTTGTGCCAGAAATGAACGGTGCCCTTGGGGGAGTAGACGACTTCACCCTTGCCGATGGTCACCGAACCCATCTTGGGCACCGGCGCGTTCACCCCCGGCAGCAGGCCTGGGGTCAGGGGCTTGGCTTCCTGGGTGCCGTAGATGCGGAAGGTGGACTCTTCCGTGGGGAAGAACCATTCGGCCGTGTCGTAGTGGAAATGGGGCGGCGGACCCACATCCACGGGTGCAATCGTTTCACTGATCTGGTAGAGCCCGCAGGTGTCCTCCGGGGTGCGCAGCATCACCAGCACGTCGCCACCGGCGGTTTTGAAGCTGCGCGGATTGCGCAGGAACCGCGGCATGGTGATCTTCACGCCGCTGTTCGGGAAGTTGTAGACGATGCGCTCGCGCGTACCCCGCTGCAGCGTGGTCGATTGGGGGTAGGTGCGCACCTCAAAGAACTGTGCCCTGGCAGGGCTGGGCACCACCAGGAACAGCACCAGGGCGCTCAGCGCCGCCATCAGCAGTCCCACCAGCACTGCACCAGGCCTCGGCCGTTTGAGCTGCAGCCTGAAGGGTCGCTGGAGCGGTGCCATGGGGATCGCGATGATCTGCCCCGAAGTTAAGGGGCCATGGCCACGGCGTCACCCTGGCAAGGCACCACCTTGGCAATGCACCACCATCATCGTGAGGTCGTCGAATGCCGCGGCATCGCCGCAGAAGCGGGAGACGCTGCCACGGATCTCTTGCAACACAGACTGGGCCGTTGGTGTGCTCTGGGCAGATGGTGCGCTGCTGGCTTGACCGACCCCGATGGCGTTGAGGAAGCAGCGTTCACTGCGTTCATGGCCGAAGCGCTCGCCATCCTCATTGCTGGCATCCGGTAGGCCATCGCTGTACATCAGCATCCAGCTTCCGGGGGGGCATGCGCAGGCATAGCTGCTGTATTGAGCGCCATCGAAGATGCCGACGGCGGGGCCTGAGGCGTTCAACTGCTGGATGGACCCATGGCCTCCCGCCACCAGCAGGGTGGCTTCATGGCCTCCATTCACCACCACCAATTGCTGCTCCAGCGGCCGGTGCAGGGCCAGGAAGATGGTGGCAAACATCGAGGACTCCCCATGGTTTTCGGCCATGTAGCTGTTCACCTTGCTGAGCACCTGCTGCAGCCGTTCCTGGTCGCCTGAGGATTCGACGGGTTGGTCGATGAACACCTGCTGCACGAAGAACCGAATCAGGCTGCGGAACACACTCATGAACAGGGCGGAGCCCACGCCCTTGTCGCACACATCCGCCAGCACGAAGACCGTGCCCGATTCCACTGGAATCACGTCATACCAATCGGCCCCAACGCTCAGGGCGGGTTCACACAGGGCCGCTACATCGGCCCTGTTGGCCACGTCAACGCTGAGGGGCAGAAAATTGCTCTGGATCGCTTTGGCCGTTTCGATTTCCCGCAGGGAAACGGCTGCCTGTTGCTCCTTCAGCAGCAGCTGCTGCAGACGCTGGGCGGTGATGCGCAGGTTGTCGTAGAGGGTGCGCAGCTCACCGAGGGGTTTGCGTTGGAGCTGAATGTTGAAGGTCCCGGCACTCAGGTCTTTGATGGTGGCGCTTGCTTCCACGATGGGGGCCGAGAGTTGCTGGGCCAGCCGTCGCATCCCCAGCGTGCCGAGGAGCATCAGGCCGAAGCCGAGCAGCAGCACCTTTCGGCTCGACAGCTCGGCTTCGGCACTCACCTGCCTGAGCGGAAGGGTCGTGATCACGCCAAGGCCGGTTTCGCTGGACCGTACGTTGACGATGTAGCGCTCGCCGTGGAATTGAACCTTGGTTTGGCAGTTGACTCCACGGGAGAGTCGGCTCCGGCACTCTGCGCTGATCGACTGTTGGATGGTGGTCCAGTTTGGTGAATCGGGGTTGATGGCGTTGCTGGGCAGGAGCTTGCCGGCGCCATTGAAGGCCAACAGCGGAGTGCTGATGTTATTGGTCAAAATAAAACTGGGCAGCTGTTGGTTGCTGGGCTGATTCAGCAAGCCCTTCCCCGTCACGGTTCCCAGTGAGATTTGGTATTCAATCGTGGCCAGTTGTGAGTCGCTGAAAAAGTGACTCAGATTGATGGAGGAATAAATGAATCGGTCGGTCTCCCGGGGGGCGCCTGGGCCGCTCGGTCCGAGCGCCAACGCCGTTGTTAATCGCTCCGTGTTGTCAAACTTCCTTCGCAGTGTGAGTTCAGTGTCCGAGCAGGAGAGGGGTGTGGTGGCTTGCGTTTGGGTGTTGGCCTGGAGGCACGAAAACTCATTGGCGATCAACCGAGATCGCTCACTCATCTTGTTGGGGCTGTTGCGGCGACCGATGTCCGTTCTGCTGCCGGCCAGCACTTCCCCCTTGCGGTTTGCAATGGTGATTGATCGATTCTTGTCACCACCAACAAGGGACTTCAACAGCTCGTTCTGCTGTGCCGGGCTCAGCCTGGCCACCCTGTCGAGCGCTTTGAAAAAGCGCAACTGACTGCTGCTTTCCTGTTGCCAGGAATCCACGTATTTTTTGATCAGCAGCGCCTCAACCCTCAGCTCATTGAGCTTGCTGTTGATCAACCAGCGTTCGGTGGCCGAGCTGGTGAGTGCTGTGATCAGCAGCAGTGCCGGCACGTACACGGCCCAGAAGGCCAACGTGATTTGATTGGCGACCGTGAGTTGGAAGCTGGGTCGTTTCAATCGTCGTTCCAGGTGCAATCAAATTTGAGACGCCCCTGGCTGGGAAGCACCGCCTGGCGCCCCAGGATGTTCTCCATCACCGGCTCAGCACCGTCTCGACACACCATGAACTTGTAGTGCATGGTGCTGCCGCTGCTGCGGTCCAGCGGCACCTCCGCGATCCAGGTGTTGCTGTTCACGTACTCCATGCCATAGCTGAGCTCACCATCCCAGTGGCCCAGCTCCGCACAGGAGCCGGTGATGGCCAGCCGCTCGCCGGGTTGGCAGTGGTAGCCGTTTAGCTGGAACACCCCCACCAGATCCCCGCTCACCGGCCTGCCCGTGTGCTCCAGCACCAGCGCAGCCTGGCTGTCCAGCCAGAGGCTTTCAATGCTGCCCTGCTCCACCTGCACGGGCCGATCGCTCAGCAGGCAGCGGTACGTGCCGTCGGGCAGCCCGCAGTGGTGCAGGGTCAGGGCTGTGGCGGGCCCCTGGTTCACCGCCACCAGCACGGCGGAATCGCGGTAGTGGCGGCTGTAGGCGTAGAGGTCGTTGCTCACATAGCGCTGCTGATGGCTTCCCATGGTGAGCGCCCGGTTGCGGCGCCGCAGCGCGGCCAGCTGCGCCAGCAGGCGGTAGAGCGCCCCCCCTTGATCCCAGCTCTCCATCATCGGCCGGTTGTAGGGGTCTTCACCGCCGTTGGTGTCGTCGTGGAGGCCCTGCTCCGTGCCATAGAAGAGGCATGGCACCCCCCGCAGCGTCATCAGCAGCACCAGGGCCAGGGGCAGCTTGCGCGCGTCGGCCACGATCGACAGAAACCGTGGCATGTCGTGGTTGTCAATGAACGTCACCAGTTCGTTGGCACGCCGGTACACATGGTCGTAGCTGAGCACCTGTTCCACCAGGTTGAACCCCCCCGGCTCCCGGCCGGAGAGGGCAAAGCGAATGCCATCGCAGAGGCCGAAATCCAGAATCGACATTCCGGAATCGTTGGCGTAACGAACGGAGCGCTCCTCCCAGGGCTTGCTGAAGCCGTATTCGCCAAACAGAAACGTGTCCGGTTTGTGGCGCTTGATGTCCGTGCAGAATTCCTGCCAGAACCAGATCGGCATGTGTTTGAGGGTGTCCACCCTCAAGGCATCCACGCCTACATCGAGCCAACTTTTGATGGCTGATTTGATGTAATTGCGAAACGCAATGTTGCGTTCGTTGAATGTGGCTAAGCCACACATTTCGTGGTTGATCAGCTGATATTCATCGTTCCAGTCGGTGATCTCGGGGTTGTGGTGGTAGAAGTTGTTGTGGTCGTTGTTGAAGTCGGCCAGCAGCACCCCATCGTCGTAGACCACCCCTTTGCTGCCGTTGATGTCCGGCGAGCTGTGGTTGCAGACCACATCGAGAATCAGTTTGATGCCGGCCCCGTGCAGGGCCTCCACCAGCTCCTTCAAGGTGGCTGATTGGTGGAGGCTGGGGGAATCTCCTTGGCGCAGAAATCGGGGGTTGATGCGCTTGAAATCCTTGGTCCAGTAGCCGTGCATCGGTGCACGGTCGAACTGCATATCATCCACCTGTTCAAACAGGGGCGACAGCCACACCGCGGTGACGCCCAACTGTTGCAGGTAATCGATGCGATCGATCACCCCCTGCAGGTTGCCGCCCCAGTATTTGCCCCACTGCGTCCAGGTTTTGTCCAGCAGCCCCGCCCGGGCGCCGCGGTCCCAGGTGCCGCTGCGTTCCTCTTCATCGGCGGTGCCGTCGTGGAAGCGATCCACGATGATGAAGTAGATGAATTCCTGCCGAAACTCCGCCTCAGAGTTGAGCGAATCACGGTGGACGCCCGCCGGCGCCATGCAGGGGGAGGTTTCCGTCACGCTCAAAGCACGTGAAAGGCATCGGTGGGGCTGACCCCGATCACCAGATCCCCCGCCAGGTGGGGTTCCACCCACGACCACCA
>JBEBCC010000012.1:0-11168 GCA_041158125.1 Cyanobacteriota bacterium
TCCGGATGATCCGCGAACGTCTACCCGGCGTGCACATCGTGCTCGGGGTGAGCAACGTCAGCTTCGGCCTGTCGCCGGCGGCGCGGATCGTGCTCAATTCCGTGTTCCTGCACGACTGCTGCCAGGCGGGCATGGATGCGGCGATCGTGAGCCCGGCCAAGATCCTGCCCCTGGCCAGGATCAGCGAGGAGCACCAACAGGTGTGCCGCGATCTGATCGGCGACCGCCGCCGCTTCGAGGGCATCAACCCCGCCACGCGTGCCACCGAGGCCGCCGCCACGGGTGCTGTCTGCAGCTACGACCCGCTCACCGAACTCACCCAACTGTTCGAGGGCGTCAGCGCCAAGGAAGCCCGCGCTTCAGGCCCGCAGCTCAGTGATCTGCCGATCGAGGAGCGTCTCAGGCAGCACATCATCGATGGCGAGCGCATCGGCCTTGAGGATGCCCTCAAGATCGCCCTCGCAACCTACAAACCGCTGGAGATCATCAACACCTTCCTGCTCGATGGCATGAAGGTGGTGGGCGAGCTGTTCGGCTCCGGCCAGATGCAGCTGCCCTTTGTGCTTCAGAGCGCTGAAACGATGAAAGCGGCTGTGGCCTTCCTCGAACCGCTGATGGACAAGGTGGAGGGCGAAGACGGCAGCGGCAAGCGGGCGGCCAAGGCCAGGTTCCTGATTGCGACGGTCAAGGGCGATGTGCACGACATCGGCAAGAACCTGGTCGACATCATCCTCACCAACAACGGCTACGAGGTGATCAATCTCGGCATCAAGCAGCCGGTGGAGGCGATCATCGAGGCCCAGCAGCAACACAACGCCGACTGCATCGCCATGAGCGGCCTGCTGGTGAAATCCACGGCCTTCATGAAGGACAACCTCGAGGCTTTCAATGCAGCCGGTATCGACGTGCCGGTGATCCTCGGCGGCGCCGCCCTGACGCCGCGCTTTGTCAACAAGGATTGCCGTGATGTCTATCGCGGCCTGGTGATCTACGGCCGCGATGCCTTCGCCGACCTCCGCTTCATGGACGCCTACGTCGCCGCCCGTGATGCTGGTCAATGGGATAACCGGGGTGGCTTCCTGGCCGGTGCTCCCGAAGGCCTCGGACTTGATCGCGCCCCAGGGAACGAGGCTGCTGGCGAAGCAGATGCAGCAGAAGCCGAAACGGCTGCTGGGGCCACCGTCGGCGACGCGAACACCGATGCCATGGCCAGCGCGACCGCCGCTGCCGGCAACGCCAGGCTGAACCACCTCAGCGATCACCGCTCTGCTGCCGTTCCCGAGGAACCAGCGCTGACGCCTCCGTTCTGGGGCAGCCGTGTACTCACGGAAGTCGACATCCCTCTGCAGGAGGTGGTCGCCTACCTTGATCGCAGTGCCCTGTTCGCCGGCCAGTGGCAGCTGCGCAAGGCCCAGGGCCAGTCACGCGAGGCTTACGAGGCGATGCTGGCCGAGAAGGCCGAGCCGGTGCTGCAGCACTGGTTGGAGCGCTGCCTGCAGGAGCAGCTGCTCACCCCGCGCGTGGCCTATGGCTACTTCCCCTGCGGCCGGGAGGGCAATGCTGTCGTGGTCTTTGATCCGAGCGCGCTGCCGAGCGGAGCCGCAGCGAGTTCAGCGCAGCGGCTGCTGGGGCGTTTTGATCTGCCCCGCCAACGCGCCGGCAACCGCTACTGCATCGCCGACTTCTACCGCGACCTCGCCCCAGGCGATGGCACAGCATCAGCCCGATCCAGCGGTGAGGCCGGCTCCCGCCCGAGCGATGTCCTGCCGATGCAGGCCGTCACCATGGGCGAGCGGGCCACACGCTTTGCTCAGGAGCTGTTCCAGGCCGACCAATACAGCGACTATCTGTATTTCCATGGCCTGAGCGTGCAGATGGCCGAGGCCCTGGCTGAATGGACCCACGCCCGCATCCGCGCTGAGCTCGGCTTCGCCGATCCGGCCGACATGGCCCTGCGCGATGTGCTTGCCCAGCGCTACCGCGGCAGCCGCTATTCCTTCGGCTACCCCGCCTGTCCGAACGTGGCCGATTCCCGCCAACAGCTGGTCTGGCTCGGTGCTGAGCGGATCGGTCTGTCGATGGACGAGAGCGATCAGCTGGAACCGGAGCAGAGCACCACGGCCCTGGTGGCCCTGCACAGCCAGGCTCGCTACTTTTCGGCCTGAGCCCAGCCCAGCCCCAACGCCGTGGCCGGTATCGTCGGCGACGGCTCTGGGGCTTCTAGGCTCCGGCTCGCCACTTCCTTCCCATTGCCATGGCCATTGCCGGTCCCGGCGGCGTCGATGACGCCATTGCTGCTGGAGTCGATCTGGACGGCACGCCGATCCCTGCCGCAATGCTCGACCTCTACAACGAGGTGATGGAGCTTGAAAGCAAGCGCGCCCGCAGCGGCGTCAAGAAGTCGATGCGCAACAGGATCGTCAAGACCGGCGCCAAGCACTTCGATCAGCAGACCCTCGACGCGCGTCTCCAGGCAGCGGGTTGGGAGGGTCTCAAGGACAAGGAGATCGCCTTCTTCTACGGCAGCTGAGCGCTCAGCTGCACATGTCTTCCAGGGTCTCGATCACCTCCTGCTGGAAGTCCTCGAGATCCTCGTTCTCGGAGAGGTCAACCCCCTCGCCGGCCGCGTTCTGGGTGAGCTCCTGGAAATGGAACGCACCCTCGCCATTGGCCAGGAACTCCATTGCCGAGCTCTCGCCGCTCTCCTTGAAGGCATCGCAGAGGGCCATGAAGGCGGCGTCCTCGGTGAAGTCCCAGCTCATCTAATCGGGGGGTCTGCTGAAAGACCTTTAACGCCTGCCCCCCCGAATCCGTCAACCTCCTGGCGGTTTTTTGTCCCAGAGCTTCGCCAGACTGCCGGCGCTGTTCGGTCCTTTGCCGTTGTGACCCAGGCCACCGCTGCCGACACTCCCCGCAACGTGCTGGGCGAACCGCTGCAGCTCTGCAGCTGCGAACCGATGACCGGCTGGTACCGCGACGGCAGCTGCCGCACCGATGGCGCCGACCTCGGCCGCCATACCGTCTGCTGCGTGGTGGATGAGCGCTTCCTCGCCTACACACGGGCCCAGGGCAATGACCTCTCCACGCCTGCGCCGCACTACGGCTTCCCGGGCCTGCGAGCCGGCGATCACTGGTGCGTCTGCGCCGGCCGCTGGCTGGAGGCCTACGAGGACGGCATGGCACCGCCAGTGCGGCTGGAGGCCTGCGAAGAGAGCACCCTTGAGCTGATCCCGCTCGAGCTGTTGCAGGCCCACGCTGCCGTTGGCGCATGATGGCGCGATGAGCCTGCGCATCGCTGTCCTCGGTCTCGGCGCCTGGGGCGACACCCTGGCCGCTCTGCTCGCCCATCAAGGGCATCAGATTCAGGGCTGGAGCCGCCGCCAGGGCGGTGATCCGGCGGCGGTGCTGCAGAACGCCGATGTGGCCCTGGTGGCCATTGCGATGGCCGGCGTGCGCACCCTGGCCCCGCAGCTGGCGCAGCGGTGGCCGGCACAGCTGCCCTTGGTGAGCTGCAGCAAGGGCATCGACCTTGAAACCCTCTACACCCCCAGCCAGCTCTGGCGTGCCGAGCGCCCGGATCTGCCGGTGCTGGTGCTGAGTGGCCCCAATCTGGCTGCAGAGCTGGCGGCGGGTCTGCCGGCCGCCAGTGTCCTCGCCGGTGATGACGCGGAGCTGGCGCGGCATCTGCAGCACAGTCTCAGCAGCGATCGGCTGCGGCTGTACACCAACGGCGATCCGGTCGGCACGGAAGTGGCCGGGGCGCTCAAGAACGTGATGGCGATTGCCGCCGGCATCTGCGATGGCCTGCGGCTGGGCGCCAATGCCAAGGCCTCGCTGCTCTGTCGCGCCCTGGTGGAGATGGGCACGGTGATCCAGGGCTTGGGTGGCAGCCCCGCCAGCCTCTACGGCCTGGCGGGGCTGGGGGATCTGTTGGCGACCGCCTGTAGCCCGCTCAGCCGCAATTACCGCTTCGGACTGGCCCTGGCCGAGGGCCTCAGCCGCCCTGAAGCGCTGGCTGCCGTAGGGGCCACCGTGGAGGGGGCCGGTACCGCTGATGCGGTGCTGCGGCTGGCGGCAGCCAACCAGTGGCATCTGCCGATCTGCAACGAGGTGGGGGCCCTGATGGCCGGTGCCAGCAGCCCGGCTCAGGCGGTACGCCGACTGATGGAGCGGGACCTGCGCGCCGAGAGCCCGGCCCTGCAACTCTGACTCAGCCAACGTGAACCGCGCCGTCACCGCTGCAGCTGCTCACCAGTCCCATCGCGCCGTGCTGGTGGAAGCCTTCGCCGCAGGGCCACTCCAGGGCAACGGCGCCGCGGTGGTCCTGCTGCGGGAGCCTGCTCAGGCCGACTGGATGCAGGCCCTGGCCGCCAGCTTCCGCCAGTCGGAAACCGCCTTCCTCTGGCGCGCAGACAGCGGCGACTGGGCCCTGCGCTGGTTCACCCCCAGCTGTGAAGTGCCGCTCTGTGGTCACGCCACGCTGGCCGCCACGCTGGCCCTGGGCCACTGGCAGCTGCTGGAGCCGGAGCAGCGACTGATGCTGGCCAGCCGCAGCGGACCACTGGCTGTGCAGCTGCAGCAGCGCTGGCCCGGGGCCGCCAGCCTGGTGTTGCCGAGCGGCGGTCTCCAGCCGCTGGAGCCGCCGCCGTATCTGAAGTCGCTCTGCGGCACCCCGCTGCTGGGCTACTGGGGGTCGGCGCTGGGCTATCGCGTCGGGCTGCTGCCGGCGACGCTGGCGTTGGCGCAGCTGCCCGACCCGGCCGCGCAGCTGCAGGGCCAGGACCGTCAGGGACTGGTGCTGATGCAGGCTGCCGGTGCCGAGACGCCGAGCTGGCAAGGGCAACCCTGCGACTACCAACTGCGCTTCTTCGCACCGGGCCTGGGCATCGCTGAGGATCCGGTCACCGGTTCAGCCCACGCCCTGGTGGCACCCTGGTGGATGCAGCAGATCGGCCGCGGTGCCGTGATCGGCTGGCAGTGCTCCAGCCGCCGTGGTGGAATGCTGTGCGAACAGGACCGGGCTGGTCATGTGCGCCTCACCGGCAGCGGTCATCTCCTATGGGATGGTCTGATCCACGCAGGTGGCCCTGGCCACGACCCGGACGGTTGGCAGCGTTCCTGCGGCGTCTGAACGAGGTCCGCCGGTCTGGGCGGCTGCAGACCCTGCTGCTGGGGGCGCCGCTGGGTCTCGGCGCCCTCGGGATCGGTTTCATGGCCCAGGGACTGATGCCGGATCCACGTAGCCTGAGCGGCCCGCTGCTTGAGGCGGTGCTCGAGGCTCCGCCGGCCCACAGCACCCCCCGCAGCAGCGCCCGCGACGATCTGCAGGGCGTGGCGGCTGAGCGGGCCGATCGAGGCGGCCTGGCCCTGGCTGAGCCGGAGCGGGGAACACCCCTGCAGCTGGAGATCCGCGTGGCCCTGGCCCGTGAGGCCCGCCAGGTGGATCTGAGCGCCACCGGTAGCTGGTGGCTGCGTCGCCGCGACGGCAATGTGCTGCGGCACGGGGCTGCCCAGGAACTCCTGAGCCTCAGCGCCGACGATGCGCTGCCGGCGGAGGTCTGGTTCGAAACGCATGCTGATCAGGCGGTTCTGCTGGACGGCCGGGCCTACACCGGTCGCCTGCGCCTGATCCAGGGTCAGGATGGTCTGCTGGTGGTCAATCATCTGCCCCTCGAGCGGTATCTGGCCTCGGTGGTGGGCGCGGAAATGCCCAGCTCCTGGAACATCGAAGCCCTCAAGGCCCAGGCGGTGGCAGCCCGGTCCTACGCCCTGGCCCATATGGCCCGCCCCGCCAGCCAGCACTGGCACCTGGGCGACAGCACGCGCTGGCAGGCCTACCGCGGCCTCGCCAGCAGCAACGAGCGCAGCCGCCGCGCCGTGGCGGAGACGGCCGGGCTGATCCTCAGCTATCAGGGCGGGATCGTTGAAAGCCTCTACGCGGCCAACAGCCAGATCAGCTGGGAGGCCCACGGCCGCCTTGGAGCCTCGATGAGCCAGGAGGGCGCCCAGGCCCTGGCCAACGCCGGCCGCCGCTACAACGAAATCCTCGGTCGCTATTACCCCGGGGCGTCCCTGGCGCGGCTGCGGCAAGGAGCCGGCGGATGAGCGGCGACGCTGACCTCCTCGCCCTGGCACTGCAGCGCAGCGATGACGCCGAGGCCTGCGCTGCGCTGGTACCGCTGCGCACCGAGCTGGTGGAGCAGGCCAGCTGGGCGCCGTTTGTGGTGCGTCGCCTGCGCTCACGCACCCCCAAGCACCTGCATGGCGGTGGCCCCAGGCCCAATCCCTTCCTGCCCTGGGATCAGCGGCTGGAAGTGCAGCGCCTTGGCGACAGCCACCTGGTGCTGCTCAACAAGTTCCCGGTGCAGCGGGGCCACCTGCTGCTGATCACCCAACGCTGGCAACCGCAGGCCGGCTGGCTGGAGAGCAGCGACTGGCAGGCTCTGGCCGCCGTGGAGGCACAGACCTCAGGCCTGTGGTTCTTCAACAGCTGCGCCGCCGCCGGAGCCAGCCAGCCGCACCGCCATCTGCAGCTGCTGCCCAGGCCGGCGGGAGCCAGCAGCTGCCCGCTGGCTCCTCAGGCACTGGCGGAACTGGCGGGTGCTGGCAGGGCCTGGCCCTGGAACTATCGACTCTCCCGCCGCTTTGCAACTGGTACCCCCGGGGCTGCTGCAGAGCTGGAGCAGCTCTACCTGGCGCACGCACAGGCGCTCGGGCTGAGCCAGCCAGACCGGCAGCCTGTGCCACGCCATCCCTACAACCTCTTGTTCGACCGCGAGTGGTTTCTCACCGTGGAGCGCCTCCAGGAGCACTGGGCCGGCTTCAGCGTCAATGCCCTCGGTTTCGCCGGTTATCTGCTGATCACCGAGGACTCCGATCAGCGGTGGCTGGAGAGCCATGGACCGCTGAGCCTGCTGCAGCACGTAGCCAGGCCAGCGACCTGAAGGGTCCCGGGCCGCTGGACCGCAACCGGTGCTTTCGCCGATGCACAGTTCGGAAACAGGCGGATTGGCTGGAAAGGTTCCGAACGTTGTCTGTGATGACACGACCCCGTCCACGCCGGGCCGATCGACGGCTGCGCCGCCGCAACAACCTGGTGGAGGCGAACCTGACCCTGGTGCGGCCGATCGCCGCTCACTACGCCGCCAGCAGTGCCGAATGCCGGGAGGATCTGCAGCAGGTGGGATTGATGGGCCTGATCCGCGCCGCCGAGCTGTACGACCTCAGCCTGGCGGTGCCGTTCAGCGCCTATGCCCGGCGCCATATCCGCGGCGCGATCCTGCACTACCTGCGCGACACGGCGCCACTGGTGCGGCCACCGCGGCGCGTGCAGGAGCGGCGCCAGGCCCTGCTGAAGCTGGAGACGACGCTGCGTCAACAGCTGGGCCGGCCGCCGGTTGCAGAGGAGCTCCGTCAGGCCCTTGGTCTGACTTCCCTGCAGTGGCGCCATACGCAGGAGGACAGTCCCTGGCCGGAGCGACTCTGGCTGCAGCAGGATCTGCTTGAGCAGCTGCCCTGCCCGGAGAAGGAGAGCGAGTCGTGTGGGACTGGCGTGCTTGCAGGCCTGCAGTCGCTGGAGCTGCGTCAGCGGCGTGTGATCCAGGCGGTGGTGCTGCAGGGCGAGAGTCTGCGGGCAGTGGCCCAGCGTGAGCACAGCAGCGCGGCCACGGTGCACCGGCTGCTGCACCGTGGCCTGGCTGAGCTCAGGATTCGCCTGAGTCGCCCATCTGACGCTCAAGCGTGCTGATGGCGGCGTTGATGGCCGCGAGCTGCCGCTCAAGACCGTCACGCCAGAAGCTCAGCGTCTGCAGCTTGCGCTCCTGGTGGCGACGCCGCAGACGCTGGAAGGAACTGTCATCAGTGCAGCCAACGAATGGCGGAAACATGGAAGAATGGTGACAAGCCGCAGTTCTAGCGGTCGAACTGAGTCAGCTGCGCCTCATTTCGGTTCGCTGCATCAGGCACGACCAGATCCATCCGCGCCTGATGCGCCCGGCTTGCTGGCCCGCGTGCCACGGCCAGCCGATGCCTCAGGCTTAAGCCATTCCCACGAGCAGACCATCCCGATCCGCCACACCTTCACGTTGAGAGCAGTTGGTCCCATAGGTCCGATGAGACCGTTGATCCTTCCGCTCCTGGTGGGTGGTCTGGCGCTGCAGGCCTTGGGGCGACCCGCCCAGGCCTATGTGGCCCTGATGGCTGGCCAGTCGGCCCGGCCTCTCCAGGGCCGGTTCAACCAGGTGCCCGTTCTCCACTCCAATCAGCCGGAGGAGGTGCTGGGGGAAGGCATCCTGGTGAGCACGCTTCCGGGCTGGGGCATCGCCGCTGAAACCAATCAGCCGCTCAGCAATGCGACCTACACCTTCAACGGTGAGTTCGGGCTGCATGTGCATCACAAGTACTACCCCCAGGACCGCAGCCGCATCCACCGCGGTGGTGGACGTCGTGGCGAGCTGACCCTGGCGACGATCCTGGTCAATCCTGGCTCCAGCCCGGTGCATATCCGTTTCTCCAAGGGAGCGGTGCGCAACAGCTTTGAAGCGCCTTACCTCGCCACCAACCTGATGGGGGTGAAACCGCTGGGGCCCAGGCCCTGGAACACCGGCCCGGGTGATGCCACCGCGGTGCAGATGCTGCGGGGCCGCCTTGATGGTCGCCTCAGTGATGAGATCACGATTCCGGCCTACGGCCGGGTCGTTCTGTTCCAGACCCAACTACCGGCCAAAGGCATCGCCAACGGTCTGCTGCGCGGCCACAGCGACGGGCCCTTCCAGATGGCTGTGGTGGCCGCCGAGGATCCGCGCAGCGAAGCCGATCTGTTCGCGGTTCTCGATCGCGGTCGCCTGGCCCCGGGGCGGATCTACCTGCAGCGCATTGGTCAGATTCAGAACGGCACCGTGTTCTCCAGGGTGGCCGGGGTGGCCCTGGGTGACACCTACACCGCGGAGCTGCGTCATGACATGAGCCAGGGAGCTCTGCACGTGCCGCTGACCAGCACGCCGCGTCATCACTTCGGCACCGGCGAGGTTCAGGTGAATGGGCTGGCCAGCCGCATGGTCGATTCATCGCTGAACAACGTGGGCACCTACGGCGTTCGTTTTGATGTGGAGCTCCAGCTCAGCGGCGCCGGTCCCCATGCCTTGGTCTTGAGCCACCCCACACCGAATGGCCGTCATTTCACGGCGTTCCGGGGCTCCATCGGCATTGAAACCGACGAGGGATATCGCGAGGTGCACGTTGGCATGCGCTCCGGGCAGAGTCTGCCCCTGAGCGATCTCCAGCTCAAGCCGGGTCAGCTCAACCGGGTGCGGGTCAGTCTGGTCTATCCAGCTGATGCGACACCGGGCCATCTCCTGAGCGTGGTGCCCGAACAGCAGCTCGCTCAGCTGAAGCAGCGGCAGAACCAGCAGGAGAGTGCTCTGGCCCTGGCATCCAGACAGCCGCCGCGCCAGACCCCGCCGCCGCTGATGGAACCCGTGCTGGTGACCGAGCCGGTGCCTGACCAACCGTCGCCCCTGCCGCCGGCCGCCGTCGTCAGCCGTGTGGCACCACCGCTGAGTGGCCCACCCGGATGGCCACCCGAGCTTCCCAGCCTCAGCCCCGCAGGCACGATGCCCAGCGACACCGCCCCCTCGAACCGCATGAGCCAGACCCTGCTCGATCGCTATCAGCAGGCGGTGGAAGCCCAGCGTCAGTTCGTGAAATCACTGATGGGTCTCTAACCTCGGCAGGCAGGTCCAAGCTTCGCGTGAACCCAAGCGAGACAGCCAAGCGAAGGGTTTCGGTTGACCTGAGCCAGGAGATGGTCGCCTGGCTCGATGGGCTCAAGCCCCAGTTCGGACTGCGCAGCCGTGGCGCAATTCTGGAGCGGCTGCTCAGCGAGCTGCGCCTGCAGGACAGCGACGACGATGGCGTCGATGATGAGGAAGACCTGGTCATCGTGGCGGATGCCGAGCATCGCGATCGACCAGACGGGGAGCCAGAAGCCGAAGCTAATGAGCCAAGCCAATCAACACCACTCGACGAGACAAGAGCGCTGGTTCTCATTCCCAGGAGTCTTCTTGCGGGTGCGGATCAAGACTCATCGCTGGGCGCAGATGCTTTTGATGAGAATGCGATGAGCGAGAACGATCTGTCTGGCTCGGCTGCGATGACTCTGGGCACCAGGCAGCGGCGCCCAGCGAGCAGCGGCGCCCAGCGAACCAGCAGCTCCAGCGCCGTCGACGATGGAATCCAACTGCCAGGCTTCTTGCGCCGTCAGGCCCGCCAGCTGCGCCGCAGCCTCCAGGCAGACGCCTTGCCCCGTGGCGATGGCAGCCTTTCCCTGATCAGCGGCAGCGATCTCGATCAGGCCCTGGAACGGGCAGACCACCACTGGCAGGCGGTCTACGGCCAGTCCGCCAGCGAAACCGTGCTTGAAGCTGCCATGGTCTGGCTGGCTCGGGATCTTTGGCCTCAGTCGGATCAGAGTGAAGGTCGACCCTTCACCTGGGCCCTGGTGCAACAGGTGGTGAGCTCCTTCGCTCCGACCTGGCTACAGGGGGATCCCAGTTTTGCCCGCGTGATCGCAGCGGCTGGGGTCCTTGAGGATCCCTTCAGCGGCAGCACCCTGGCGCTGCGGGTTCCCACCCTGATCACCCGCTTCGTGCAGCGGCAGCGCAGCCGCCAGAAGCGCACCACTTCCTTTGAAGCGATTGATCAGACGATGACGGTGCACGCGGCGCTGCGACTGCTGCAGCTGCCGACCGTCGCAGATCGCCCCTACAGCCTGCAGGAGATCCGCGAAGCGTACCGGCAGCTGGCACAAAGCCATCACCCCGATGCGGGCGGCTCCGCTGATGCGATGCGGCGCCTGAACGAGGCGTACCAATTTCTCAAGGAGCGCTACTGGCGCGCCGCCTGATCCAGAGCAACCGCATTCGATTCGCAGGTCTCATCCCAGACCCAATTCTAGTCTAGAAAAGAGACCAGAGCGAGATTGGTAACTCAACCCTTTGGTGCGGCTCGGGTTGCCCAGGGCAACGCCTGGCGGTTTTGATTTTTTCTGCAATTTCAGTTGTGCAGTCCCTATCGCCTGTCCCTGATGTCCGAACGACGCACCTGCCTGTCGATGGCTCAGCAGCCCTGGCCAGACTCGACAACAAGTCTGTCCAAACCAGAGGACAGAG
>JBEBCC010000013.1:0-8332 GCA_041158125.1 Cyanobacteriota bacterium
GTGGGGCAATCCACCACGGCCAGGGTTGCCGGGGCCGTCATCGCGGCGCCGCCAGCAGCTGCTCGGCCCGCGCTTCCAGATCCGGACGCCGCTGGCGCAACCACTGCTCCACCTCGCGCCGCGCCCGCCGCTGTTCGTTCCGGGCGGTGGTCACGTCATAACCGGAGAGTCCCCACAATCGGCCGAGCAGGGCCCGGTCATCGGCACCACCGCGGGAGCCGCCATAAATGATGCTTTCGGCCACCATGCCCGCCTGCAGCACGCGACTCCAACGACGCAGATCCTCGAGCGACAGCTTGGCGTGGGCAGGGGGTTCGAGCTGGGTGCTGCCGTTAGCCCGCAGGCCCTGGCGCCAGCAGGCCAGGCTGCCCACCAGCACCTGCTGCACCGGCAGATTGTTCTCAGCGGCCAGCAGCACGTGGCCGGCCTCATGGATGGCGATGCGCCGCAGGCGGGCGCGGCCGATACCTGCCGGCAGCGCTTCTGCCAGCAGGTGGCCCCCCAGGCCACCGAAACGGGCTGCATCAAGGGTGAGGGCCGCCAAGCCGCCGCCGCCGGCGACGGCAATCAGCCACGGGGAGATGCCCAGCAGCGGGCCCACAACGGCAGCCACGCTCACACCAGCAACGGCCACGCCGGCGGCAAGCGCCGCCGTGGAACCCTGATCGGAGCCGGGTAACCGCTGCGGTGTCGCCACGGTCAGCGCCGCGGGCCGGTGCTGCGGCCCGCCCCTGGGCGACCACCACCTTTGCCTTTCGCTCTGCCTGCCCGCTGCGGCAGCGGCCCGATCACTTCATGCTGTTCCACCAGCAGATGCTGGCCCTGACGCCGCAGATCCAGTGCCACGAAATGGCGCAGGTGCTCCGGCGCGATCTCCCCCTTGAGCTGCAGTTTGAACGGGGTGGGGCGGCTGCCGTCGGGCCGGGGCTGCTGGCGGATCTTCACCACCACATCACCATCTTCAGGGCGGGTGTAAATCAGTTCACCGCGCACGGAGAAGTAACCATCACCCTCGGGTAGCTCATCGCTGGGGGGTGCGATCGGCTCAGGGATGGCAGCGCCGTCAGCCTCGGCTTCTGTCTGAACGCGCTCCGTGGCGATCTGGGTGGCCGCCAGGGTGCTCGGTTCCCAGACGCCCACCAGCTGGAGGTGCAGCTGATCGGCTTCGCGATAGCGGGGATAGGCCACCCAGAGGTGCGGCCGGCTCAGATCCAGGTGGCGACGCATCAGGGTCAGAACCCGACCGAGCACCACGGCTTCAAGGTCAGTGCCGTCCTCGGTGTGGATCACACCGCGGGTGAGCTGCTCCGGGTCGCTGGGTCGATAGGTTCCGCGCACCACACCGATGGCCCGGTACTGCATCGGTTCGGTGACCGGGGAAATGGGGTGGTGACGCATCGTCGCTAGGGATTCCGCGGGCGGTTGTCGAAGTCGATGGCCCGGCCGCCAATGTAACCAGCCCGGCCCAGGCGGCAGACTTGGCGCCGACCCACAGGCTCAGCCATGCCGCCACGCGCCAGCTCCGTGCCCCGGCCTGGTCGGCTGCTGCCACTGGCCATCGGCGGGGCGGTGGCTGGGTGCCTGACGCTCGGCTGGTGGCTTGGGCAGATCACCGCGCCAGCCGGCCCCGAACGCTCACGGCTGCAGCTGGAACGCCAGCTGGCGCAGCTGCAGGGCCGACGCAACAGCGGCAGCATCAGCGCAACCGATCAACAGCGGCTGCTGGAGCTGCTGCTGGCGCTCGGGCAGGAGCGGGAGGCGATCCAGCTGCTGGAGCCGATGGCTGATCAGCAGCCGCAGCGCTGGCAACTGCGGCTGCTGCTGGCGGAACTGCGGCGCAAGGGGAACGACCGCAGCGGAGCGGAGCAGGAGCTGCGGCGGTTGCTGAGCCAGCAACCTGAGCGCATCGAGGCCCTACAGCTGCTCACGCTGCTGCAGCTGGAACAGGGACGTGGCCTGGAAGCCCAGAACCGGTTGAAGGCACTCCTGCAGAAGAAGCTCACGCCGACAGCCCGACCTGAAGCCGTGGCCATCGGTCTGCTGCTGGCGGATCTGCAACGGCAACAGGGGCAACAGGCGGAGGCAACGGCGCTTTACACCCGTCTGGCCGCTGAGTTCGCCAAGGATCCACGGCCGCTGCTGGCCCTGGCGTTGCTGCAGCAGGAGCAGGGCGATGGGCGCGCGGCCCAGGATGCCCTGGCCCTGGCTCGCGCCCGGATGAGCGAGGGCTCCGGGGTACGCCTTGAGCAGGTGGCAAGCAGCTGGGGGGTGAACAGCCTGCGGCGGACCGGGCTCAGGGCGCCTTCACCAGAGGAGTCGAGGGCGACGCCGGAGCAGGTGCCTGAGCCTCCAGCGCCTTGAGGGCGGCATCAATGGCATCGGTGGGCGGCGTGGCGTCATCCATGGCGGTGCCCTTGCGGATCTTGTTCATCAGATCGAGGGGATTGGCCGTATCCAGCACCGAACCGCTCTTGGAGGTGCCATTGGTGCCACCAGGACCGTAGTCGTAGAAGCGCTGCTCCTGGGTGGAAAGGCCGTTGGTGTAGTCGGCACGGGCAGCGCCAACGCTGCCCAGAGCAGCCAGAGCCACGCTGGAGAGCAGGGCCGACCTCACCAGGATCGAGCCGCCGGATCTGCGGCATTCAAAGCGGTGCATAGCCGCCGGCTTGGCACAGGGTGGAGCAATGCTAGAGGCTGCGCCGGGGTCAGCCATGGTGCACCCTGCCCGCCGACAGCCACCGATCATGCGCATCGCCACCTGGAACGTGAATTCGGTGCGCACCCGCCTGGATCAGGTGCAGGCCTGGCTGCAGCAGGAGCAGCCGGAGGTGCTCTGCCTGCAGGAAACCAAGGTGGCCGATGGGTTGTTTCCCCATCAGGCCTTTGAGGCCCTGGGCTATGCCACGGCCATCAGCGGTCAGAAGGCCTACAACGGCGTGGCAATCCTGAGCCGCCTGCCCCTGGAGGACGTGCAGATCGGCTTTGAGGCGCTGCTTCCGGATGATCCGCAGGCGGTGCAGCACAGCGAACAGAAGCGGGTGATCAGCGCCCTGATCGATGGGGTTCGGGTGCTGAATCTCTACGTGCCGAACGGCAGTGCGCTCAAGAGCGAGAAATACCCCTACAAGCTGGCGTGGCTGGCCTGTCTGCGCCGCTATCTGGCCGTGCAGGAGCAGCAGGGTGATCCGCTCTGCATGGTGGGCGACTTCAACATTGGTCCGGAGGCCCGTGATCTGCCGGAACCGGACCGCCAGACCGGCGGCATCATGGCCAGCGAACGCGAGCGCCAGGCCCTGGCTGATTGCCTGGGGGATCGCCTCAGTGATGCCTTCCGCCTGTTTGAACCGGCCAGCGGCCACTGGAGCTGGTGGGACTATCGCAGCGGCGCCTGGGAGCGTGACCAGGGCTGGCGCATCGACCACATCTACCTCTGTGAACAGCTGCTGGGCTGTGCCACCGGCTGCGTGATCGACCGCCGCCCACGCGCCAACCTCCAACCGAGTGATCACGCACCTGTGGTGGTGAACCTGGCCTGGCCGCCGGAAGAGGAGGAGGAGAGCGAGAGCTGGGCGTGAGCAGCGCGGCGGCGGGGTGCCTCAGCGCACCAGGGAGAGGAGCGTTCAGAACACCACAGCCTCGGCCGGTAGCTCCACACCGGCGACCCGGAGCTCCACCTGCTGCCGCAGCGATTCACCGCAGGTTTTCGGGGTAGGGAAGATCTTGCCTGGGTTGGCCAGGGCCTCTGGGTCGAAGGCACGGCGCACCAGCTGCATCGTGGCCTGGTCGTCGGCGTTGAACATCCAATCCATGTAGCAGCGCTTATCGCTGCCCACGCCGTGCTCGCCGCTGATGCTGCCACCGGCCTCGATGCACAGGCGCAGGATCTCACCGGCCAGGCGCTTGACCCGCTCGTTCACGCCAGCCTCACCGGCGCGGTAGAGGATCAGAGGGTGCAGATTGCCGTCGCCGGCGTGGAACACATTGGCCACCGGCAGGCCGTGCTCGGCGCTGAGGCGATCGATCGCCGCCAGCACCTGCGGCAGGGCGGTGCGGGGCACGACGCCGTCCTGAAGGTAGTAGCTGGGGAACTGGCGGCCGAGGGCGGTGATCGCACTTTTGCGGCCCTTCCAGAGCCGGGCGCGGGCTTCGTCGGTCCAGGCCTCGCGCACGGCGCCGGCACCGGCCTTCAGGCAGAGACGACTGGCCAACTCCACCGCATCCTGCACCTCACGCGCATGGCCATCCAGCTCGATCAGCAGCACCGCAGCGGCATCGCGCGGGTATTCATCCACGCCGAAATAGTCATCAACGGCCTGGATGCAGGGGTTGTCCATCATTTCCATCCCCGCCGGCAGCACCCCTGCGCCGGTGATCAAGCGCACCGCCTCGCCGGCTGCCTCCATCGAGCCGAAATCTGCCAGCAGCACCGCCACGCAGGCGGGGCTGCGCAACAGTCGCAGCGTGATCGCCGTGGCGATGCCAAGGGTGCCTTCGCTGCCGATGAACACCCCCCGTAGATCGAGGCCGGGCATCTCCGGCAGTTCACCACCAAGGGTGGTGACCGTGCCATCCGGCAGCACCACCTGCATCGCCAGGACGTGATTGCTCGTGACGCCGTATTTGAGGCAGTGCACGCCGCCGGAGTTCTCAGCCACGTTGCCGCCGATGCTGCAGGCCACCTGGCTGGAGGGATCGGGGGCGTAATAGAAGCCGTCACCGGCTACGGCCCGTGTCACCCAGCTGTTGATCACCCCGGGCTGGACGGTGATGCGCTCGTTGGCCAGGTCCACCTGCAAAACGCGCCGCATGCGGCTGGTGGCGATGACCACCGCTTCCTGCTCCGCCAGGGCGCCACCAGAGAGGCCGGTGCCGCTGCCGCGGGCCACGAACGGCACACCCAGCTCATGACAGCAACGAACGACCGCTGCGACCTGCTCGGTCGTTTCCGGCAACACCACCAATGGCGGCTGGTGGCGATGCAGCGTGAGGCCGTCGCAGTCGTAGGCCAGCAACTCCTGACGCTTGGCCACCACCGCGCGAGGGGGGAGCAGGGCGTGCAGGCGCGCTTCGATCAGGCCCCAATCCAAGCCCTGATCAGGGGTCACGGCAGATGATCATCAGTGGCATGACCTTAACGAGCCAGGTCCGGATGAGCGCTGCGGACCGGGATTGCGTAAAGATGGGCCACGCTTGGACCCCGGACGGGGCCTGAAGCCCCAACCGTCTGCGGATCACGCCTTGACCTCGGCTCCTGTTTCGGCACCTGTGCACACCACCACCCGGTCCCAGGAACTCTTCAGCGCCGCCCAGAAACTGATGCCGGGCGGCGTCAGCTCGCCCGTGCGCGCCTTCCGCTCCGTGGGGGGCCAGCCGATCGTGTTCGACCGGGTCAAGGGTGCCTATGCCTGGGATGTGGATGGCAACCGCTACATCGACTACATCGGCAGCTGGGGGCCGGCGATCTGCGGTCACGCTCATCCTGAGGTGATCAGTGCCCTGCACGAGGCGCTCGACAAGGGCACCAGCTTCGGCGCCCCTTGCTCCCTCGAGAACACCCTCGCCGAGATGGTGATCGAGGCGGTGCCCTCCGTGGAGATGGTGCGCTTCGTCAACAGCGGCACCGAAGCCTGCATGTCGGTGCTGCGCCTGATGCGCGCCTTCACCGGCCGCGAAAAGATCATCAAGTTCGAGGGCTGCTACCACGGCCACGCGGACATGTTCCTGGTGAAGGCCGGCTCCGGAGTGGCCACCCTCGGCCTGCCGGATTCCCCCGGTGTGCCGCGCACCACCGCCGCCAGCACCCTCACCGCTCCCTACAACGATCTCGAGGCGGTCAAGGCCCTGTTCGCCGAGAACCCCGGCGAGATCGCCGGCGTGATCCTGGAGCCGGTGGTGGGCAACGCGGGCTTCATCACTCCGGAGCCTGGCTTCCTGGAGGGGATCCGCGAGCTCACCAAGGAGAACGACGCCCTGCTGGTGTTTGACGAGGTGATGACGGGCTTCCGCATCAGCTATGGCGGTGCTCAGGCCAAATTCGGCATCACACCCGATCTCACCACGATGGGCAAGGTGATCGGTGGCGGTCTGCCGGTGGGTGCCTATGGCGGCCGTGCCGACATCATGGGCATGGTGGCTCCGGCTGGTCCGATGTATCAGGCTGGCACGCTCAGCGGCAACCCGCTGGCGATGACCGCCGGCATCAAAACCCTGGAGCTGCTGAAGCAACCCGGCACCTATCAGCGGCTCGAAGCGATCACCAAGCGCCTGAGTGACGGCATTCAGCAGGCCGCCCGCGATGCCGGTCTGCCGATCACCGGCGGTTCGATCAGCGCCATGTTCGGTTTCTTCCTCTGCGAGGGTCCGGTTCGCAACTTCGAGGAGGCCAAGGCGGCCGATACGGTGCGTTTCGGCAAGCTGCACCGCGCCATGCTGGAGCGCGGCATCTACCTGGCCCCCAGCGCCTTCGAAGCGGGCTTCACCTCCCTGGCCCACTCCGACGACGACATCGACGCCACGATCGCGGCCTTCCGCGAGTGCTTTGCGCTGGTGGCCTGATCGCCGGGGGCACGTTCACCCCTGGGCCGGAGGGTCTGCGCTGACCCGAAACGGTGGTGGCGGCAAGTGCTCGAGCAGCTCGGACGGCGTTGTCACCTCGGTGAACAACGCTGTCAGGGCAGGCCAGATCCAGCTGGTGTTGTAGGCATTCGGCCCAACCTTGACGCCGCCGAAGTGCTCGAACAGAGCATCGTCGTAGTACTGAGTCGAGGTCACCGCCTGGTTGTGGAAGGCGACCAGCGGCGGTGTGGCAGTGGTGTTGGACTCGCTGAAATAGAGCGCTTTGGCTGGGCTGGCGATGAAGCTGAAGGCGCCGCCTCCGCTGGCTGTAGCCCAGAGCTGCGGTTTCACGAGATCGTCGGCCATGCCGTGCAGGATCGCCACGGGTTGGTGCAGCGCTGAGCCGGTGGTTGCGATCGTGATCGGATCACGGGTGAACGGTGCATCAAACAGCCGCAGCAGAGTGATCGCGAAGGAGGGAATGCCCGTCGTGGTGCTGGTGGTGGGATCGGCGGCGAGCACAACACGGGGCTGAAGGCGTTGCGGTGCCTGATCACCCTGCAGCGAAGCGATGCTGAGGCTGAGCAGTCCGCCGAGGGAATGGCCGAAGCTGTAGGCCGCCCAGGATTGCGTTCGCCAATGGTTGTAGGGCGGCAGCTGCGCCAGATCGTCCAGAGCCGCTTCGGCCTGGCCGATGGCTTGTGCCAGCCAGACCTTCGGCGAATAGGCAAGGCTGAGCAGAACCGTACCGAGCAGCTTGCTCAGATTGCGGGCATAGGAGCGGCGGAACCAACCGATCACCCACAGGACCAGCTGGATCAGGATCCAGGGCAGCAGTACACGGCGGAGATCGCGCACCTGGGCCGGCGGTAAGCCGGCCGCCGGCGTGGCAGCCGCCAGTGCAGGTGGAAGGTCCTCCGCCTGCAGGCGCTGATCGCCCGAGCGGCGCAACAGCCGCAAGGTGGTGCCGGTCCACTGGGGGGCCTGCTGGTTGGCGCTGGACGCCTGAACAGCGTCAGCTGCTGCTGCTAGGGGCAGATCGGGATAGGCACTGAACTGAAAGTCGGGAAAGATCACCACCCAGCCTTGCCGCACCAACTCCCGCAGGTGGGCCTCATAAAAGCAGGGAAGGCCAAGGGCGAAACCGTGCAGATAGAGGATCACCCGCAGCGATTCGCCGGGGCGCTCAGCGGCGCGGGGCACATAGACGCGGATGTAGGTGCCGGCGCTGTGCTGACCGCGTTGATAGATGGTGGCGTCGAGATCAGGGTCGAGAAGGCTCTGCCAGGGCTGTAGGGCCGTTTGCTGCGGTTGCTCCACAATGAGTCCGTGGGCTGGAGAGAGGGGGATTGGCGATGGGAGTCAGGCCGTGGCCCTCACCTGCCAGAACGGCTCGGCAAAGCGGACGGCGGGGCCGGCATAGGTGGCCCGGTGGTGGTGGCGATAGCGCTGATACACAGCCTGGAGGCGGGCCTGGTAAGGCGCCTGGGCATCAGCGCAACCGGCGAGCTGGCGTTCAATCGCGGTGGCGGCCGCTTCGGCACTGGCCAGGGCATGGAATAAACCCTGCGAGGCGATCGGATCGAAACTGATCGAGGCGTCGCCGATGGCATAAAAGCCCCTCAGCCGGTGATCCTGCAGGGCTGAGCCACTGGCCCGGCAGGCCTTGACGGGCAGGGGTGCGCTGGTGGCCGGCAGCACCTCGGCGAGCAGGGGCAGTCGCCTGGCCCGCGCCAGCAGCTGATTGCTGTGCAGGAGCAATCGGCCATCGGGATCA
>JBEBCC010000014.1:0-5537 GCA_041158125.1 Cyanobacteriota bacterium
GACCGGGGCCAGCTCAGCCGGGGCGTGGCCCAGGGCCCGCCAGACTCTCAGCTGGTGGCGGCGCTCAGGCCGGCTACCGAACGTGGACCCAGGCGCCAGGGCTTCGTTACGGTTTGTAACAGTCTGCTGTGAGAGACTGTTGGAGGGGCCACCGGCCCGGCACGATGCAGACATTGGTCGTTGGCCGACCAGCCATCCACAGAGCCCTCAGCGATTGGCGTCGCTGGGGGCTTTTGGCTTTTGAGCCGTCCGCCCCGTCTCTGATCGAGCTGGATTCCCCGAATCTACGGGCAAGTTTGTAATGCGCAAGCGCGCAACATCAGGCCATGCGCTACATCAGCCCCGCCGGTAGGTATTTATGCTCAGGCCGCGGCACCCCTTAGGCCCGCTTCGGAGGGGAGGGGTGCGCTGCGACTGGCCGCGGCCTAAGGCTTGTGGCGCACGATGCCAAGGTCGTGGGCAAGCGATACAAACGATCGCCTGGGAACGCCCCAGCAGGACCCGCGGGCAGGCTGCGGGTCCCAGCGACGCACCCCCGGTGCGATCCGTTTCTTGCCGTTCGGATTCGGCAGGCAATGAGCCAGTAAATAGGTTGCGGGTCCTTGTGTGCACCGCTGGCGGATGCTTTAGAGCCCGCACGCGCCAGCCAGCGCGGGTTACAAGAACTGGTTACAGAGCAGTAAGCATAACAAACAGGACAACGTGTAAAGAGGTTTATTATACCTACTCCGTTAATCTGCTGTAGTTAGTTGCAGAAACCCGTTCGGCGGTGGTCAGGGCCGGCCGCGGCGGGCCAGTGGGCGGCCTGGCCAATCCAGCTCTGTCCAGTGGCCGGCGCCATCGTTTGGCCAATGCGGCAGAACCCGCGTCAGCACTCGGCCGCGGCCAACGTGTCCAGCGGTTGCGCCCCTGCCAACGATGCAGGTACGCAGGATCAGCAGACTCAGCGGACGCTGGAGACGCTGATCAGCAGCCAGGGTCGGCGGACTCAGGAGACGCTGCAGACAGCCTCCAGACGTTGCGGGCCAGCCGGTCGGCACGCAGCCCACCACGCACCACCACAGGGCCCCCAGGGCGGGCGCCGATGATCCAGGCCAGCTCAGTGCTGCTCAGCGGGAAACCCGTGCTCAGGGCCCGGCTGGCGGCATCCATGCGCTGCAGCAGATCAGCGGCGTCAGCAGACTCAGCGGACGCTGCAGCGGGCAGGGTCGGCATCGTCGGCGGAGTCTGCGGACTGACGGCCAGGGCGGTGCTGTAGTCGCTGATCTTGCGGTGGCCAGCAGCCACCTCCTGCGCAGCAGCTCGAAGACGGTCGGCGTCGGAGCTGCTCAGCCAGGCGACCCGGCCACGGCCACCAGGACCGGGCCCCTTGGTGGTGGTGATGGCCAGGCCCTTGATCAGCTCGAAGACGCTGTTACGGCTCACGGGCAGTTGCTCGATCAGCTCAGCCAGGCGCACGCCGTCATCCACCTCCACAGCCACGGCAACGGCATCGCTCACGGTCAGCAGACTCAGCGGACGCTGCGCATGCTGCCGGCCATCGGGCGCCGCGGCCAGGGCCATAGGCGCCGCTGCTGGGGCTGGTGACGCTGCGCAAGGGCACAGCTCGACTGCAGGGAGATCAGCTGATCGAGCCGGTTATGCAGATCCTGCAACCTCTCCAGCACGTCGGCGCGGGTGGCTGGTGTCATCGCTAGATCTCCCCGTCGCAGTTGCGGGTGTGCTGGCTGTGCTGGCTGGCCAGGGGCGATCGAGGCAGGTAGGACACCCTCCAGCGGGCATGTCCCACACCCTGCGGCACGCAGCCGGGCATAGGCCTCGAAGTCGCGCTCCAGGGCCAGGAACGCACGCACGCAACGGCCGCGGCGATCCATGGTGATGGCCCGCACCCCAGGGCCACGGGGTCGCCGATCGGTGAACAGCTCGCGCAGCCATGGCAGCCCCGTGGCAGCCGGATCGAGCCAGCGCACCTCAACTTCTTGAGCAAGACGTTTCAGCTGGTGGGGCATGGCCCGCTGCGATCGGCTGGGCCAGCAGCGCATCACCGGATCGGGCATGTCAGGCATGGGCACGAAGGGGTTTGTCATGCCGCCACCTCCTGCAGGAACTCCTTAACGGCCTTGCCAGTGGTGCTGACCCCATGGCGGGCTTGCAGGAGGTTGGCCAGCTGGGCAGGCAGGTGATCCGGGTGCTCAGCCTTGAGGGCCAGCAGATCAGCCCCCCATGTGGGCGAATCGGGCGGAATCGGCCGGATTTGGGCGGGTGTCACAACCTCGGGCACTTGAGGTTGTGACAGGCAAACCGACTGCGCCGCAGTGGATCCCGGCGAAGTGTCACAACCTCGGGGTGATTTTTCAAAAGTGTCCTCGTAATTCCTGGCGCCTCCCCCTGCTGCCTCTCCCCCTGCCTGCTCTTCTCTCACTCTCCTTTTCGTTGAAAAAGGTTGTGACGGTTGTGACGGCAGGCCCAGATCCTTTCCAGCGCAGACGGTTTGGGGTGTCACAACCTCTGTAACTTGAGGTTGTGACGGTTGTGACGGTTGTGACAGCTCCCAGGGCCTGGCCACCCGCCCATCCATGCGCTGCTGGCGACCCTTCTTGAAGCCCAGCTGACGGAGCACCGTCGCCACCCGCATCTCATCGGCGCGGGTGATCTGGTCAGGGCGCCGCAGGCCGGCGCTGTAGAGCACCTCGGCGCTGGTGAAAGGTGTTGCGGGGTCGTAGCGGGTGGTGCTGGGGTCGCGGTCTGGATCCCAGCGGTGCATGGGGTCGCCATCCATCCATGCGCGGACCATCTCGACCCATGCGTCTTGCTGGTTGAACTCCTGGTTCTGCTGCTCTGACAGCCGCTCCAGCTCCGGCGCGAGCATTGGCAGCTCCCCGGATCGGTAGGCGATCACGGCGGCTTTCCAGATCGCATCACGGGCGGCGATCAGCCCATCTCGATCGAGGGGCTCGTCGCCCTCCACTGGCACCACCCAGAACCGGCGGGATCCGGTGTCATCCCTTAAGAAGGTGTCTTCGTTGCAGGTGGCACAGAACACCGATTGGCGGGGCATCCGCTCACTGGTGCGCCCATAGGGAACTCGCACCAGGTCGGCGCTGGTGGTGATGAGGTTCTTGAGCCGACCCGCTTCTTTTCGGCTGGTGACGCTCTCCACCTCGGCCAGCTCATAGAGCCAGCAGCTGTGGATGTTGAGCAGGAGATCCTTCTCGTTCTCGGGGATGCTGGAGCAATACCAATCCGGGGATGCGAGGGCCTCCAGCGATCGGGACTTGCGCTGGCCCTGAGCACCCTTGAGCACCAGGACGTAATCCATTTGGCAGCCGGGGGCGAACACACGCGACACCGCACCGATCAGCCAGGCGCGGGCCATGGCGACATGGAGCGGATCAGCGGCGCGGAAGAAGCGCGGGGCCAGCTGATCGAGGTTGAACGGCTCAATGCTGGGGTCGTCTTCCACCCGCTCCAGGTATGCCCTTACCGGGTGGTGGGGTGTCTGCCTGGCGGTGTGAAGGATCGCCTTCGTGACGGGCTCAGAGCCGACTTTCCAGCCCATGCCGGTGAGCAGGACGTAGGCGCTGTCGAGATCGGCGTCTGTGATCTGCTGCCACCCGCTGAGGGTCTGCACCTCGGCCCGTAGGGCCATCTCGTTGAATCGCAGCTGCGCGGCGGGCAGTTGTTTGGCCAGCTGGCCGGCGCTGAGTTGCTTTGGCTTGAGGGTGTCTGGATCCCAGCCCTTTGGCAGCCGCTCGATCAGCTCTGAAAAGCTCTCGGGTGGGGTGTGTGGCTGAGCTTCGGGGCCTTCGCCCCATGGGAGCTGCTCTGCTGCGATCCCATCCGGCGGTTGCAGAGCAGGGCCTCGAAGATCAGGCCGGCTGGCATCCCACCCATGGGCTTGAGCGATGGCCCAGAACGATTTGGACTCTCGGGTGGTGCTGCTCAGTAGTGCCTGCTCTGCAGTGGCTCGATCAGGCCACTTGTGGGCCAGGAGGTCGAGGGCCCTTTCCTCTGGCAAGCCGATCTCAGCCAGGGCTGCAGCGCAGCCACACAGGGCCCGGCGGCTCTGCTCATAGGTCGTCTCCCCCACCACCCGCTCGGGAATCAATGCGGCCGCGGCCTCGATCTCAGCGAGGGAGCGCGGCGGGAGGGTGCGGGTGCGTGATGACGCACCCTTGCCGGTCTTCCTGCTGCTGGCTGCTGGCGCCGCTGCTGGGGCCGCTGGGGCGGGCTCTGGGGCAGGTAGGCAGGCCAGGATCTCGGCCAGGTCGTAGAGGGCCTCAGGTGCCTCATGCACGATCTCGGCGCGGGTGCCGGTGGCCTTGCCGGTCTTCTTGCAGATGTAGGGGCTGCCGGCCAGGCGCATCACCCTGCTGGGGTTGCTGCACTTGCTGTCGCTCTGGCAATGGGCGATCAGTCGGGCAGTGGCCAGCTTCCACTCATCGGCACTCACCAGCTCGCGCAACCGCCAGTAGACGTGTGCCGACTTGCCGCCAGTGGTGAGCATCACCGTGGGCTCTGGCAGCTCCAGGCGTTGCCAGGCCGTCAGCTGATCAGCCAGCTCCCCCTCATCCCACTCGACAAACAGGGCGGGAACGCTCTCGATGTCGCTGTCTTCCACGCAGCCGGTGATCTTGCCGGTCTTCTTGTTCTTGCCGCTGGCCCGGCTGGCGTTGCCCACCACCAGGTAGAGGGCCTGGCCAGCTGCTGAATCAGCGCCCAGCTCTGCAGCGTTGAATCCCTGCAGGTCGGCACCCTTGCGGCGGCCATTGGCGCCCCCCCTGCCGTGAGGGAGCGAGCGGAACCACGCCTGGGTTGGATCCTTTCCCAGTAGCTCCAGGTGCCGGAGCGCGGCGGCAGCATCCACACCCGCGGGTGTGTGAACCGCTGTAACGGTCGCTGATCCGGGCTCCAGGCCAGGCGCCGCAAGGGCTGGAGCAGAGCCGCGCGCTTTGTTAAGATTTGCAACATGAACGGGGATGTTGCCCCCGTCGGCGCTTGATTGGTTCATCTGGTTTTTTGGCGAAAACCTCCCATCACTGAGCCCCGGCAGTTGGTAGCTGCCGGGGCTCTTTATTCGCGGGAGTTACGGCACCCTAGTGGGTGCGCCAGTGTGCGGCAAGGGCTCAACATCGCAGCCATGCGCTACAGCAACGGCGGCAAGTCTTCGGAGTGAGATGCAACGGGATGCAAATGCAGCAGCCTGCCTATGCTCAGGCCGCGGCACCCCTTAGGCCCGCTTCTGACGGGAGGGGTGCGCTGCGACTGGCCGCGGCCTAAGGCTCCATGGCTGCGATACCAAAGTGACGCGCGCGCGGTTGAAAGTCACCGCACCGGGGGGCACGGGAAGGACCCGCGGGGTCGGCGGGGTCCTTGTGGCGCGCCTGCCATGCGGATGATTTCAGCCCGCACGCGCCAGCCAGCGCGGGTTACAAGAACCGGTTACAGAGCAGTAAGCATAACAAACAGGACAAAGTGTGAAGAGGTTTGTTATACCTACTCCGTTAATCTGCTGTAGTTAGTTACAGAAACCCGTT
>JBEBCC010000015.1:0-30415 GCA_041158125.1 Cyanobacteriota bacterium
CAGCACGCTGGCGAGGGGGACCACAAGCATCAGCAGGCCGATCAGGCCACCCAGCAGAGGGGCAGTGCTGTGGAACAGGCTCGCCGGGGCATAGGGGGCATCACCGCTGTCGTGGGGCAGATCTCGCCCCCTTGGCGCCTCATGCTCGGGGGTGAGAGAGGGAGATCGGCCGGTTCGGGGAGGGGGGTCTGCGTCCAAGGGGATGGGAGGAAGTTCGCGATCAGGCCTGGGGCCTGCATCGGATCTAGGCCGCGGGACGGGCCTGATCGTGATGCTCGCGGCGGGTATCGAGGCTGGTGGGAGAGCTATCGCTGGTGAGGAGCTGGCGGATGGCGCGCAGCTCTTCCAGGATGGAGCCAAGCAGCTGCTGTGTCGCGGTTGAGGGTGAATTGAGCACCTCAACTGTCACCTCTTTGATGCGGAGCACATCGCGGGCGAAGCGCGCCACCTCATTGGGGTGGAACATCAGCGGCTCTTTCTGGTCGCTGCGATATTCAGGGTTGAGCTTGCGCGGGTTAAAGGAAGGATTAAGATTGCGCGGGTCGGTGTTGGTGTAGCGATAAACTGATGCCCTGGAGCGGTTGAGAGATCGCTGCACCTCATCGATGCCGATCAGATGTTCAGCTGATTCGGATGTATTAGCGGCAACCTCGGCAGCGGAGCCGGAAGGGCTGACAGGCCCGCTGGGTCCTTGGCTCACGGATGCAGTGGGGAAGACGCTGGCACCGGACGAGCCTATCCCAGCAGACAATGAAGGGGAGGCCATTGAGACCGAATGTGCGACAGCTGGGATCTTGTGCGAAGTTAGCAGGGTTTGCTCTGCTGAGCGACAAATTTTTCGGCTTTCAGGCTGCAGTTGTGGCGGTTCACCAAGCGGTTCATGCCGGGCCGGAGGAGAGGCTCGACAGCGTCGGGCGGAGCAGTCGGCTGAATCGCGTTGGCGGCAACCCCGAGAGCTGGTTGGTCAGGCCTTGAGTGCTCAGGGATGACTGGCCAGGTCTGGTGCGCGCGGTTGCTCTGTCGCCGCTGCTGGGCCGGGGAGAGGTTCAGCGCTGCTTCGCCGGGCCGGGGGGCTGATCGGGCCTTCCTTGTACCCCAATGGTAGCTTCCGCCTTCACCTCTGCTCCGTGATTCCGATGCGCGTCTCCCGCCTGATGCTGGTGACGTTGCGGGATGACCCCGCCGAGGCCGAGATCCCTTCCCACAAGCTGCTGCTGCGCGCTGGCTACATCCGCAGGATCGGCAGCGGCATCTACGCCTACCTGCCCCTGCTCTGGCGTGTTCTGCAGAAGGTCTCGGCCATCGTGCGCGAGGAGCTCAACGCCACCGGCGCCCTTGAAACCCTGCTGCCCCAGTTGCAGCCGGCGGAACTCTGGCAGCGCAGTGGCCGCTGGGCCGGCTACACGGCAGGTGAGGGGATCATGTTTCACCTGCAGGATCGCCAGGGGCGCGAGCTGGGTCTTGGTCCGACCCATGAAGAGGTGGTCACGGCGCTGGCCGGGGATCTGCTGCGCTCCTACCGGCAGCTGCCGGTGAACCTCTATCAGATCCAGACGAAGTTCCGCGATGAAATCCGTCCTCGCTTCGGTCTGATGCGTGGACGCGAATTCATCATGAAGGATGCCTATTCCTTCCATGCTGATGAGGCTTGTCTCAAGCAGACCTATGCAGCCATGGACCAGGCTTACCGCCGCATCTTCAGTCGCTGCGGGCTGCGGGCGGTGGCCGTGGAGGCCGACAGCGGCGCCATCGGTGGCTCCGCCAGCCAGGAGTTCATGGTCACGGCCGAAGCCGGCGAGGATCTGATCCTGGCCAGCGGCGATGGCCGCTATGCGGCCAACCAGGAGCGTGCAGTGTCGCTGCCGGTCGAAGCGACGCCCCTCCCCGGCGGTATCCGGGCGGGGGGCAGCGGCGAGGAGCTGCTCACCCCTGGTCAGCGTTCGATCGAAGAGCTCTGTGCTGCCCACAGCTTCGACGCCAGCCAGTTGGTCAAGGTGCTGCTGCTGCTGGCCCGCTTTGAGAACGGGACGCGGCAGCCGCTGCTGGTGAGCCTGCGCGGTGATCAGGAGCTCAATGAGGTCAAGCTGGCGAACGCCGTCAGCACTCGCCTGGGCGGAGAACACGGCGCACTGCTCGGGATTGCCCCCCTCAGCGCTGAGCTGCTGCGCAGCGAAGGTCTGTCGCTGGATCTGACGGCCCTGCCGCTGGGCTTCATCGGGCCGGATCTGGCGGATGCGGTTCTGGACCAGGCAGGCCTGGTGGTGGATCTTGCCGCCAGCTCGGCGGGTGTCTCCGGCGAGGCGAAAGCTGCTGACGGCAGCCCCCGCCTGCAGCGCTCGTTCCTGCGCCTGGTGGACCCCACCGCCGCTGCCCTGGAGGCCTTCGTCTGTGGAGCCAACCGGCTCGACCAGCATCGGGTTGGGGTGAGCTGGTGCGGGCTCAACGCTCTGCCCGCAACGGAGCAGGTGGTCGATCTGCGCGCCGCCCAACCGGGCGATCGCTGCCTGCACGACCCAGCGCAACTGCTTGAAGCCAGCCGTGGCATCGAGGTGGGGCACATTTTCCAGCTGGGCCGCAAGTATTCGGCCGCCCTCGAAGCCACCTTCACCAATGAGGCCGGGGTGGACGAGCCCTTGTGGATGGGCTGCTACGGGATCGGCGTATCGCGCCTGGCCCAGGCGGCGGTGGAGCAGCATCACGATGGCGATGGGATCTGCTGGCCCACGGCAATCGCTCCCTATGAGGCGATCGTGGTGATCGCCAATGCAGCCGATGAGGCCCAGCGCGCCCTGGCCGAGCAGCTCTACACCGATCTGCAGGCCGCCGCTATCGATGTTCTGCTCGACGACCGCAGCGAGCGTGCTGGGGTGAAGTTCAAGGATGCGGACCTGCTCGGGATCCCCTGGCGCGTTGTTGTGGGCCGCGGCGCGGCCAGCGGTCTGGTGGAGCTGGTGCAGCGCGCTGGCGGCGCCAGGCAGGAGCTGGCCGCCAGCGCGCTGCTGAGCACCTTGGTGCCAACGATCAAACGGGAGCGCACCGGCCTGGCCGCGGCCTGAGGACATCGAGCCGGCTCCTGCGGCTGCCGGCCCATACCGGAGCCTGCCCCTAGGATCCGCGCTCACCCTTGCACGATCCCCGATGGCTGCTGGATGGCGTCGTCTGCAGGCAGCCGTGGTGGCGGTCTGCCTCTGCCTCTCGTTGCTGCTCACCGCCTGCTCCGGCAGCAGCGGCCCGCTGACCGGCAATTACGTGGAGGACACGGTCACCACGGCGGACACTCTGCTCGCCACCATCGGCCTGGCGGCGGACGATCCGGCGCGCGCCGAGGCCGAGGGCCAGGCCCGCGCTCTGATCAACGACTACATGTCGCGCTATCGGCCCCAGCGGCAGGTGAATGGCCTGGCCTCGTTCACCACGATGCAGACCGCCGTCAACTCCCTGGCCGGCCACTACGCGAACTACCCGAACCGTCAGCTGCCGGATGCCCTGCGCGAGCGCCTGAGCAAGGAGCTCAAGAAGGCCGAAACCGGCGCCACCCGCGGCGCCTGAACCCGGCACGGTTGCGCCGGCGGCACAGTGCTCGGCCTGGGCGCCTGGTGCGGCCCTGCGGCCCCTGAGGGGGCCGCTTTTTCGCTGAAGCGCCGAAATCTTTGACGTGGGGTCCCCCGATCTGAGATCATCTTTCTTTGTGCTCAGAAGCGGCTACGGGCCGCTGTGTCCTTGGCCAACGTCGTCGTCATCGGTGCGCAGTGGGGTGACGAGGGGAAGGGCAAGATCACCGATCTGCTAAGTCGCTCCGCCGATGTGGTGGTGCGCTATCAGGGTGGTGTGAACGCCGGTCACACCATCGTGGTGGACGACAAGGTGCTCAAACTGCACCTGATCCCCTCCGGCATCCTTTACCCCGACACCATCTGCCTGATCGGATCCGGCACTGTCGTCGATCCGAAGGTGATGCTCGCCGAGCTCGACATGCTCGCCGAGAACGGCATCGGTGTGGATGGTCTGCGGCTGGCCTCCACCGCCCACGTCACCATGCCTTACCACCGCCTCCTCGATCAGGCGATGGAGCAGCGCCGCGGTGAGCGCCGCATCGGCACCACCGGTCGCGGTATCGGGCCCACCTACGCCGACAAGTCGGAGCGCAACGGCATCCGCATCATCGACATCCTCGATGAGGCCCGCCTGCGCGACCGGCTCGCCGGCCCCCTGGCCGAGAAGAACGAAATCCTGCAGAAGCTCTACGGCCTTGAGCCGCTCGATTTCGATGCGGTCGTGGCCGAATATGTGGGTTATGGCCAGCGGCTCGCCCCCCATGTGGTGGATTGCACCCGGGCGATCCATCAGGCCGCCCGAGCCCGCAAGAACATTCTGTTCGAGGGTGCCCAGGGCACCTTGCTCGACCTGGACCACGGCACGTATCCCTACGTGACCTCCTCCAACCCGGTCAGCGGTGGCGCCTGCATCGGTGCCGGCGTCGGTCCCACCTTGATTGATCGGGTGATCGGCGTGGCCAAGGCGTACACCACCCGTGTGGGCGAGGGTCCTTTCCCCACCGAGCTGGAAGGGAGCCTCAACGACCACCTCTGTGACCGTGGCGGTGAATACGGAACCACCACCGGTCGTCGTCGTCGCTGTGGCTGGTTCGATGGTGTGATCGGGCGTTACGCCGTTGAGGTGAACGGTCTGGATTGCCTGGCGATCACCAAGCTCGATGTGCTGGATGAGCTCGACGAGATCCAGGTCTGCGTGGCCTACGAACTTGATGGCGAGCGGATTGAGCACTTCCCAAGCTGTGCCGAGGACTTTGCCCGCTGCAAGCCCATCTTCGAGACCCTGCCGGGCTGGCAGACCTCCACGGCCGATTGCCGCAGCCTCGATGATCTGCCTCCCACGGCCATGAGCTACCTGCGCTTCCTCGCCGATCTGATGGAAGTGCCCATCGCCATCGTCTCTCTCGGCGCCGACCGCGATCAGACCATCGTTGTCGAAGACCCGATTCACGGCCCCAAGCGAGCACTGCTCAGCGTCTGAGACGCCACGGCTCCGCCGCCTGCCTCCGTTCATCAGTAGCCCAGGCCCCATCGTCTTGGCTCGGGCCCGCGGCAGTCGCGGGCTTTGTCCTTCGCGATCCACCCCATGAGCGCCAAGAGCTTCGACGTTGTCGGCATCGGCAACGCCATCGTCGATGTGCTCGTGCAGACCGACGATGATCAGTTAGATGCCCTCGGCCTGACCAAGGGGACCATGGCCTTGGTGGATGAGCAGCAGGCTGAGCACATCTACGCGGGGGTCGGTCCCGGACTGGAAACATCGGGCGGATCCGCCGCCAATACCCTGGCGGGCATCGCCCAGCTGGGCGGCCGGGCTGGATTCATCGGCCGTGTGCGCGACGATCAGCTTGGCAGCATCTTTGCTCACGACATTCGCAGCGTCGGCGCCCGTTTCGAGACTCCCGCCGCCACCAGCGGGCCCTCCACCGCCCGTTGTCTGATCCTGGTGACCCCGGACGCCCAGCGCACCATGTGCACCTATCTGGGTGCTTCGGTGGGACTGGACCCCGCCGATCTCGATCTGGCGATGGTGGCCCAGGCCAAGGTGCTCTACCTGGAGGGTTACCTCTGGGACAGCGACGAGGCCAAGGGTGCCTTCATCGCTGCCGCCGAGGTGGCTCGCGCCCATGGTGGTGAGGTGGCCCTCAGCCTCTCAGATGCCTTCTGCGTCGAGCGTCACCGCGACAGCTTCCAGGAGCTGGTCGATGGACACGTCGACATCCTGTTTGCCAATGAGATGGAGATCAGCGCTCTCTACAAAGCCAACAGCTTCGAGGAAGCCGCCGAGCAGGTGCGGGGCCGCTGCCGCATCGCCGCCCTCACCCGCAGCGAGCAGGGATCGGTGATCCTCAACGGCACAGGCACCCATCTGGTGGAACCCTATCGGCTCGGGCCCCTGGTGGACACCACCGGGGACGGTGACCTCTATGCCGCCGGCTTCCTGCATGCCCACTGCCGGGGGCTGAGCGTGGAGACCTGCGGTCGTCTCGGTTCGCTCTGCGCCGGCCAGGTGGTGACCCAGCTGGGGCCACGCCCCCAGGCGGACCTGCGCCAATTGATGCAGACCCACCTCGGCGCGATGATCTGAGCCAAGGGCAATCCATCCCTACAGGCTGGATCAGCTGCTGGCGCAGCTCTGCCTCACCCAGCTGCCATAGGCCGCTGAGGCCGCGACCGGCCAGTGCAGCCATTCAGGGGTGGCATAGCTGTGCAGGCTGTGCACCGCCGCCTCCAGCGCCTGCAGCTGTGACGCCTGGCTCTTGATCAGCAGCTGCACCTCCTGACTGCGCTCCAGGGCTCCCCGCCAGTGATAGAGCGAGCTGAGCGGCGTCAGGGCCACGCAGGCGGCCAGGCGCCGATCCAGCAGTTCCCGGGCCATGGCCTCAGCCCGCTCGCCATCCGCCTCGGTGGTGAGCGCCAGGATCAGCACATCCTCGCCGCGGGAC
The DNA here is from genome assembly GCA_041158125.1 of Cyanobacteriota bacterium. Classification (GTDB taxonomy): domain Bacteria; phylum Cyanobacteriota; class Cyanobacteriia; order PCC-6307; family Cyanobiaceae; genus Vulcanococcus. The sequence goes on from JBEBCC010000015.1 coordinate 6,500, forward strand.
TCACGAGCTGCAGGGCCTGGACTGGCGGTTGGCACGGCTGGTTTCCGATCAGGGCGCCCCCAGCGTGTCGAGCAGACACTGCAGGGGCAAGCGCAGGCCACCCTCGGGCGGCATGGGCCGCTGCAGAAGCAGCAGCCGCAGCTCGAGATCGGCGCATAGCGCCTGCCAGAGCCCCTCGGCTCTGCCGCCCGACTGACGGCAGAGCACGGCACTGATCCGCCAGCGCCGGCAGAGGGCCCGTTCAACAAGCCCTGCACCCTGCAGGTGAGGCCGCAGACAGGCCAGCTGCCCATCGTTCAGCCCCGCAGCCAGCGCCAGCTGCAGGCTGGCGGGACGATCGAGAACTCGGGCAAAGTGGGCTGCAGCACCGCTCAATCTCAGCGCCGCCGCCAGATGGCGCGAGCCGATCGCCAGCAATAACCGTTCGCCGCTCAGATTCAGCCGGCCCAGGCTGGCCAGGTCGGGTAACAGCTCCAGCTGCCGGGAGGACGACGGGGTATTCGGCGACAGTGGCGCCGGCTCGGAGCGCATCAGCGTCAGCAGCGGTTGCCCCAGCTCCGTGCAGACCGCGCTGAGCAGAGTGCTGATGCGCACCGCGAACGGATGGGTGGCGTCCACCACCCAGCGCGGCTGCAGCTGCGCCAGCACCAGCGCCGCCGCCGCCGCATCGGCCAGTGGGCCCACCCGCAGCGTCAGCCTGGGGTGGGGGGGGAAGGCTCGGGCCGCCTCCGGTGTCACCACGCTGACCACCAGGCGCCACCCCCGGCCCAGCAACACCTGGGCCAGGGGTGGCCCCTCACCGGTGCCCGCCAGCAGCCAGATGGTTTGACGCCGCGGCATTGGCGCGGGCGACTGGTGCATCGACCGCCCGTGCATCAGGATGTGGCCCCCTGCCCTCGACTGCGTCCGTGAACCATTGCTTGCTGGAGGTGGAGGTGCTTGAGGCTCCCCAGCTGCGCTACACCCAGGACAACCAGACCCCGGTGGCCGAGATGGCCGTGCAGCTCGATGGGCTGCGCCCCGATGATCCGCCGGGTCAGATCAAGGTCGTGGGCTGGGGCAGCCTTGCCCAGGATCTGCAGAACCGGGTGCAGGTGGGTCAGCGCCTCATGCTGGAAGGGCGGCTGCGGATGAATACGGTCACCCGTCAGGACGGCGTCAAGGAGAAACGGGCCGAGCTGACCCTCGCCCGTCTGCATCCCCTGGGCGGCGGCGGTGCCACGACGACGGCCTCCGCCCCGGCCCGGCCTGCTGCGCGCTCCACCGCCCCGATGATGGGCAGCGGCCCGCGACCGACCGCTCCGCCCGCCGCTGCCAGTGCTGGGGCTGCGGCGGAACCGCCCGCCTGGAATGCCTCTCCCCTGGTGCCGGATCTGCCCGAAGGGGACGACGACATCCCGTTCTGAAGCCTGCAGATCAGCGCTGCAGCATCTGCCGTTGGGCCTGCTCCAGGAGTTGGCCCAGCTCCCGCTCCAGCGCCGCCAGATCGAGCCGCAGCTCAGGCCAGCGGCCGCAGTCAAGCTGCTGCAACAGCCAGGCACGATCAACCTGCAGCTGCTCCAGGAGCTCGCCCGTGCTGACTCCATCACGGTCCTGCTCGTCGTTGACCGAAGATGGCGCCATGCGTTCCTTCACATCCCCCGGAAGCCTAGTCACGATCGCCGGGGCCTCCCTGTCGGTGATCGGCTGGATCGGCTATGCCACCGGCAATGCCAACCTGAGCCTGCCCACCATTTTTTACGGCATCCCGATCCTGCTCGGTGGCCTGGCACTCAAATCCTCCGAACTGGAGCCGGCTGAGTTGCTGCCGGCCTCGGCCGAGGTCATCGCCCTGCGGCAAGCGCCTGCCAGCCAGACCCTGCGCAAGCTGGTCAAGGACGTGACCCGTTGGCGCTATGGCCAGAAAGCCCATCTGGAATCGTCGCTGGAGGCCCTCAAGCTCTGGGATGAGGACGCGCCGCCTCAGCTGCTGAGCGTGGCTGAGCTGGCTGTCGGTGATCGCTATGGACTGGCCATACGCTTCCGCTGCGAGGGGGTTCCCTACAGCCGCTGGCAGGAGAAGGCGGAGCGTCTCGGCCGTTTCTTCGATCAGGGCCTGCAGGCGCGCCTGAGCCAGCCCAGCGCCACAGACGTGCTGCTTGAGCTGCTGCCGGCCACCACAACAACCGGCACCGAAACAACCGAGTCCGTCTCCGCACAGGCCCCCACCGATCCGCCCCCTGCCCAGCCGTGAGCCACGATTCCGCCAGCGCTGACCGCACCGACACCCTGCGGGTCTCGGTGCTCAGTGAAGCCCTGCCCTACATCCAGCGCTTTACCGGCCGCCGCGTTGTCGTGAAGTATGGCGGTGCGGCGATGGTGCGCGAAGACCTGCGCGATGCGGTCTATCGCGATCTGGTGCTGCTGGCTTCTGTTGGCGTCAAGCCGGTGGTGGTGCACGGCGGGGGCCCTGAGATCAACGACTGGCTGGGTCGCCTCAACATCGAGCCCCAGTTCCGCGACGGGCTGCGGGTCACCACCCCCGAGACCATGGATGTGGTGGAAATGGTGCTGGTGGGCCGCGTCAACAAGCAAATCGTCAACGGTCTGAACCGACTCGGGGCCCGCGCGGTGGGTCTGTGCGGCAGCGATGGCTCCCTGGTGCGCGCCCGTACCTACGGCGATGGTTCCAACGGCCTGGTCGGTGATGTGGCTGCGGTGGATCCCTCGGTGCTGTTCCCGCTCCTCGATGCCGGCTACATCCCTGTCATCTCCTCGGTGGCCGCTGATGCCGAGGGCCAGGCCCACAACATCAACGCCGACACCGTCGCCGGGGAGCTGGCAGCAGCCCTGCAGGCCGAGAAGCTGATTCTGCTGACCGACACCCCCGGCATCCTGCGCGACCGCGAGGATCCCGATTCGCTCATCCGCTCGGTCAGCCTCGCCGGCGCCCGTGAGCTGATCGCTGCCGGTGTGGTGGCCGGCGGCATGACCCCCAAGACGGAGTGCTGCATCCGCGCCCTGGCCCAGGGGGTAGCCGCTGCCCACATCGTCGATGGACGGACTGCCCACGCCCTGCTGCTGGAGGTGTTCACCGACGCGGGCATCGGCACGATGGTGACCGCCAGTTCCCGCAGCCAATGACGCAGCAGCCAGTGGCTGACAGCGTGCTGGACCCAGCCCGCGCGGCCCTTGAGCGCGGTGACTACGGCCGCTGCCTGGGCCTGCTCCAGCCCTTGGCCGAGAGCCACCCGGCCGCAACGCCCCTCGGTGGCAGCGTGCGCTTGCTGATGGCCACCGCCCAGATGGGCCAGGGCGACAGCGCCGCCGCCGCCGCCAGCTGCCGCAGCCTGCGCGCCTGCCGGGATGCCAGCCTGCGCGCCATGGCCCGCGATCTGCAGGAGGTGCTGGAAGCTCCAGCCCTGCAACGGCCGCGCGAGTGGTCGATGGTGCTGCCCAGTCTCGGCGAGATGCAGCCGCTCGAGGGGGAGTTCAAGGCGATGGCCCGGTCGCGTCGCCGGCGCCGCCAGCCGGAGCAGCCAGCGTCACCACCCACGGGCCCGACGCCTGCGCCTGTGGGCTTCGCACTGGTGGCGATCGCGCTGCTGCTGATCACATTGCTGCTCGGCGGCTGTGTGCAGCTCGAAACCAACATTCGCCTGCCCAGTCCTGGGCGGGTGCAGTTCAGCCACATCAGCCAGTCCAGCAGTGGTGAAGCGCTGCCCTGGCAGAAGCGCTGGGCTGCGGCGCTGGCTGGCAGCACCCTCAACAGCAGCAGCGATCACGGCCACCAAAGCATCACCAGCCCGGTGCTGCCGGCGTCGCAGGCTCTGGAGCTGCTGCGCGGCAGCTTCCAGACCGGCGCCAGCCTGGCCGGGATCACGCTGCCCGAGCCGCAGCTGAGGCTGACCGAGCGCAACTGGCTGCTCGGCGTGCATCAGCATCTGCATCTTGAATTCGACCTGCGTCAGCTGGAGCCACTGCCAGGCTTCGCTCTGGCGTTGCGGTTCGAGCCGATGCGGCCCCGGGCCGTACGCCTGGCCCGGCCGGAGACCGCGCTGGCGGTGGCCACCCACACCAGTGATCAGGCGCCTGCCCTGCGCTGGTCGCTGCGCCCTGGCGCCATGAACGTGCTTGAACTCTCCTGCTGGCGCTGGAGCCGGCTCGGGCTGGGTGCTGTGCTGATCGCTTTGCTGCTGATCCTGGTCTCCTGGCTGCAGCGCCTGCGGCTGGCTGCCGGCTTCGGCCCCCCTCAGCTCCCCTCCTGAGGACCCCTCACCATTCAGAGCTCCAGGGGATCTGGATCGATCGTGAGGGTGACGTCCCGGGGCAGCGTCTGCCGCAGCTCGGCCTCCGTCGGCAGGGGCAGGGGGCTACCTGCAGGCCCGTGCAGCAGCAGCTGCCAGCGGCTCTGGCCTGCCACTCGAGCCACAGGCGCCGGAGCGGGACCGATGATCCACCATCCCTCTGCGTCGGCCTGCGGGCGAATCTGCTCCGCCAGTGCCGCAGCCGCCGTGGCGGTGCGGCTGGCGGAGTCACCCTTGAGCCGCACTAAACAGGCGCGGCTGAACGGCACAAGGCCCGCACTGCGCCGTAGAGCCAGCTCCTCCTCCAGGAAGGCGCCATAGCGCCCGTCCACCAGATGGCGGATCACAGGATGCTCCGGGCTGTAGGTCTGGACCAGCACCTCACCGGGTAGATCGCCGCGGCCCGCCCGGCCGGCCAGCTGCAGCAGCAGCTGCAGGCATTCCTCGCCGGCCCGCAGGTCGGGTCGGTGCAGAAGCCCATCGGCGGCCAAAACCGCCGCCAGGGTCACGCGCGGCAGATCCATTCCTTTGGCCAGCATCTGGGTGCCCACGAGCACATCCGCTTCGCCGGCGGCGAAGCGCTCCAGCAGCCGGCGGTGGCCATCGCGACCGCGCGTGGTGTCACGATCGAAGCGCAGCAACCGGAGCCCCTCCAGCTCCTGCTCGAGGTGCTCGAGCACCCGTTGGGTGCCGGCACCGAAAGGCTTGAAGGCGCTGGAGCCGCACTGGCCGCAGCGTTCGCTCAGCTCGGTGCGGTGATCGCACCAGTGGCAGCGCAGCCAGGAGCGCTCCCGCTGCCGATGCACGGTCATCGCTACATCGCAGTGGGGACACTGGACCACCTCACCGCAGCTGCGGCAGCTCAGGAAACTGCTATAGCCCCGCCGCGGGACCAGCACCACAGCCTGCCCCCCCGCCTCAGACAGGCGCTCCAGGCGATCCATGAGCGGACGGCTCACCAGGCGGCGGTGACCCTCCGCCAGTTCCATGCGCATGTCCACGAGGTGCACCGGCGGCAGAGGCCGTGCGCCGATGCGCTGCGGTAGCTGCAGCAAACGGCAGCGGGGCCTGGGCCCCTGGCATGCAAGCCAGGTCTCAAGACTGGGGGTGGCGCTGCCGAGCAGCAGCCGTGCGCCGCTTCGTCCGGCCCGCAGGCGGGCCACATCGCGGGCGTGGTAGCAGGGCATGGGGCTGTCCTGCTTGTAGGAGCGGTCGTGCTCTTCATCGAGCACGATCAGCCCCAGGTTGTGCAGCGGCAGAAAAACCGCCGAGCGGGTGCCCACCACGAGCAGGGGCTCAGCCGTGGCACCGAGGTCGGTGCCACCCGTCGCCAGGGCTCGCCGCCAGGTGGTGATGCGCTCGGCATCGGTACAGCCGGAGTGGTATTCCGCCACACGGCAGCCAAAGCGGGCACGGCAGCGATCCAGCAGCTGCGGAATCAGACCGATCTCCGGCGTGAGCAGCAGCGCGGATTGCCCCTGCTCCAGGCAGGCTGAGGCGGCCTGAAGGTACACCTCGGTCTTGCCGGCGCCGGTGACTCCCCACAGCACCAGTTCCGAGCCGGCCGGGGCCGCCAGGATTGCCGTGAGGGCTGCGGCCTGATCCGACGTGAGCGGCCGCGGGCTCTCCAGGGGCGCCTCCAAGTCAGGGGCACCCTGTTCAGGACGTCGTTCGCGCCGCAACAGGCCGCGTCGCTCGAGGGCTTCCGCCACCGATCGGCTCACGCCTGCTCGCTGCAGGAGTTCACCCTCCAGAGCGGATCCATCCCGTTGCTCCAGCAGGGTCAAGACGGTGAGCTGCCGTTCGCTCAGATCGTCCCGCCCGGCGGGATCTGCATCCGGCTGCAACTGCAGCCAGATCCGCAGACGCGGACCGGCGCTGCCGCGTTGGGGCCGTTGGCCGAGCCAGCCCGGTGGCAGCGCGGCCTTGAGAGTTCGGAACCGACTGGTGTGGCAGGCGTCCGCCACCGCGGTGATCAGCTCCTGCCACTGGCCATCGACCGCTGCGCTCTGGTGCACCGCCTCGATCGGCAGCACGGTGCGTTGACGCAGCTCCTCAGGCAGGGCATCCAACAGCTCCACCACCAGACCGATGTGGCGGCGGCCCCTCAGCCGCAGTTGCACCAGATCACCGACCCCCAGGCGCAACCGTTCAGGGTTGGCATAGGTGAAGACCTGGCCCTAGCGGCCGGCCTCAAGCCACACCTGGACCCAGGACGCGGTTTCTCCATCGGGTTGCGCGGGTCTCAATCTTGCAAAGCTCACACGCGTTTCTTAAGATGGTGGTGTTGAGCAGTCCAGCGGCTGCAGTCGGAACCCGGCAAAGTTCCGTCCAGAGGGAAGATCCTGAGGTGGCCAGCACAGCTGCGCCCCCGGTCTGCGACCACCCCTGACAGCATTGCCTGGGCCCGTGCCCGCCCCCATTCCATCCCGACCTGCCTTCAGCGATCTGTCCTGACAGCTTCACCGCCGGGCCTCAGGCACCGAGCCCGCTCCCTCGAGCTGGCACGACTGTCTGATTTCGTCGGCACGAGCCTGAGTCGTCAGGCCCGTCTCCTCGGGCCTGCCCTGAGAGCACCGTTTGTCAGCACGACCGTCAGTCACCCTTCTGGGTCGCCAATCTGCGCCTTCCGAATGCCGTTCCGCTCCGACAGTCCACCAGGCTCCTTCGGTCTGAGGACTGTTCCAGTCAACGCCTGTTGCAGCAAACGCTCGCTTCAGCGAACGCCTGCTCCGCTCGAGTCGCCGCAGCAGCCGCATTCAAGCTGACTGACCCATGCAGCGAGCACCTCACCGCCGGGGTGCCCCTGGAGGCCATGCCGCTCTCGGCCTGACGCCACACGACCCACGATCGTTGAGCCCATCTCTGTCTGGGCTTCCCTCCTCCTATCGGAGCCCTGAGTCAAGTCCGTTCTCCAGCCGAGGCTTTTGATCTGACTGGTTCAGAACCGTTTGATTCGAGGCTTGCTGCCAGGCTCTTGACCTCATTCGGTCTATGCCGATTCTCTTTATTAAACTTTTTTAAATTATCCCATTTGCTCAGTTCTGTTTCTTAGCCAAATCCTCGCCCCGACCGGCCCGGACCATTCCATCCCAGAACTCTCGCCCTCCCTGCTGTATCTGAGCGCTTGCACTGAGCGCTGCGCAGATCGCCAGCCGAGTTCTCCGCATCGGAACGACCGCCCGCCCGACGACTCACCCTTACTCCTCCGCCGCCCAGCCCTCCTGCGCCACCACCCATGAGCCCCGCCGCCGCCACCCCCGCCAAGAAAGCACCTCTCGAAATCCTGCTGGTGGCCAACGCCGCGGGGGAGACCATCAAGGTGAGCAAACCCAAGGCCAGCCGCAGCAAAGTCAAGACAGCAGAAGTGGAGGCCGAGGAAGCCACCAACGCGGTGACCCCGACCAAGACCAAAGCGACCAAGGCGAAGGCGACGACGACCAAAGCGGCCAGCAAGACCGCCACCGCCAAGAGCAGCGGCACCAAGGCCAGTACCACCAAGGCAACGGGTACAAAAGCATCGGCCAGCAAGACGACGGCAGCCAAGAGCGCGGCGGCGGCCAAGGCAGGCACCACCAAGACGCCACCTGCCAAGGCCACGGCCAGCCGCAAGGCCAAGGCCGAGGTGGGTGATGATCTGGACGCCGCCGCCGATCAGCTGCTGGCCGCTGCCGGTCAGGAGGGCAACGACGCCAAGACAGCGGAGAAGGATGCCAAGGCCAAGGCCCTCGCCAGCATCAAGGTGGGGCCGAAGGGCGTCTATACCGAGGATTCGATCCGCGTTTATCTACAGGAGATCGGTCGGATCCGACTGCTGCGGCCCGATGAGGAGATCGAGCTGGCCCGCAAGATCGCCGATCTGTTGCAGCTGGAGGAATTGGCCGCTCAGTTCGAGACTGACAACGGCCATTACCCGGACACCAAGGAGTGGGCCGCCTTGGTGGAGATGCCGCTGGTGAAGTTCCGGCGGCGGCTGATGCTCGGACGCCGCGCCAAGGAAAAAATGGTGCAGTCGAACCTGCGCTTGGTGGTGTCGATTGCCAAGAAGTATATGAACCGGGGCCTGAGTTTCCAGGATCTGATTCAGGAGGGTTCGCTCGGCCTGATCCGTGCCGCCGAGAAATTCGACCACGAGAAGGGCTACAAATTCTCCACCTACGCCACCTGGTGGATCCGTCAGGCGATCACCCGCGCCATCGCCGACCAAAGCCGCACGATCCGTCTGCCCGTACACCTTTACGAGACGATCTCGCGCATCAAAAAAACCACCAAGGTGCTCAGCCAGGAGTTTGGGCGCAAACCCACCGAGGAGGAGATTGCTGAATCGATGGAGATGACGATCGAGAAGCTGCGTTTCATTGCCAAGAGCGCCCAGCTACCGATCTCTCTGGAAACCCCGATCGGCAAGGAGGAGGACTCACGCCTCGGCGACTTCATCGAAGCCGACATCGAGAACCCCGAGCAGGATGTCGCCAAAAACCTGCTGCGCGAAGACCTGGAAGGCGTGCTCGCCACCCTCAGCCCGCGCGAGCGCGATGTGCTGCGGCTGCGCTACGGCCTCGATGACGGCCGCATGAAGACCCTCGAAGAGATCGGTCAGATCTTCGACGTGACCCGCGAACGCATCCGCCAGATTGAGGCCAAGGCTCTACGCAAGTTGCGCCACCCCAACCGTAACGGTGTCCTCAAGGAATACATCAAGTGAGACGACTGTGGCGCCGCTGAAGTTTCGGCACCACAGCTTTCGACCCGCACTGCAGTGCGATGCAGTGCACGGCAGGGTCCAGATCAAGCCGTGGCCGGTTGCTGACCCAGTGAACCCCTGCCCCCCCGGGGCCTACGGTGACCCACCGGCGGGAGATTCCCGCCGGTTCTTGCATTGACTCGGCGATCCCGATGCGGCTCTCGATTGTTCTGCCCACCTGGAATGAGCGGGACAACATCCAACCGTTGCTGACACTGCTCCGGCAGCAATTGGACGGCCAGCCCTTCAGCACCGAGATTCTGGTGGTGGATGACGACTCAGCCGATGGCACTGCCGAGCTCGTGCGCGACCTCGCCCAGGAGCAGCCTGGTCTGCGGTTGATCCGCCGGGTGGGGCGTTCCGGCCTGGCCAGCGCCATCAAGGAGGGACTGCTTGATGCCACCGGTGATCTGGCCCTGGTGATGGATAGCGATGGCCAGCACGAACCCAGCGCCATCCTCAGAGCCGTGCGCACCCTGCAGGAGGGCAATCTTGATCTGGTGGTGGGGAGCCGCTTTCATGCTGAGGCGGAGATCCGCGGCCTGAGCGGACGACGCGAGCAGGGGTCCAGCTGGGCCAACGCTGCCGCACGCTTCAGCCTGCCGCGCGCCTACGCCGGCCTGACCGACTACATGAGCGGCTTTTTCGTGCTGCGCCTTGAGTCGCTGCTGCCGGTGCTGCGGGCCGTGGACGTGAACGGTTTCAAGTTTCTGTATGAGCTGCTGGCCGTGAGCCGCGGCCGGCTGAAGGTGACGGAGGTGCCCCTCACCTTCCAGCCGCGCCTGAACGGCAGCTCCAAGCTCGATCTGGCCATCTTCTGGGATTTCCTGATCTCACTGCTGCACAGCCTCAGCTTCCGCGTGCTGCCGCGGCGGGCGATCAGCTTCGGCCTGGTGGGCGCCAGCGGCGTGGTGGTGCAGTTGCTGGCCACCAATCTGCTGATGCTGGCGTTTGCCTTCACCAGCGGCGAAGCCCTGGCCGTGCGCCAACGCTTTGAGTTGGCCCTGCCCCTGGCGGTGGTGATCGCCGCCAGTTCCAACTACCTGATCAACAACGCGCTCACCTTCCGCTTTGAGCGCCTGCGCGGTCTGGCGTTGCTGCGAGGTCTGCTGAAGTTCCTGCTGGTGGCCTCACTGCCGGCTCTGGCCAACGTGGGGCTGGCCTCGGCGTTCTACAGCTTTGTAGCCCGCGACACTGTCTGGGCGCAGCTGGCGGGAATCCTCGTGGTTTTCGTCTGGAACTACGCCGCCAGCAGCCGCTTCGTCTGGAACACGCCGTAGGTTCAGGCCATGCATGCGATTCACGCCTGGCTGGAGCGGGACCAACGACGCCTGCCCGCCCTTGCTCTGCTCGCCCTCTGTGGCTTGTGCGGGCTGACCTTCCTCAATGGCATCGGCGATCTCGGCCTGATCGACAAGACCGAGGGCCTGTTCGTTGAGGTGCCGCGCCAGATGCTCAGCACCGGCGACTGGGTGACACCACGCTGGAACGGCGAGCCGTTCTTCGACTACCCGGTCTGGGGCTACTGGATGGTGGCGATCAGCTACAGGCTGTTCGGCATCAACGCCTGGGCGGCCCGCTTGCCGGCGGCCCTGGCGGCCACGGCCACGGTCGTGGCCCTGTTTGCGGTGGTGCTGAACCTCGCACCACCGGCTGAGGCTCAGCGCAGCCGCGTCGGCCGGGGGATGCTGTGCGCCACGGTGCTCGCCCTCAGCCCGGGCTGGGTCGGCTGGGGGCGCTCCTCAGTGACGGACATGTTCCTGGCCAGCGCCATCAGCATGGCGTTGCTCAGTTTTGCTCTGGCCTGGGCAGCAGCGGATTCAACGCCGCAGCGACGCCTCGGCCATGGGGGCCTGGCGCTGTTCTGCGGCATCGCTGTTCTCGCCAAAGGGCCCCTGGGACTGTTGCTGCCAGGACTGGTGATCATCGGCTTCCTGCTGCTCAAGGGCAGGCTCTGGGCCGAGGTGCGCCGCACCCCCTGGCCGCCGATCCTGGCCCTGTTTTTCGGCATCACCGCACCCTGGTACGCCATGGCCACCGCGGCCAACGGCAGCACGTTTCTGGATCGCTTCCTTGGCTTCAGCAATGTGGAGCGCTTCACCTCGGTGCTCTACAGCCACCCGGGGCCGCCCTGGTACTACCTGCCCTGGGTGCTGCTGCTCTTGCTGCCCTGGTCGCTGTTCCTGCCCGTTGCAGCGATCCGGCTGCGGTTCTGGCGCCTGCAGGTGTGGCGGCAGCAGCAGAGCGCAGCGGCGGATCTCCCCCTGCTGGCCCTGCTGTGGTTGGTGCTGATGCTGGCCTTCTTCTCTTCGGCCGCCACCAAGCTCCCCGGCTACATCCTGCCGGCGATGCCCGGTGGTGCCCTGCTGGTGGGGCTGTTGTTCCGCCCGTGGCCCTCAGATCAGGCCAGGCCCCTGGCCGCCGGCATGCGCTGGAGCGGCTGGATCAATGCACTGCTGCTGGCACTGATCAGCACCGGCGCGGTTCTGGCCCCCCGCTGGATCGGCGGCGACCCCTCCTTCCCGGACTTCGCCGATGCCGTCGCCGCCTCGCCCTTGCCCCTGCTGCTGGCATGCCCTGCCGCCCTGGGGGCGCTGGCCTTGACCCTGCTGCTGGTCCGCGCCAACCGCAAGCCCCAGCTGCTGGCCAGCCTATGGATTCCCAATGCCGCCGCCTTCGCCGCTGTGGTCACGCTGCTGCTGCCAGCGTTGACGCCACTGTTCGATCGTCAGCGCCTGCTGCCGGTGCGGGAGCTGGCCGAGCAGGCCCGTCTGCAGGGCAAGGCCACGGAACCGCTGCTGGTGGTGGGCTACCGGCGCTACAGCGTGGTCTTCTACTACGGCCGGCCCGTCAGCTACGTGACATCCGCTCGCGAGGCGATCGAGGCCCTCGAACAGCGCCGGGCTACAACCCCTGAGGCGACAAGCGTGTTGCTGCTCGGCAGCGACCCAGAACTGCTGGACTTCGGCCTCGGCCCCGGTGATGCCACCGTGCTGGCGCGCCGCGACAGTCATGGCCTGGTGCGCCTGCCCATGTCCACCCTCAAGCAACTGGTCCGACCTTGATGAGCGCTCTATCGCGTCTGCTGCGGGAATGGCTGGAGGCTCTGGGGATGCCACGGCTGCTGGTGGCCGTGGCCACGGTGCTGGGCCTGCTCTGCTTGGCGCCGGGGCTGATCGCCAACCCCGAGCCCGTTGCAGAGCTGGTGATTCTCGATCAGGTGCATCGCCTGATCCCGCCGCAGCTTGGTGAATTGCTGGTGCGGGTGTATCAGCTGAGCGGCGTACATGTCAGCGCCATATTGGTGCTGGCGATGCTGATCTTTCTGGGCCTGCGCCGCTACTGGGCTGAGCTGGTCTGCCTGGTGATCGGCACCGGCGGGATTCTGGTTCTGGTGGATCGCTGCTTCAAACCGCTGTTCGACCGCGCCAGGCCCACCGATCGTCTGCTTGAGGACATCTCCGGCCGCAGCTTTCCCAGTGGCCATGCCGCAGGTTCAGTGGTCTTCTACTTTCTCTCCTGCTCACTGCTGGCAGCCCACTACCCCAGCCTGCGGCGGCCGCTGTTTGTGATGGCAAGCATCTGGGTGGGACTGGTCTGGCTCAGCACCCTGCAGGTGCGGGCGCACTGGCCCAGCGACATCCTGGCCGGCGCCGCGCTCGGCTATGTGTGGCTCAGCTTCTGCCTGGCGGGTCTGACCGTCTGGGAGCGCCATCAGTCCCGCCGATCCGCATCGGCCGCTTCGCTTTCCTCACGTCATGGTTGACGGTCCCATCACCCTGCAGTCGCTCCGGGGGCTGCGCAGCGCCCCGGCGCTCACCCCTGAACAGCAGGCAGACCTGCACCGGCAACTGACGCCCCTGCTGCAGCGCTGCGACTGGTTCACGATCGGCGTGATGGCGCCATCGGCCACCGTCGCCGTGGAGGCGCTGCGCGCCGCCGAGCAGGCCCATGGTTGGCCGCCACTGGAACTGGATCCGGCCGGCGAAGCCCTGGCGGCCATCGAGGGGCCTGTGTTTCTCAAGGGCAACCAGAACAGCGGTCGCTTCCTGGTGCGCCGGGAGAGCGGTCTGGGTGAAGGGCTGCTGATCACCGGTCACAGCCCGGCTGATCCCGATGCCGAGGACACCTGGGGGCCATTGCCGCTGACCCTCTTCGCCTAGGAGTTTGCAGCGACCGGATGGCGACGGCTGATCAAGACTCAGGCGCCAGGGGCCGCAGGGGCCCCACCACTGCTTACGCTTGGCGGCTGTGATTTGGCGGCCGCCGCTGCCCCTGAAGGTTTCTGATGGCCAGTACCCAACTGCGCATTGCCTCCCGCCGCAGCCAGCTGGCCATGGTGCAGACCCACTGGGTCCGCGATGAGCTGGCCATGGCCCACCCCGGCCTTGAGATCAGCATCGAGGCGATGGCCACCCAGGGCGACAAGATCCTGGATGTCGCTCTGGCCAAGATCGGTGACAAGGGTCTGTTCACCAAGGAGCTGGAGGCTCAGATGCTGGTGGATCGGGCCGACATCGCCGTCCACAGCCTCAAGGATCTGCCCACCAACCTGCCCGAAGGGTTGATGCTGGGCTGCATCACCGAGCGCGAGGATCCCGCCGATGCGCTGGTGGTGCACGAAAAGCACAAGGACAAGACCCTGGCCACCCTGCCGGAGGGCGCGGTGGTGGGCACCAGTTCGCTGCGACGCCTGGCGCAGCTGCGCCACCACTTCCCGCACCTCACCTTCAAGGATGTGCGCGGCAATGTGATCACCCGCCTGGAGAAGCTGGATTCAGGCGAATTCGATTGCCTCATCCTCGCGGCCGCGGGCCTGGGCCGCCTCGGCCTGGGCGACCGCATCCATGAGCTGATCGCCCCCTCGATCTCCCTGCACGCCGTGGGGCAGGGTGCCCTCGGCATCGAATGCCGCGATGGCGATGCCGCGGTGCTTGAGCAGATCAAGGTGCTGGAACACCTCCCCACCGCTCGCCGCTGCCTGGCGGAGCGGGCTTTCCTGCGCGAACTGGAGGGTGGCTGCCAGGTGCCGATCGGCGTGAATACCCGCTTTGATGGTGAAGGCGAAGCCGCCGACCTGGTGCTCACCGGCATGGTGGCCAGCCTCGATGGCCAGCGCCTGATCCGCGACGAGGTCCGCGGTCCTCAGAACGACCCTGAGGCCCTCGGCATCACCCTGGCCCACAAGCTGCGGGAGCAGGGGGCGGGCGAGATTCTGGAGGAGATCTTTGCAACCGTCCGGCCCGAGGCCTGAGTCGTCCAACCCAGCCCCAGCTGCTGTTGCGGCTGCTGGCCCGGTGCCGCCGGACTCCCCCGGCGAAGCACGGCCGCTGCCGTTTCAGTGGAGCCTGCTGGCCTGGGCCGCGCTGGTGGGTGTGCTCACCGGCCTGGCGGTGGTGGGTTTTCACGAGCTGCTGGGCTTCATCAACAATGTGCTCTTCGGGCCGGTGGTGGCTGGGCTGCTCGATCTGGTGGGTCAGCAACAGCCGGAACCTCCCCCGCTGGAGCTGCCCCCTCCGGCCCCGGACACGGGCACACCGCTGAAGGCCCTGCTGCAGATCGGCCTGGGTGGCCTCGGCTTCCTGCCACCGCCACCGCTGCCACCGGAGCCGCTGCCGCTGCCGCTCCCAGAGGCCTCGGTGCCGCTTTGGTTGGAGTCGTGGCCGGTGGTGCTGGTGCCGCTGGTGGGCGGTTTGGCGGTGGGGCTCCTGCGCACCTTCGCTCGCGATCTCGGCCCGAGCCTGCCCAGCCTGATGGCCATGGCGGATGGTGCCCTGCAGGCAGCGCCAAAGCTGCCATTGCTACGGCTGGTGGCCGCCTCCCTCAGCCTCGGCAGCGGCGCTTCGCTGGGGCCCGAAGGTCCGAGTGTCGAAAGCGGTGGCAACATCGGCCTGTGGGTGGGCAGCCGCGGCGGCCTCTCGCCGCAGTCGCAGAAGGCGCTGGTGGCGGCCGGGGTGGCGGCCGGGCTGGCGGCCGGTTTCAAGGCGCCGATCGCCGGCGTGTTTTTCGCCTTTGAAGGCAGTTACAGCACCATTCCCGGCCGCCCCAGCGTGCGGGCCGTGCTGGTGGCAGCGGTGGCCTCAGCCCTGGTGACCCAGCTCACCCTGGGGGATGACCCGATCTTTCGCCTGCCGGCCTACGCAGTGCTCTCGCCGCTGGAGCTGCCCCTTTACCTAGGCCTTGGGCTGCTCGCCAGTCTGCTGTCCCTGGCGCTGATCAGTCTGCTGTCGCTGGGCCGCAGCGGTCCGGTACAGCAGCAACTCAGCCGGCTGCCCATCTGGCTGCGCACGGCCCTCGGTGGCCTGGCCGTGGGCCTGCTGGCGCTTGGCTTCCCGCAGGTGCTTGGTGTCGGCTACGACACGATCGAAGCACTGCTCGGCCGTGATGGCGGCATCGCCCTGCTGACCCTGCTCGCCCTGCTGGGGGTGAAGCTGCTGGCCACGGGCGTCAGTAGCGCCACCGGTTTCGTGGGTGGCGGTTTTGCGCCCTCGCTGTTTCTCGGCGCCGTGCTCGGCAGCATCTATGGGCAGGTGCTCGGGCCCGGAGGGCTGGGGCTGCCGGTGGCGGAACCACCCGCTTACGCGATGGTGGGGATGGCGGCGGTGCTGGCGGGCAGTGCCCGTGCCCCGCTCACGGCCCTGCTGCTCCTGTTTGAGCTCACCCGAGACATCCGGATTGTGCTGCCGCTGATGGCGGCGGCGGGGCTCAGTGCGGCGTTGGTGGAGCGCTGGCAGGGGCTGGCCGATCCGGGTCTGCTCGGGCCCGATCCGGTGGAGGAGGCGCGGCGCAACCAGCTGGCGGCCATCGCTGTGATCGAGGCCCTGGAGCCGGAGTCGCCGCTGGTACTGCCGGCGGCCACACCTGCCGCCGCGGCGCTGAAGCAGCTGCTGGCGGCCCATGGCCACTGTCTGGTGGTGGCGGAGGACGACTGGGTGCTGGGGCTGGTGACCCTGGAAGATCTGCAGCGGCCGATCTCTGCCGGTGCAGCTGAGCGTCCCCTGGGTGAATGCCGGCGCTCGGACCTGCTCTGGCTCAGGGCCGAGGCCACGCTGGCTGAACTGGAGGATCAGCTGCGGCCGAATGGCCTGCGCCAGGTGCCGGTGTTTCGGTTGGAGGATCCGGATCTGCCGCTGCTGCCGGTGGGTCCTCCCAGCGGTGGCTTGCCGGTGGCAGCCCTGCAGGGCCTGGCCAGCCGCGATGGCATGGCCCGCGCCCTTGCCCGGTCGGTCACGCGCCCGCCCCTGCAGGATGGGCCTGGCGCCATGGCTATGGCTGGATGATCACCGGCGTGCCGATCTCCACCGCTGCGAACAGAGCGGCGATGTGTTCATTGCGCATGCGGATGCAACCGTGGCTGACTGCGGCGCGGGCATCCACCCACCAGGGCCAGGGGGTGCCATGGATGCCGAATTGATCCGCGCCCCGACTGAGGAAGCCCAGCCAGCGATACCCCAGGGGGCCGACGCCCTTCACCCGGCCGGTGCTTGTGCTCTGGTAGACGGGGTTGATCACCTTGCTCTGCACCTGAAAGCGCCCCACCGGCGTGGGGGTCTCCGGCGCACCGATCACCACAGGCCAGCGGTTCACGGGCTTGCCATCTCGCAGCAGCGCCAGCTCGCGGCGGCTCAGGTCCAGGTGGATCTCTGCTGTGCCGGCGAGGCTGGCCTGAACGGCCAGAGGGGCCTGGGAAGGCCCCGGCCCGAGGGGCTGCGCCACCACCCTGACCGAGCAGGCCAGAACCAGCATCCAGGAAGCCGTTGCCGCTTGGGTGAGCCCCGGGATGGCGCCACTGACGCGCCCGCCTGGAGAACCCCGATGGCGAGTTGGCATAGCCAAGACCACGCTTGCTCTGGCCACCGTAAAAGCCCCGCCGCCGGCCCGATGCAAGGACGCGGTGAGCGGGGCTGGTTCAGGCGATGCGGCGACAACGCCTTGCGGATTGTCGAGCCGGCAGGTTGCGTGCGGGGGTCGCAGCCGAGCGCAGGCTCAGTTGACCAGCTTGGGGTCGATGGTTTCGATGTAGCGCTGTTCGCACTCCTTGATGATCTTCACGGCCTCAGCGGTGTCGAAGAAACCATTGACGCGGCAGGTACCGGGCTTCTTGAGGTCCTTGTAGTGCTCCCAGTAATACTGGGTTTCCTTGAGCCAGTGCTCACCCAGTTGCGTGTAGCAGGTGATGTGATCCATGCGCTTGTCATCAGCCAGCACAGCAATCACCTTGTCGTCGACTTCACCGCCGTCATCAAATTTCATGATGCCGATGATGCGGGCCTCCACCAGCGAACCCGGCACCAGCGGTTCGGTCACACCGACGATCTCGATGTCGAGCGGGTCGCCATCCTCATCCCAGGTGCGGGGGATGCAGCCGTAGGCGAAGGGATAGGCCAGGGAGGAGTAACCGACGCGATCCAGCTTGAGGTGGCCGGTTTCAGTGATCAGCTCGTACTTGTTGATCGTGTTGCTGTTGAGCTCCACGATCGTGTTCAGCCGCAGCTCGGACTCATCGGCGAAGGCCGGCAGCACATGCAACAGGTTGAGCATCGTGCGGCTCGGGGCGTGGTCGATGTTCGCCATGGGGGCGGGCACACGGGAAATCCGGGCGGCATCCTACGGAGTGCCAGGCGTCGCCCCCCTGCCGCTGGCGCCCTCGTCGCTCAGCCCTGCAGGGCCTCCAGCTTGGCTCGCAGGTAGCCCAGGAATGGCGCTGCGCTGAGTGGCCTGCCGCTGACGCGCTGCACCAACTCCTCGCCGTTCACCAACCTCCCCAAAGGCCATACATGGTCTGCCAGCCAGCGCCGCAGCTCCACGGCCTCGCCGGCGGCGACCCGCGCCTCAAGGCTGCCGAGCTCGGCCGCCATCGCCTCGACGATCTGGGCGCTGATCAGGTGGCCGAGGGCATAGGAGGGGAAGTAGCCGAACAGTCCCTCGGCCCAGTGGATGTCCTGCAGGCAGCCCTCACGGTCTGTGGATGGCTGCAGGCCCAGCAGATCACGCATGCGGGCGTTCCAGTGCTGCGGTAGCTCCTGCACCGGCAGGCCCCCCTCCAGCAGGGCCAGCTCGAGCTCAAAGCGAAGCACGATGTGCAGGCAGTAGCTGAGCTCATCAGCCTCGACCCGGATCAGTCCAGGCTGGAGTGGATTCAGGGCACGCCAGAAATCGAAGGCACCGCCCCAGGGATCGCGACCCAGCTCGGTGCAGAAGCGGCGGTGCCAGTGCTCGGCGAAGGCGCGGCTGCGGGCCACGCGGCATTCCCAGAACAGAGACTGTGACTCATGCACCCCCATCGAGGTGGCCTCTCCAAGCGGCCAGGGGAAGTAGTGGTCGTCGGTGCGGGGCAGACCCTGCTCGTAGAGCGAATGGCCCCACTCATGGGCTGTGGCCAGAAACGCTGAAAGTGGCTGGCCCGGCACCACCCGCGTGGTGATGCGGAAGTCCTGGGGACCAACCGTGCAAGAGAAAGGATGGGCCGAGCGGGAGCGCTGGCAACGCTGTGGGTCGTACCCCCAGCTGTTGAGCAGTTCAGCGCAGAGGTGTTCCTGCAGGGTCTCAGGCAGATCAACAGTGTCCGGCTGGGCAGCGCTGCTGGCGACGGCGTGCTCGAGCAGCTGCGGCAGCTCGGTCCTGAGCGGCGCGAAAAGTTCATCCAGCCGGGTCTTGCTGACGTCCGGCTCAAACGGCTGGGCCAGGATCTCCCAAGGGCTGCGGCGCACAGGTTCGGCGGCGGCCAGCTGGCTGGCCTGCTCACGCCGCAGGGCAATCAACTCCTCAAGCACCGGGGCAAAAGTCGTGAAGTCGTTGCGGGCGCGTGCGTCTTGCCAGACGGCATTACCCCGTGACTGCGCCTTGGCCAGGGCGCCTACCAGCGCTGGATCCAGGCAGCGCTGGCGCTTGAGTTCGAGCCGCAGCAACTCCAGGTTGCGGCGCCGTTCGGGCGGGGCGTCGAGACTGAGTTCAGCCTCAGCCGCCTCCACCAGCTCGGCGTACTCCGCGCTGCTCTGACGGTCGTGGAGCTGAGTGGCCAGCAGAGCCAACTGCTCCCCCCGCCAGGTGGCGCCGGCGGCCGGCATCACGGTGTTCTGGTCGTAGTAGAGGGTGCTGCTGATCGAGCCCAGCAACCGAGTCTGATGCAGATGCTGCCGCAGTTGGCTCAGCGCGGTTCCTGCGGCGGGCATGGAAGGGATGGAGCGACACGAGCCAGCATGGCGCCACCGTGGTCGACAGGCCTGCGCCACCGGTCCAGCTCAGCGCTCCAGCAGCTGCCAGAAGCTCCAGCTGCGTGCGAAGGCTTCCCGTAGCCAGCCCATAAAACTGGCCTGACTCTCCAGACCCTGCCAGTCCTCAATCTCGGCGGCGAGCCGCTCACAGCTCCGCAGATGCTCAGCGGCGTGGCGGTAACGCTTGGCACGACCGGTGGAGAGTGCAAAGACCACCATCGCCCGCAGCAGAATCGTGGCAGCGAGGGGATGCGCGGCGCTGAGCTGCTCAGCCGCCGGCGCCAGCACTTCGAAAGCTTCACCATCCCATTGCTCACCGTGGTTGAGCACATGGCGCGCAGCCCGGCGGTGATCAGGCCAGCGAATCAGGAATTGCAAAGCCAGCAGCGGCTGGGGGTGCTGCTCCGCGATCTGAAACGCCCGCTCTTCCGCCTCCAGATCGGCAAAGTCGTCGAGCCGCTGCAGGTAGGCGCGCAGGTGAGGAATCGAGAGAGTGCTGCAGAACAGCTGCCAGCGCTGCTGCTGGGCCTCCTCGCTGCGGCCGAGCCCCTCCAGCACGGCGATACGGGCATCGCCCCACTCGCTCATCAGCCAGTCGCTGGCTTGGGCCGTGGCTCCATCCAGCACAGCCAGGGCCTCCCCAGGCCGGCCGGCCGCCAGCAGATGCAGGGCCAGATCGGCAGCGATGCTGGGATGGCGGAGTTGCTGAGCTGTGAACTGAGCCCTGTAAGCGTCGACGTCACCGCGGGCCTCAGCGATCTGCAGCAGGGCAGCGGTGGCATCCGGGCCGCCGTGCGCCTCGAAGAACCGCTGCAGCTGCACCAGCCCCTGCTCACCCAGACACGCCGCCATGCTGGGAATCAGCCCATCGAACTGGCCGTAGCCATTGCTGGCGATCAATTCGATCACCTGCTCCACCAGGTCGTCGGTTTGGATCGAGGCGGCTGCAGCCAGAGGGGCCAGATCCGCCAGAGCGCCCTGAAACACGCCGATCACTGCGCCGGTGGTGTCGGCACTGCGAGCCAGCACGCCATCGGCAAGCTCAAGAAAGCGAATCAGCAGCTCGAAGGCCAGGCTTGGATCAGCGGCCGCGATCGCTCCTGTGATGGCCTGATGCTGAACCTCAAGGTCTGCCAGCAGTGCCTTGCGTTTGCGCGAATCCACATAGACGGTGGCCCTGGCGATCGCTGTCAGGCGTTTGCGCACCGCCTGCGCTACTCCTTCCGCTCCATCGGCGGCGGCTAGGGCCAGGCGTAATCGCCGCTGGATCAGAGCACTGCCGCTGCTGACCTCGATCAGCAGCTCGGCCAGGGCAGCGGCGCCAAGCAGCTCCAGATTGTGGGCATTGAGGGTGCGCTTGCTGGCCATGCCTGCGGTGATCGGCAGGCCCGCACCATGCCGCAGCCCCGGCCACTGGAGTGGACCGATGGCTGTCAGCACGGTTCCATCCAACGCTGAGGCCGAGGTCAGATCAGGCAAGAGTTTGCTGATGGCGGCGTTGCAGAGCGGGCTGCTCGTCCCAGACGCTCCTGAGCGCCATCAGCCACTGCTCATCGGCCGCCCCCCCAGGCCATGGCTGCCAGGTCCAGTCCGGCAGATGCGGCATCAGGCGCTGCGCTCAGGCTGGCGTCGCAACCGCTGGCCGGTTCTTCTGGCGCAGCCAGTGGGCCCAGCCGTGGGGCGTGTGACAGGTCGAGGCAGCCTGCAGGCATTGCCACTGCTGTTGTCGCACCTTCGCTGCCAAGCCAGGCCTGGATGGCTTGGCGGGCACCGCCACCTGGCTCCATCGCCCGGGCAGCGCGGACTTGCCTGGTGGCGTCAGCAGCCCCAGCGGTGATGAACTGATCGGCAACAGCACGAACCCTTGCCAGCCCATAGCGTCATCCTTCAACGCCTGGTGTTCGGGGAGGGCCAGCTGCAAATCCAGGCCGCTCAGCAGAACTGCATCCAGCGTGCGCGCCTCCAGCAACACCCGCCAGGCGCTGAAGTGGCGAAAGCGATCGGGCAGCGAGACCCAGGGCTGCAGGGGGTGCAGCCGGCCCTGGTGCCATGGACAACTGCCCAGACGTCAGGCGCCGGCATCCAGCCGATGCGCCTGGCTGGCACGACGCAGCAGCTGTAGGCATGTGTTCTGGCCATAGCGCAGCTGGTGTGCCGACGGATCGACCTGACGCTCCAGGCCCAGATCGCCGAGTCGATGCCGCACACGAGGGCTCACCGTTGGCTGGGACAGAGACAAGGCCTCAGCGGCCGCAGTGGTGCTGCCGCTGAGTTCCAGCAGATCCAGCAGCTGAATCGGCTGCAGCAGCGGCCTCAGGACTCCGCTGTCGCCCCCACCCCTGTGACTGTCGTTGCCCCATGCCCGTTTAAGGGGCTGTGCGCGATTGACTGACCACTGAAGCCAGCTGATCGAGAGAGCGTTCGAGCATATATGCCGCATAATTCGATAACGAACGCCCCTGCAGATCGGAATCCTCAAGCAGCTGCTGATAAACGTGAGCGCTCACGGTGATCGTGAGCCGCCGGGGCTTTGGCAGCCGTGCAGAGATGGACATAGCCATGCGCTGTACCCCTACAACAAGAGAACACTACCCCCCCTTAAGAATTCCTTAAGGAATGTGTCGCCATGGCTGTTGGTGATGCAGCTGCTGCATGAATGCAGATTCCATGCAATTTCTGCATGGAATCTGTTGGGGCACAGGACCGCCAGCTGACCGCAGGGCCATCGGATCACCTGGCGCCGCGAGATACGGAGGTTCCGGCCACTGGTCCGGGGCCCTGATCTTCGCTTCTGGGCCTATCACTGCTGATCATCCTGCCCAGAGCAGGGGCTTCCATGAGCAGCTGATCTCGGAATCCGAGCGCTCACCGCCTCGACAAACGACCCCGCAACAGAGAAGCGAACGTTGCGGCTCCATGTGCCATGGCCAGAACTCACTCGGCCGTGGCCCGTGCGCGTGTCCAGCCTGGGGGGCGCCTCGCTGGTGCCAGCAGGCTGTCAGCGCACTGGTGCTTGGGGCGGCGCTCAGCGGTGATCAAGGGGTGCGATCGGTGGCCTTCACCGCGATGGCGGCCTGATCCACGGCCAGCGGTTCGAGCACCACCTGGTAGGCATCAGGGGTTTCGTGCACCGTGGTGGCGGGCACATGCTCAGCGCTCTGCAGCTGCTGGCTGAGCTGCCGCTCCAGACCGTCCATCAGATCAAAGGCAGAGGTCGAACGGAGGGGCAGCATCGTTCCACTGGCGAAGGGATCAGATCGAGGGCCTGGTTCGCCCCGGTGCGCTGGACGCAGACCCCGAGGACCCGTTGGTAGCGAGGACCCCAGCTCAGCCAAGCCCCAGCAGATCCACATCCCCAGAGGCAGCAACTCTGGAGCTTCAGATCGGCAACACCAGGGCTTCTGGCTCTGGGTGCTCCAGACGAAACAGCCGATCATCGGCAGCGCGGCGACACGTGAGCAGAAACAGAGGCATGGCGATGCCAAACTCCTGCTCGAACAACGCCAGCACATTGGCGGTGCTGGCCAGTCCACAGGCGCGCACTGCCCGCGACAAGCCCTGACGCGGCTGATCGGTCAGGGTCGTAAACAAGCGGTTGAGACGGTGCTCCAACAGCGCCTGCACTGGCGTGACACCGCGGATGCGATCGAAGCTGAAATCCAGGCAAGCCAGGGTGGTGCCAAGCGCATCGGCCAACTCCGGCATCAGGATCGGATCACGAAAATGCATACCGAAATAATGCAGCGCATCACGCACCACCTCCATTGAATTAGCGCAACCAAAAGGCGCAGACTGACTAATCTGATAGACCACAGTTCTCAGAGACACCCAGCCCTCATCCCGCACATTCGCCTGGCTCCAGGCTGGACCAGCAGCGACCATGCCGTCCAGCCCCAGCAAGAAAGCAACACCTCAGGCAACATGTGTTAATCAGCCGATCCTTCCCGTGATTACGGGACCACTACACCTGTAAAGCTTTTGTTATCCAGCAGCTTGACTGACGACCGCCACCCAAGCCGGCAGGATGAGTGCATCGGCCGCCGCTCCTGGTGGTCGATTCAGGGGAACCAGCGCCGCAGATGCGGCGCTTTTGCCGTTGAAGCCTGAGATCAGCCATCGCATCTTGCTCAACTTCTGCCAAAAACAACAGCGGCTCAGGCCATCTGCGGCCGGCACTTCTGTCTGACGGCAACTACAGCCACCCCAGCCACTGGAACAGCCCCACCACTGACAACCAGGACCACCAAGGTGTGCACCAGCAACAGCAGCTCGGAGGCGGGGCGCTGGCGGCCGAGGGCGCGGGACCCGTACAACGATCGCCTGCTCCACCTCAGGATGGGCGACCAGCACCTTCTGGATGGCCCGGACAGCGTTTTCGGGCAGGCCGAAGCGCTGCGGCATCTGCATGTGGGAGGTTGTGGTCATCGCGCGGCTGCGGCCAGGCCCGTGAACCGCTCGTTCAGGGCCGAGAACGCCGGATGGAAGCGCGCGATCACATCGCGGGCGATGGCCTGGGCCTGTTCAAGGTTGTAGGTGTGGGATGACTGATTGCGGGAGCGAATCATCTCCATCCAGGTCTCGCCGTCCCTGATCAGGCCATTCTGAAACGCCAGCCGGGTGGCATCGCGCGATCCCACAACCCCGGCGATTCCCTGATGGGTGAGGTAGTCCT
>JBEBCC010000016.1:0-19074 GCA_041158125.1 Cyanobacteriota bacterium
GCGGGGGTGCTGCTCTACATGGTGATCGCCAACATCTTCCAGGCGGTGCAGACCTTCCTGCTCACCCGCGAGGCTCTGCCGGACAACCTCCAGGCCATTCTGGATCAGCAACTGGCCGCCGAAGCCAAAACCGTGACTGCCACCGTGAGCAACAGCGAGCGCCTGCCCTTCGAACCGAAGGGCAAGAAGTCGTAGGGCTCCCATGATGCCTTCCACCGACGACCTCCGCCCGATCCCGGTCCAGGAGCTCAGGCTCCTGGCTGATGGGCGCCGTTGGGAGGTGGATCAGCACCTGGCTGAACTCGACAGCCTCACCCCTGTGCGCGGGGCCTTGAGCGCGCGTCACCGCGGCAATGTGCTCGAGCTTGAGGGGCACGGCGACACAATCGTGACCCTCTGCTGCGACCGCTGCCTGCAGCTTTACAACCATCCCCTCAGCTTCCGCACCCGCGAGCTGCTCTGGCTGGGTGAACAGGCCCGGCAGGCAGGCCTCACCCCTGACACCGCCAGTGACCCAGGCGTGCTTGAGCTGGAGGTGGATGAGCTCTGCGAAAGCCTTGATCCCAGCGGCAGCTTCGAGCCTGAGCACTGGCTGTTCGAGCAGCTCAGCCTGCAGCTGCCCTTGGTGAATCGCTGCGGCGACGACTGCCCCGGCCCCCCCTGTGGCACACGGGCCAGCAGTGATCCGGTGGATCCCCGCTGGGCAGCCCTGCATCAGCTGCGGCAACCCTGAGCCGCCAGTCACCCCGCGCTCAACCGCCGCACCACCCCATGAGCCAGGCCTGGGCCGACCATCTCGATCTGTTGATCCGGGCCCGCACACCGATCCTCTGGCTCCGCAGCCAGGAAGAGGAACGCGGTGCAGCCCTGCTGGCTGCCGCCGCCCGCCGCCTGGGAAACCGCAGCCTGGCCCGCTGGGACTTCATCAGCGGACTCAGCGGCTGGCCAGGCCGCGACGGCGAAGCGGCGCGCAATCCGCTCGCAGCCCTGGAGAGCCTCAGCAGCTTCAGCAGCGACCAACCAGCCATCCTGGTCCTGCACGACTTCCACCGCTACACCGAGGACGGCAGCATCTGCCGCAAGCTGCGCAACCTGGCCGCCAGCCTCCGCCAGAGCCCCCACACCCTCGTGATCACCGCGGCCGAATGGCAGCTGCCCAGGGAGCTGGAGGAATGCGTCACCCTGCTGGATCTGCCACTGCCCAACCAGGCGGAGATCCAGCACCTTCTGAGCAACATCGCTCAGGCCTGTGGGCAGAACCTCGAAGCGCAGCTGCTGGAGCAGCTCAGTCAGTGCTGCAGCGGCCTCAGCGAGCAGCGCATCCGCCAGGTGGCAGCCCGCGGCCTGGCCAGCCGTGGCCAGCTGGGCAGCGCCGATCTGGAGGAGGTGCTCGAGGAGAAGCGCCAGGCCATCGCCCGCAGTGAACTCCTTGAGTTCTGCCCCACCGAGGCCACCCCGGCCGATATCGGCGGTCTGGAAGCTCTCAAGCGCTGGCTGGAGCAGCGGCACCTGGCCTTCAGCGAGGAGGCCCGCCGATACGGACTGCCGCTCCCGCGCGGTGTGCTGCTGGTCGGTCCTCAGGGCACCGGCAAATCGCTCACGGCCAAGGCCATCGCCCACAGCTGGAGCATGCCGCTGCTGCGGCTCGATGTGGGCCGACTGTTCGCCGGCCTGGTGGGCGCCAGTGAGGCCCGCACCCGCGAGATGATTCAGCGGGCCGAGGCGATGGCCCCCTGCGTTCTCTGGATCGATGAGATCGACAAGGGCTTCGGCAGTGTGAACGGCGGTCGCAGCGACGGCGGCACGAGCCAACGGGTGTTGGCCAGCCTGCTCACCTGGATGGCCGAGAAGCGCAGCGCCGTGTTCGTGGTGGCCACCGCCAACGGCGTTGAAAACCTGCCACCGGAGCTGCTGCGCAAGGGGCGTTTCGATGAGATCTTTCTGCTGAACCTGCCCGATGCCGCCGAGCGGCGGGCCATCCTCGATCTGCAACTGCGCCGCCGCCGGCCGACACATCAGCTGCCGCTGGAGGTGGTGGTGGATCGCACCGCCGGTTTCTCCGGGGCCGAACTGGAACAGGTGGTGATCGAGGCCATGCACCAGGCGTTCGGTGAACGCCGCGAGTTCGGCGAGGCGGACCTGATCAGTGCAGCGGCCCAACTGGTGCCGCTCTCGCGCACTGCTCGCGAGCAGCTTGAGACCCTGCAGCAGTGGGCCAGCAGCGGCCGAGCCCGACCGGCCTCCTCCGGCCACGAACCCGCTGATCGCGGCGCTCAGTGAGCATGAGTGCTGGATGGCTCGGCACCGTGCACGCTGCAGGGCATCCACTGATCACCCATGCGGTGGGCACCCGTGCAGTGGAAGTGCAGCTTGGCCGCCTTCTCGGCCTCAGCCTGGCTGGGATAGAGGGCCGGCACAGTCCCGTGCTGGGCGGTGGCGGCACCCGGCAACAGCACACCCAGGGCCAGAGCCAGGGTTAGCCAGCGGCTGTTTCGGAAGCTGACGCGCATGAAGGTGCTCCGCAGGAGCTGCGGCGAAGGCGAGCTCCCAGGATTCCATGGATTGCCGGATCGCGCCTGCAGCAACAGCGGTCATCGTCGTCGCCTGCCATGGCGACCAGGGCTCAGAACACCACCCTGGTGAGCGGTGGGATCACGGGTCAAGTCAAGGCCATGGGGCCGAGGCCGAGCGCCATGCCGTTGAAGCTCAGCACGGCGGTACGGCCGGTTCGGCGCATGTGTATCGAGGCCCCAGCGGGGACGGCGCAGGATCCAGGCAACCATCACCGGCAGCCGCCGCCCAACGAGCAGCCACGGCCGAGGGATGCAGCGGCCGCGTCAAGGTGTCAACCAACAATGAAAGCAGCGAAGGATCGCGCAGCCAGGCAGCTCTGGCGGCGATGACGCTCGCATGGCGCAGCCAATGGGTAGTGACCAAGCTTCATGACTGAACGCAGCACCAACACTGAGAATTCCAGGAACGAATCACGGCGGCGCCCTGGATTCGGGTCGGTCGACACCACCGAAGCAGCGCAGACAGTGGGGCCTCATCACTTGCGACCATGGCCGCAAGTGATGACGTTGAGTAAAGAAGACCAACCCGATGTAACGACCTGATCGTGATCGCTCAGCCAAGACTGCAACCCGCAGCATTGTGAGAAGCCAACCGACGACTGCCGCCGTGGAACGTCCCGCCCTCACCACCCAGCTGGCCGTGGCCTGCCTCGGCGCCGGCGTGATCACCACCTTCGCGGTTGCTCAGGGTCAGAACCCCCTCACAGCCTTCGGCATCACCCTGTTCTCGGCCGTAGCCGCAGTGATGGTCGGCCAGGTGCTCTGAACCCCTGCCTCAACCCTCATCGACCGGCGGCAAAGCCACTCCAGATGCGGAGTTCCTCGATCGTCAGCAGACCTTCGCGGCGTTCCCCTTTCAGATCCCAGGTGGGGAACACCCGCACCGCGGCGGCGGCACAGCGCTGGCGGCCGGGTTCATCTTTGTCGCACTCCACGTAGGGAAGGCGCTGAGCGGCCGCCTGGCCAAACAGATCCTTCTGATGGGTGCAATGGGGGCACCACCAGGCCCCGTAAAACACCGCCCCCTGACGCCGCAGGTGCTCCACCAGCGCCCGTAGCTCGGACGTGGAGGCGGCTGCGGTCACAGCGGCGGCCACAGCTGCGGAGCCAGCGCCTTCGCCGGCACCGGACCGGGCAGAACTCTCCGCAGCACCGCCGAGCACCGCACCGATCGCGATCAGGCTGAACAGCCCCAGCAGGGGAAGACGCCGAGCAGGCGCAGCAGAGCTGTCAAAGCGCATCGACCACAACATCGGTGTGGCGTGACGCTAAGTCGAACCAGCAGGTGCAGGACGGACCGACGTTCGGCCTTCCGCCCCCGGCCCGGTGAGCTGGGGCTGGGAGACTGGATCAGGCCCTTCAGCCTTCTGCTGAGAACCTTCCTGCTGCCACCCTGCCTGCTGCGATGAGCGTCAACGGCTACCGCGACTATTTCAAGGTGCTGGGGGTGGAGCGCGGCGCTGATGCCGACACCATCAAGCGGGCCTTCCGCAAACTGGCCCGCCAGTACCACCCGGATGTCAACCCGGGTGACGCCAGCGCCGAAGCGAAGTTCAAGGAGATCAGCGAGGCCTATGAGGTGCTCTCCGATCCGGACAAGCGACGCCGCTACGAGCAGTTCGGCCAGTACTGGAACAAGGCAGGCAGCGGCGGCATGGGCGGCGTCGATGTCGACTTCGGGCGCTACGGCAACTTCGACGACTTCATCAACGACCTGCTGGGCCGCTTCGGTGGCCCCGGCGGCGGCGGCGGCGCCGGCTTCAGCGGCTTCGGCTCCGGCTTCCCCGGCGGTGGCTTCGGCAGCGGTGGCTTCCCCGGCGCTGCTGGCCGTACCGCCAGCCTCAACCTCGATGCCGAGGCCAGCATCAGCCTGAGCTTCGCCGAAGCCTTCCGCGGCTGCGAGCGCACGCTGGCCGTCAATGACGAACGGGTGCAGGTGCGCATCCCCGCCGGCGTGAAAGCGGGCAGCCGCCTGCGGTTGCGGGGCAAGGGCAACCTGCAGCCCGGCACCGGCCGCCGCGGTGACCTCTACCTCACCCTGCAGGTGCAGGATCACCCGGTGTGGAGCCTCGAAGGCGACCAGTTGAAAGCCGATCTCCCCCTCAGCCTCGATGAACTGGCCCTGGGCGGTGAGGTGCGCGTGGCCACCCCCGATGGCGAAGCCACGGTGACAGTGCCGCCCGCCATGGCCGTGGGCCGCAGCCTGCGTCTCAAGGGCAAGGGCTGGCCCGGCCCCGGGGGCCGCGGCGACCTGCTGCTCAGCCTGAGCCTGCGGCAGCCCGCGGCCTACAGCGAGCAGGAGCGGCAGCTGCTGGAGCAGCTGCGGGCCGTGCGCAGCAGCGACCCGCGCCGCGACTGGATCGAAGCTGCCAGGCTCTGAAACAGCGCTCCGTAGGATCCGCCGCAGCCAGCCGCCGCAGCGCATCCCCTGATGGAGCTCACCTACCGCCCCCGTCGCCTGCGCCGTTCCCCTGCCTTGCGGGCGATGGTGCGCGAGACCTCCCTCAGCGCGACCGACTTCATCTATCCGCTGTTCGTGCATGAGGGCGCCACGAATGAACCGATCGGTGCCATGCCTGGCTGCCAGCGCTGGAGCCTGGATGGCCTGGTGCAGGAAGTTGGCCGCGCCTGGGATCTGGGTATCCGCTGCGTGGTGCTGTTCCCGAAGGTGGCCGATGGCCTGAAGACGGAAGACGGCGCCGAGTGCTTCAACGAGGGTGGACTGATCCCCCGCGCCATCCGCCGCCTCAAGGAGGTGCATCCGGGCATGGCGATCATGACCGACGTGGCCCTCGACCCCTACTCCTGCGACGGCCACGACGGCATCGTCAGCGGCGAGGGCGTGGTGCTCAACGATGAGACGGTGGCGATCCTCTGCAAGCAGGCCGTGGCCCAGGCCCGCGCCGGTGCTGATCTGATCGGCCCCAGCGACATGATGGACGGCCGTGTGGGTGCTATCCGCGAAGCCCTCGATGAGGAAGGCTTCGAGCACGTGGGCATCATCAGCTACACGGCCAAATACGCCTCCGCGTATTACGGCCCCTTCCGCGAGGCCCTGGATTCAGCGCCCCGCGCCGCCGCCGGCAAGCCGATCCCCAAGGACAAGGCCACCTATCAGATGGATCCGGCCAACGCCCGCGAAGCCATCACCGAGGCCCAGCTCGATGAGCAGGAAGGGGCCGACATCATGATGGTGAAGCCTGGCCTGGCCTACCTCGACATCATCCATCGCCTGCGCGAGGAGAGCGAACTGCCGATCGCGGCCTACAACGTGAGCGGTGAATACGCGATGGTGAAGGCCGCCGCCGAGAAGGGCTGGATCGATGAACGCGCCGTGGTGCTGGAAACCCTGCTCTGCTTCAAGCGCGCCGGTGCCGATCTGATCCTGACCTACCACGCCTGCGACGCAGCCGCCTGGTTGCGCCAGGGCTGATCATTTCAGCCCTGCCTGGATTCAGGCGAGGCCGGTGCAGTAGTGGCAGGATCGGCGAGCATCCCGTGCCCTGAGGCATCAACCGTGTCCGTCGTCAATCTCCAGGCATTCCTGAGCAAGGTGGCCGGCGACCAGGCCCTGCGCGACAAGCTGCAGGCCGCCGCCGGTGTGGATGACATCGTGACCCTGGCCGCCGCTCACGGCCACGACCTCGACAAGGCTGCGATCCTGCGGGCCCACGCCGAAACCCTGGCTCAGGCCCCGGATCACGCTCTCAGCGGCATCAACAGCTGGGGCGATGCCCTGATGCATTGCTTTGGGGCCACCGAAGCCGACTGAAGCGAGCCCAGTCGTCTGGAGCGAGCCAGCGGCGGCGGCGGTGCCATCGATCACAGCGGCGGGGTTCCGCCATTGAGAATGGAGTCAGCACGGGAGGCTCCGATGTCCGCCAGCCACCATCCGTCGGCGAGCCATGGGGCGTCGGCGAACCCGCAGCCATCCGCGCCCCATCGTCTGGGCCATGTCGCCCTGCGCGTGCAGGACATGGACCGCGCCAAGACCTTCTATCTCGGCCTGGGGCTGCGGCTCACCTGGGAGGCACCGGATTGGTGCTATGTCCAGTGGCCCGAAACCGGTGAAGGCATCGCCCTGCTCAGCCCGGATTACCGCGCCGCCGGCCCACACTTCGCCTTTCACTTCGCCGATCGCGGCGCGGTGGATCAGATGCGCAACCAGCTGGTGGATCAGGGCCACGCCTGCGGCCCCGTCCATGATCACCGCGACGGCACCGCCTCCTTCTATATGCAGGATCCGGAAGGCAACTGGCTGGAGATGCTCTACGAACCTGCGGCAGGGCTGCCCTCCAACATCGGTGCAGCGCCGATTCCTCTGGTCCGCCCGTGAGTGAGCTCCTGATCTCCCCCACACCAGCAGCGGTCGCCGCTGAGGCCGCGGCGGATATTCAGGCCGAAACCCTGGAGCTGCTGGAGTGGCCGCGTCTGGCCGGGCAGGTGGCCGGCTTCGCCGAAACGAGCCTCGGTCGCGAACGCAGCCGGCACTTGCCCCTGGCGCACAACCTCGACGAGAGCCGCACCCTGCTGGCGGAAACCACGGAACTGCTGGCCCTGGATGGTCTGGCGGAGGGAGGCCTGCACTTCCAGGGCGTCGCCGATCTCAGCCGGATCCTGCCGCTCTGCGCCAAGGGCGGCGTCGCCCTCGGCGACGACCTGCTGGCGGTGGCCACCACCCTGGCGGCAGCCCGCCGACTGCGCCGCCAGATCGATGATCCGCAGTTACGGCCGGTGACCAGCGCCCTGGTGGCCGAGCTGCGCACCCTGCCGGAGTTGGAACAGCGGCTGCGCTTCTGCATCGAAGACGGCGGCCGGGTCGCCGATCGAGCCAGCCCGCCACTGGCGGAGCTGCGCCGTCAGATCGCAGCTGTGCGCGCCGAGCGCCGCAACAGCCTCAACGGCCTGCTGCGCCGCTTCGCCACCCTCCTGCAAGACCACGTGATCGCCGAGCGCAACGGCCGGCCGGTGCTGGCGGTGAAGGCCGGCGTTGCAGCTCAGCTGCCGGGGCTGGTGCACGACAGCTCGGCCTCTGGCAGCACGGTGTTCATCGAACCGCAGGCGGTGATCCCCCTGGGCAATCGCCTGCGGCAGCTGGAGGGCGAGGAGCGGGAGGCCGAGCGGGCCGTCTTGCTCGAGCTCAGCGGTCTGGTGGGGGCGGAGCAGGCCGCCCTGACGCAGCTGCAGCAGGTGCTGGTGCAGCTCGATGCCGGCCTGGCCAGGGCCCGCTATGGCGCCTGGCTGGGAGCGGTTCGCCCAGAATTGGCGGAGGATCCACTGGCACCGCTGCAGCTGGAAGGGCTACGCCATCCGTTGCTGCTGTGGCAGCACAGGCGCGAGGGCGGCCAGACCGTGGTGCCAGTGGATGTGCGGGTCAACCGGGAGTTGCGGGTCGTGGCAATCACCGGGCCCAACACCGGGGGCAAGACGGTGACACTCAAAAGCGTCGGCCTGGCGGCGCTGATGGCGCGGGCCGGCCTGTTCCTGCCCTGCGACGGCACGCCAAGGCTTCCTTGGTGCACGCAGGTGCTGGCCGACATCGGCGATGAGCAGTCGCTGCAGCAGAACCTCTCCACCTTCAGCGGCCACGTGCGCCGCATCGCCCGGATCCTGGCCGCCCTGCCTCTGGCTGGGGCGTCTGTGAGTGGCGCCTCACTGGTGCTGCTCGATGAAGTGGGGGCAGGCACTGACCCCACCGAGGGAACGGCCCTGGCGATCGCGCTGCTGCGCCAGCTGGCGGAGCGGGCGCGACTGAC
This sequence comes from Cyanobacteriota bacterium, assembly GCA_041158125.1. GTDB lineage: Bacteria > Cyanobacteriota > Cyanobacteriia > PCC-6307 > Cyanobiaceae > Vulcanococcus. Next base: position 8,330 of record JBEBCC010000016.1, read on the forward strand.
GATCGCCACCACCCACTTCGGCGAGCTCAAGGCCCTCAAATACAACGACCCGCGCTTCGAGAACGCCTCCGTGGCGTTCGATGTCGAAACCCTCTCGCCCACATACCATCTGCAGTGGGGCATCCCGGGCCGCAGCAACGCCCTGGCGATCGCCAGCCGCCTCGGCCTGGATGGCGCAGTGCTGGAGCAGGCACGGGAGCTGCTGGCGCCCCGGGGGGAAGGGGAGGTGAACCAGGTGATCGCGGGGCTGGAGAACCAGCGCCAGCGCCAGCAGGAGGCCGCCGAGGAAGCCGCGGCGCTGCTGGCCCGCACGGAATTGCTGCATGAGGAGCTGCTGCAGCGCTGGCAGCAGCAGAAGGAGCAGAGCGCCGAACTGCAGGAGCAGCGCCGCCAGCAACTGGAGCGCTCGATCCGCGATGGCCAGCAGGAGGTGCGGCGCATCATCCGCCGGCTGCGCCAGGGCCGCAATGCCGACACCACAACGCTCGGGGAAACCGCCCGCCGCGCCGGCCAGCGACTCAAACATCTCGAACAGCAGCACCGGCCGGGCCCGGAGCGACGCGAGCATCAGGGCTGGCTACCGGCGGTGGGTGAACGGGTGCGCGTGCTGTCGCTGGGCAAGGCCGGCGAAGTACTGGCCCTTTCCGAGGACCGCCGCGAGCTGACGGTGCGCTGCGGCGTGATGCGGCTCAATCTGGAACTGAGCGCAATCGAGGGCCTGCATGGGGAGAAACCGGCGCCAGCACCGGAACCGGTGAAGACCCAGGTGGCCATCCGCAGCCGCCGCAACCCAGCCAGCCGCGGCCCTCAGGTGCGCACGAGCGGCAACACCATCGATGTGCGTGGCCTGCGGGTGCATGAGGCCGAAGCAGCGGTGGAGGAGCAGCTGCGCGCCGCCAATGGGCCGCTGTGGGTGATCCACGGCATCGGCAGCGGCAAGCTCAAGCGCGGCCTGCACGACTGGCTGGCGACGCTGCCCTACGTGGAACGCGTCAACGATGCCGAACGGGGCGATGGCGGCCCCGGCTGCAGCGTGATCTGGCTCAAGTAAGCGCAAGCAGCGGCAACCGGGGTGCTGCTGGTGCAGCGCGAGAGCGGGTTCCGCTCAGCTGGTCAGTGGCAACAGCGGCTCCGGCCCCCGCAGCGGCACCGGCTCGGGTCGGGGGATCGCCTTACCGGAAGCATCGAACAGGCGCCAGCCGCTGGGGTCCACCTCCAGGTGGACACCCTGGCCCGGCACCACCGGCTGATCAGGACCGGCGCGCAGCTGAACCAGATGATTCCCCTCCAGCAGCCGGCAGGTGAGCAGCTGCTCATTGCCAAGCGCCTCGACATGACTCACCTCAGCCGGCAGGTTGCGGTTGGTGGCGGGAGCCAGCTTGAGGTGTTCGGCCCGCAGGCCCGCGGTCAGCTGAGCGGAGCGCCCCTGATGGCCATGCCACTGCAGCAGTGCCTCGGCCATGACTCCCTCCGGCAGGAAGCGATGGCTGCCGAACTGCAGCTGGCCACCGCCGGCGCTGGTGACCGGCAGCAGTGTCATCGGTGGACTGCCGATGAACTGGGCAACAAACACATTGGCGGGCCACTGGTAGAGCTCCAGGGGCGTACCCAGCTGCTGCAGCACGCCACGATCGAGCACGGCGATGCGATGGCCCATGGTCATCGCCTCCACCTGATCGTGGGTCACGTAGACCGTGGTGGTGCCGAGCCGGCGCTGCAGCGCGACAATCTGGGCGCGGGTGCCGGTGCGCAGCTTCGCATCAAGGTTGCTGAGCGGCTCATCCATCAGGAAGACCGCCGGCTGACGAGCGATGGCACGCCCCAGAGCAACGCGCTGCTTCTGGCCGCCGGAAAGCTCCTTCGGGCGCCGATCCAGCAGGGCCTCCAGTTCCAGGGTGGCGGCCACCTCGGCGATGCGCTGCTCGATGCGCTGCTCCCGAGCGGAGAGCACTCGCAGGGGAGCCGGCAGGCTGCGGCTGGCGCGGTGCAAGCCATCGCCCAGCTGCTGCAGCACTGTGCGACGACGCTGGCGGCGCAGACCGAAGCCGATGTTGTCCGCCACGCTCAGGTGGGGATACAAGGCGTAGCTCTGGAACACCATGGCCACATCGCGCTGAGCGGGCCGCAACTGCGTCACGCAGCGATCGCCCACATAGACGTCGCCGGAGCTGGGGGTCTCCAAACCGGCCAGCAGCCGCAGCAGAGTGCTCTTGCCGCAGCCGGATGGCCCCACCAGCACCAGGAATTCGCCGTCGGCGATCTCCAGATCCAGCTGGCGCAGCACCTCCACTGGCGCGCTTCCCCGCCGCGGCGGGTAGGTCTTGCTGACCTGCTGGAAGCGAACCTCTGCCAAGACCTGGCTCCGCGGCGGCCCGATCCTAGGGTTGGTCAAATGCAGTTCATTGATCAAGCCCGCATTGCGGTGCGGGCGGGCCGCGGCGGCGACGGCATCGTCGCTTTCCGCCGCGAGAAGTACGTGCCGGCCGGCGGTCCCTCCGGCGGTGATGGCGGTCGCGGCGGCGACGTCTGGCTGGAGGCCGACCCCAATCTGCAGACGCTGCTCGACTTCAAGTTCAAGCGGTTGTTTGAAGCGCAAGAGGGTCGACGCGGCGGGCCGAACAAAAGCACCGGTGCCAGCGGCGATCACCTCACGATCAAGGTGCCCTGCGGCACTGAGGTGCGTGATCTGCGCACGAACATCCTGCTGGGGGATCTCACCGATAAGGGCCAGCGGCTGCTGGTGGCGGCCGGCGGCCGCGGCGGGCTGGGCAACGCCCACTACCTGAGCAACCGCAACCGCGCCCCCGAGAAGTGCACGGAGGGCCGCGACGGCGAAGAGTGGAACCTGCAGCTGGAACTGAAGCTGCTGGCGGAGGTGGGCATCATCGGCCTACCGAACGCCGGCAAAAGCACCTTGATCTCGGTGCTCTCAGCGGCGCGCCCCAAAATCGCCGACTACCCATTCACCACCCTGGTGCCAAACCTGGGTGTGGTGCGGCGCCCCACCGGGGATGGCACCGTGTTCGCCGACATCCCCGGTCTGATCGCCGGTGCAGCCCAGGGGGCGGGCCTGGGGCACGACTTCCTGCGCCACATCCAGCGCACCCGCCTGCTGATTCATCTGGTGGATGCCAGCTCAGAGGATGTGGCCGCCGACCTGGCGGTGGTGGAGCAGGAGCTGGAGGCCTACGGACACGGTCTGAACGAGCGGCCACGCCTGGTGGCGCTGAGCAAATGCGAGTTGCTGCTGGAGGAGGAGCTGGCCCAGAAGCGCCAGGAGGCCAGCCATCACTGCGGTCAACCGGTGCTCGCCATTTCAGCGGCCACCAACACCAATCTCGATCAGCTCTGCGCAGCGGTCTGGCAGGAGCTGGGCATCTGAAGCCGCCTGTTCACCGCGGCCAGCAGGCAGGCACAAAAAAACGGGGGTCAGACCCCCGTTGATGCAATGCAGACAAGCGCGGACTGACCCAGCCGGTATCAGTCGTCGTAGACGAGGCACTCAGGCGCATCGGGGTTGAGATCGCAGAAGACCTCAAGCGGGGTGGGGTCGTGGTTGTCCTCAGGGTGGTGCGCCTTGTACTCCTGGAGATCCTTCAGTTCGTCCTCGAGGTGGCGCACCTTGCCGTGATCACCAGCCGCCTTGGCAGCTTCGATCTCGCTCTGGTCCTTGGCGATGTGTTCGTCGATGGAGTTCATGGAAGGGGCCGTCAGTGCTCGGGCCGCTCGACGTCGTGCACACCATACGGGGCCCGCCCGAGGGATGGAGCCGTTTGTAGCGGGGTTCTGATTCCGTCCCAGAGGCGCGCACTGGCGAAGCGGGCTATCACGGGGATACCAGCGGAGCAGCGATGGCACGCATCCGGCAACGACGGGATCGTCACTTCATCGACGATCAGGGACGGCTGTACTGGATCAATGGTCCTGAGCATCACTGCTATCTCTCCGAGCAGCGGCAATGGCGTCGGGGCCTGAGCTTCGATGAAGTTCTGGAATGGAAGCAATGCGCCCCCAGCGGCATGGTGAGCCAGCGCTTCCCCTCACCACAGGCGGCTTGCGAAGCCTTCGAGCACAACCAGGTGCTGTGGACTCTGGATCTCTACCTGCGCCATATGGGCGATGAGATGGCCCTGCAGCGGGGCGCCGATGACTACAAACCCACAGCCATCAAGGAGGAAGAAGCTCGCAGCGGCCACCTGCGGCTGCCCCCCTGGCAGGGCACGAACACGCCGCCACCCCGGTGTGACCTCAGCGCCCGGCCGGCCTCGGCACGGGCCTCCGCGGCCCTCAGCCTGGCCGCCAGCCGCAGCGAACTGCCCCATCTGCAGCGGCGGCGGCGTTCCGGTGCGCAGGCACCCTGACGACCTTCAGACCAGCTCAGCCCTGCAGCTCGCTGAGCTCCAGCCAGCGCTCCTCACCGCGTTCGATCTGCACCAGCAGCGCCGAGAGCTCCTCGCTGAGACGCTCGAGCGCGGTGTAATCAGAACCGCCAGCTACCGCCAGCTGTTCCTCCAGGGCAAGTCGGCGGGCTTCCCAGGCCGGAAGGTTGGCCTCCAGGTCTGCCAGTTCGCGATTTTCCCGAAAGCTGCGACGCCGCGGCCGGGTCTCGGCGCTGCCGCCACGACGCGCAGCAGCAGGCGGGGCCGCTCCACCAGCAGGCAGTGCTGCTACCGGCGCGGCAGCGCCAGCGGCCTGACGCTCCAGATAAGCGCTGTAGTTGCCTTCGAAGCGCTGCAGCTCACCATTTTCAAAGCAGAACAGACGATCAACGGTGCGATCGAGGAAGTAGCGATCGTGGGATACAACCACCACGCAACCGCGGAAGTCCTCCAGGAAATCCTCCAACACCGTCAGGGTCTGGACGTCGAGGTCGTTGGTGGGCTCATCGAGCAGCAGCACATTGGGGGCCTCGATCAGCAGCCGGCAGAGGTGCAGGCGGCGGCGCTCACCGCCGGAAAGGCGCATCACCGGCTGGTGCTGCTGGGCCGGCGGGAACAGAAAGCGCTCCAGCAACTGGGAGGCCGAGAGGGTGCTGCCGTCGAGTTCGATGCTGCTGGCGGCCTCCTTCACCACATCGATCAGCTTGCGCTCGCGGCCGGCGGCATCGGTGGCCGCCAGCACCTGGTGGCTGTGCTGATCGAAATAGGCCAGCTTCACGGTGCTGCCGAGCTCCAGCCGCCCTCCGTGCGGCTGGCGTCGGCCGGCGATCAGATCCAGCAAGGTCGACTTGCCGGAGCCATTCGGGCCGATGATTCCGACCCGGTCCTCCGGGCTGAAGTCGTAGCTGAAGTTCCGCAGCAGCGGCCGGGCAGCGGCCTCACGCGCTTCGTCACTCGCCCACACCGCGAGGTCTTCGGCTTCGATCGCCCGCTTGCCGAGGCGGCGGCGGTTACTGCTGAGGCTGAGCTGGCCCTTCTGCTGCCGCTTCGGCGCCTCCTGCATCGCCTCGATCCGCTGGATGCGCGCCTTCTGCTTGGTGCTGCGCGCCTTCGGACCACGCCTGAGCCATTCCAGCTCCCGCCGCAGCACGCCGCGAGCCTTGACCTCGCTGGCGGCGGCGGCGGCCTCCTGCTCCGCCTTGCGCTCCAGGTAGTAGGCGTAGTTGCCGCTGTAGCCCCGCGCCTCGCCGCGGTCCACCTCAACGATGCGTCGGGTCACCTGATCGAGCACATAGCGATCGTGGGTGATCAGCACCAGCGCCCCGGCGAAGCGCTGCAGATAACCCTGCAACCACTGGATGCAATCGGCATCGAGGTGGTTGGTGGGCTCATCCAGCAGCAGCACATCGGGCTCGGCCACCAGCGCCGCCGCCAGGGCCAGCCGCTTGCGGTAGCCACCGGATAAGTCACCGACGCGGCGCCCTCCATCGCGGATGCCAAGCCGATCGAGCACCTCACGGATCTGCTGCTCCAGGCCCCAGGCCTGGCTCTGATCCATGCGGGCGTTGAGGCTGCCGAGCTCTGCCAGCAGGGCGGTGTCATCGGCGCCATCGGCGTGAGCCTGGGCCAGGGCCTGGCTCAGCTCGGTGTAGCGAGCCAGCAGCTGCATCTTCTCGCCGCTGCCCGCGAACACCTGTTCCAGCACGGTTCGCCCGGGATCGATCTCGGGCTCCTGGCTCACCAGCACAATCCTGGCCTGGGGCGCCACACGCCGCTCACCCTCCCCCGGCGGCTCCTCACCGGCCAGGAGGCGCAGCAGGGTCGACTTGCCGGCGCCGTTGGGACCGATCAGGCCAAGACGGTCGCCCTCCTGGACATGCAGATCCACCCGCTCGAACAGCGTACGCACGCCGAAGTCCTTGCGGACTTGCACCAGGCTGATCAGGCTCACGCGTTGGGGGGCAGGCGTTGCGCCTCCAGGTAAGCAAACACACTCTTGTCACCCACGTCGGCGGCTGCAGGCATCGGGAACTTGCGCAGCGTCAACACCAGCAGCAGCGCCGCCTCCAGGGCCAGCAGCAGGCCGCAGGCCTCAGTGCTGAGCAGGCCACTGAGGCGCCCGAGCAGAGCCAGGGGCAGCAGCAGGGTCACACCGATGGCCTCAGGCCGGCGAAAGCAGAAGAACTCCTTGAAGCCGATGCCCGCCAGGGCCGCGAACAGCGGGCCGATCGCCCAGATCCAGCGGCCATCGGTCGCGACCGTGACGGCCATGGCATTCGGCCCGGCCACGATCGCCAGGGCCAGCAAGCCCAGGCAGCCCAGCAGCCAGAACAGCTGCAGGGCACGGTGCAAAGGGCGGAGGTAGATGTGAATCCAGCGCAAGGCCAGCCCCAGCCCCATCGCCAGTGGCAGCAGCCAGAACCAGAGCGCCTCGGGCCCGAGCCAACGCCACTGAATCAGCAGGGCCGCCTGGGTGATCGCCACCAACAGCAGGGCGAGCCGGTACCCGAACACGTCGCGGCGATCGGTCGCAGTGATCGTGAACGGGCCATAAACCCCCTCGTAGCGCTCCTCCGGGGGAGCGACCTGATCGATCCCTGCAGAGGTGGGATCAGCGGTGGCAGGCCGGCCGGGATCGGTGGCGGTCATGGCGGTGCTGCTCTGGAGATGCCACTGACCAGTGTGGCCAGAGGCGGGGCAGCGGGCACGATGCCAGAGGGGTGCAGGGGGAACAGCGCCCCGAAATAATCGCGGCGCCAGGCGTCTGCGAAGCAGCAGGAGGCCACGCCGGGCAGGGCGAAGAAGCGCTGGCGCCACTGCCAGAGCGCCGGGAACTGCCAGAGCGGCATGCGACTGACGCCGAACAGGGGCGCATACACCAACTCCAGGCGAATCAAGGTGGGAAACAGCTGCACATCCGCCAGGGTGAGAACGTCACCGCAGAGCCAGGGGCCGGCCTGCGGCGCGGCCATGGCCAGCTCCGCCTCCGCCAGAGCCGCGAACAGATCGGTTTCGGCTCGGTCGTAAGCGGCCTGGGTGCGGGCGAAGCCGCAGCGGTACACCCCGTCGTTGACGGCATGCTGGAAGCGCTCGCGCCAGCTGTTGATCTGCGACAAGAGGGCCATGGGTTCGAGATCAGGGGCACCCGGTGGGGCTGGCCAGGCGTTGAGCAGCTCGATCAGGCGGGCGCTCTCCCCCACCAGGATCCGGCCGGCGCCGGCCTCCAGCAGCACCGGCACCGTGGCCCGCCGATCGGGGGCGGCGCCGGCGCGGCGGTAGAGCTGCTGCAGGGTGCTGCAGCCGAGCACAGGCTCGGGCAGGCACCAGCGACCGGCGACCGGGTCCGGCTCTGCCACCACCAGGTGGATGCTCGGCGCCAGGCCCCGAAGTTGCCAGGTGAGCCAGGCCCGATGGGCCCAGGGGCAGCTGCGACCGACGATCAGCAGGTGCGCACCCGGTTCGGCAGCGGCGGCGGGCAGGGGCGGCCGCTCGGCGAAGGGCGAGACGGGACGGCGGTAGTTCCCCTCAGCATCGGCCGGCCCCAGGCCGCCCATCAGCTGCAGCCACTGCCAGCGCCAGGCCGAGCGGGCCGTGGCCACCACTGCGGGAGGAATCGCCATCAGCCCAGGCAGTGCCGCCGTACTGCTGCCAGGCTGACGCAGCGTTGACGCGGGCAACAGGGTGATGGAGCCAGACTTCAGCCAGGCGAAGGCAGACGCTGCCGGGCGCCTGCTGCTGGTGGGCGCCACCCACGGCAATGAACGCAACGCCCCCTGGCTGCTGGAGCAGTGGCGGCAGCGACCAGAGCTGCTGGCCAACGCCGGGCTGGCGCTGGAGATGGTGATCGGCAACCCCGCCGCCCTGGCGGCCAATCGCCGCTACATCGACCGCGACCTCAACCGCAGCTTCGCGCCTGCGCTGCTGGCGAATCCAGATCGCCGAGAGCTGGAGGTGCTGCGGGCCCGCGAGCTGCTGGCGCAGGTGGGTCCGAGCGGCGATCGCGCCTGTCCGGTGGTCCTGGACCTGCACAGCACCACCAGCGGCATGGGCAATTCCCTGGTGATCTACGGGCGCCGGCCAGCCGATCTGGCCCTGGCGGCGGCGATTCAGGCCCGGATTGGCCTCCCCATCTACCTGCATGAGGCCGACGCCGCCCAGACGGGCTTTCTGGTGGAACAGTGGCCCTGCGGGCTGGTGATTGAGGTGGGCCCAGTGCCGCAGGGTGTGGTGCAGGCAGCGATCTGCCGCCAGACCCAGCTGGCCGTGGAGGCGGCCTGCGCGAGCCTGGCGGCGGCCGCGAGCGGCAGGCTGCGGCTGCCGGCGGGATTGACCGTGCACCGACACAGCGGCAGCCTGGATCTACCGCGGGATGGACAAGACCTAGCCGTGGCAGCGATCCACCCCAGGCTGCAGCAGCGTGACTGGCGACCGCTGCAGAGCGGGGAGCCATTGTTCTGGTACGCCGATGGCCACGCCGATCAGTTCAAGCCGGCCGGCGCTGCAACGCACAGCTGGCCGGTGTTCATCAATGAGGCGGCCTATGGGGAGAAACACATCGCCCTGAGCCTCACGCAACGGGAGCGGTGGCGATGTGAACCGGAGTGGGCCGAGGCGCTGCAGCGGTGTTTGCAGCAGTCCTGAATCCGGGCGCACCTCTACAATCCCGCGCCAGTACGAGCCGGTGCCAGACCGGAGTGCGCTCAACCGCAGGCCCAGGTTCCCTGTTCCTTGGTGCAAGGCAGATCACTGCGGGTGCCATCCGCCCAGTAGATGCGCAGGCGATCATCCTCACTGCCCATGCGGAAGGTGAGGGATTTCACCGGGCCGGCCGGGGGCTTACCGGCCCTGTCGGCGGTATCGGCGGCCTCTGGGTGGGCCTGGCGCTGCTCCAGCTGCTGCAGCTTCAGCTCGAGGCGATTAAGGCGCTGGTCAAGGCGTTGCTCGCGGCTCTGACTGTCGCTGCTGGGGGCCTGCCGGCAGCCAACCAGCAGCAAAACGGCCATCAAGGGCAAGGTGCACCAGCGCATGGGCCAGCCGGGAGAATCTGATTCCTCATAGCAGTGGCTCCAACGAACACCGGCTGCGGCGGACAGGAGCTGCGACAGAGATGGGCCCCAGCAGAAAAGGATTGCGACGGAGCGACGCCTCGGTGGACCAGGCGCCTGTGGAACAGGAGGCGCTGCCAGTCCGACCCGCCGGGAACTCCGCCGCCGAACCGCGATCGGACGCAGGGGCGATGGCGCAAGGGGATGGGGCCAGGGAGCAACCTGCAGCCCTTTGCCGCAGACCCATGCTCGATGGACAGGCTGGCGAGACGGCAAGGGTTGGCGGCGCCCCCACAGAGAGGAAAACATTCGCCCCTCAGGCGCTGAGACGCTGGCTCCAATAAACGACGGCACCGGTGTTCTCCAGCTGCTGACGGTGCCAGCGAGCCTCCAGCAGAGGGACGGTGAGCTGGCCGCGCCGGCCGGCCAGCTCCCAACAGATCAGAACCAAGTGGACCCCAAAACCAAGCGGACCTCGGAAACCAAGCGGACCCCAGAGCGGCAATCGAAATCCAACCTTAAGACTCAGCCCTGAGACGTCCGCCGCGGGCGCCAGCCCCAGGGCCGCTTTCCGCACACCTCTTTACAAACCGCGCAATGTTCCGTTACGTTGGCTGCGGCAGGGCGGGTTACCGACCTGTCCTTCCTTCCTGCTCACGCCTGGCCACGGCCAGAGCTTGAGCTCTTCTTGATCCGTACTCATGACCACCACCATCCAGCAGCGCCAAGGCGCTTCTGCCTGGTCGCAGTTCTGCGAGTGGGTCACCAGCACCGATAACCGCCTCTACGTGGGCTGGTTCGGCGTTCTGATGATCCCGACGCTGCTGTCGGCCACCATCTGCTTCATCGTCGCTTTCATCGCCGCTCCCCCGGTTGATATCGACGGCATCCGTGAGCCCGTTGCCGGCTCGCTGATCTACGGGAACAACATCATCTCTGGTGCTGTCATCCCCTCCAGCAACGCCATCGGCCTGCACTTCTATCCCATCTGGGAAGCCGCCAGCCTCGACGAGTGGCTGTACAACGGCGGTCCTTACCAGCTGGTGGTGTTCCACTTCCTCATTGGCATCTTCTGCTACATGGGCCGCGAGTGGGAACTCTCCTACCGCCTGGGCATGCGCCCCTGGATCTGCGTTGCTTACAGCGCTCCTGTGGCTGCAGCTTCCGCTGTGTTCCTGATCTACCCCTTCGGTCAGGGCTCCTTCTCCGACGGTATGCCCCTCGGCATCAGCGGCACCTTCAACTTCATGCTGGTGTTCCAGGCTGAGCACAACATCCTGATGCACCCCTTCCACATGCTGGGTGTGGCCGGTGTGTTCGG
>JBEBCC010000017.1:0-24129 GCA_041158125.1 Cyanobacteriota bacterium
CTCCGAGCAGGCGAAGGCCGAGCTGCTGGAGCGCACCGGCGCCGAGCCCGGCACCCTGCTGCTGTTCGGCGCCGGCGACACCGCCACCGAGAACAAGGCCCTCGATCGGGTGCGCCAGTTCCTGGCCCGCGAGCTGGGCCTGGTGAAGCCCGACCGGGAGAACGACCAGTGGAACTTCCTCTGGGTCGTCGATTTCCCGATGTTCGAGTTCAACGCCGACGAGAACCGCTACGAGGCGTTGCACCACCCCTTCTGCGCCCCCAACACCGACGACCTCGGCAGCGACCCCGCCGCCTGGGCCGACACCCTGCCCAGCGCCCGCGCCCAGGCCTACGACCTGGTGCTCAATGGCCTGGAGCTGGGGGGCGGCTCCCTGCGGATCCACGATTCGGCCCTGCAGCGCCAGGTGCTGCAGACCGTGGGCCTGCCCCTGGAGGAGGCCAACCAGCAGTTCGGCTTCCTGATGGAAGCGCTCGACATGGGCGCCCCGCCCCACGGCGGCCTGGCCTTCGGCCTCGATCGCATGGTGATGCTGCTGGCGGGCGAGGAGTCGATCCGCGACACCATCGCCTTCCCCAAGACCCAGCAGGCCCGCTGCCTGATGACCGGCGCCCCCGGCGGCGTGGCCGCCAAGCAGCTCGAGGAGCTGCACGTGGCCAGCACCTGGGTCGACGAGGACGCCGACGGCTGAGGCTGAGGCTGGGAACAGTTCCCATACCCCGGCAGCATTCCGTGCTGGGACCCCTCGCAGCGGTCTGCTCGCGCGCGGCGAACACGGGCCATCCATGCGGCAACCCGAACGCAACGCGGCAGCGAACCCGAAGGGATTCGCGGGGTTTGGAGCTTTGTCTCAGCCGAGACCCGAATCTGGGGTGTCCTCCTGCGGATCGGCTTCGTGCCCCAGGGCCCCAGCCACACTCCAGCCCGCCCCAGCGCACGCCGCAGCGGCAGCACCGATCTGGTGCGCCTGTACCTGCAGGACATCGGCCGCGTGGATCTGCTCAGCCATGAGGAGGAGCTCACCCTGGCCCGACTGGTGCAGCGGCGGGAGCGGCTGCTGCAGGAACGGCGGCGACTGGCAGCCGGGCGGCCGGAGCTGACGGGCCTGATCCAGCTGGAGGAGGGACGCCAGCGGCTGGCCTCGCAGCTGGGACACCGGCCGACGCTGCCGCAGTGGGCCGAAGCCAGCGGTCTGACGGTGAGCGACCTGCGCACCAGGCTGGAGCAAGGGCGCAGCGACTGGGCCGAACACAGCGGCATCAGCAGTGCTGAGATCCAGCAGGCGCTGCATCAGGGCCAGCGCGCCCGCGACCGCATGATCCAGGCCAACCTGCGCCTGGTGGTGGCGGTGGCCAAGAAGTACCAGCAGCGCGGCATGGAGCTGCTCGATCTGGTGCAGGAGGGCACCCTCGGCCTGGAGCGGGCCGTGGAGAAGTACGACCCCACCCGTGGCTTCCGTTTCAGCACCTACGCCTACTGGTGGATCCGCCAGGGCATCACCCGCGCCATCGCCACCCAGAGCCGCACGATCCGCCTGCCGGTGCACGTGACGGAGAAGCTGAACCGCATCAAGAAGGCCCAGCGGCAGATCGCCAGCGAACAGGGGCGCCTGGCCTCGGTGGCCGATCTGGCCCAGGCCCTCGGCCTGAGCGAAGACGTGGTGCGCCTGACGCTGATGCGGGTGCCGCGCTCGGTGTCACTGGATACGCGCGTAGGGCGCGAGCAGGACACCGAATTAGGGGAACTGCTGGAGGACGGCCACGCCACCCCGGAGCAGGCGCTGACCCGCGCCGAGTTGCACGCCGACCTGGAAGCGCTGCTGGATGAGCTGAGCGCGCGCGAGGCGGCCGTGATCCGCCTGCGTTTCGGACTGGAGGACGACACGCCCCAAACCCTGTCCCAGATCGGCGAGGACCTGCAACTCTCGCGCGAACGGGTGCGGCAGATCGAATCGCGGGCGCTCCTGAAGCTGCGCCAGCCGCAGCGGCGCTGCCGGGTGCACGACTACCTCAGTCATCTCGACAGCGACCTGACGAACTCCTGAGACGCTCCCGGAACTGCCAGGCCAGCCCTGGGCACCATCGCTAGAACAAGCGCAGCCAGGTTGAACGCATTTCGCTCAGTCGCATGACCGCCTTCTCCACCAGCAGCAGCGCCCCGCCGATCGACATCGGCATCCCCGCCGAGCAGCGCCAGGCGATCGCCACCGGCCTGGGCCGCGTGCTGGCCGACAGCACCGTGCTCTACGCGAAGACCCACGGCTTCCACTGGAACGTGACCGGGCCGATGTTCAACACCCTGCACCTGATGTTCATGGAGCAGTACGTGGAGCTCTGGAATGCCCTCGACGTGATCGCCGAGCGCATCCGCGCCCTCGGCCACCCCGCGCCCTTCGGCGGCAGCCTCTACGCCAGCCTTTCCTCCATCCCCGAAAGCCAGGGGGTACCGGCGGCCCTGGCGATGGTGCGCGAGCTTGTGGAGGGCCACGAGGCCGTGGCCCGCACGATTCGCGGTGTCTACACCCTGGCCGATGAGGCCAACGACCAACCCAGCGCCGATCTGCTCACCCAGCGGCTGCAGATCCATGAGAAGACCGCCTGGATGCTGCGGAGTCTGCTGGAGGGTTGAGGCGCGGAGATCCAGGCCCGCCCGGCCGAGCCGGATCACGGACCTGGGGCTGTGGTGGCCGTCCCGTCGGGCCACCAGCCCAGGCCAGTGATCCGGACCTCCGATGGCACTCGGTAGATTGAAGGGTCGCTGGTGGAGCCATGGCCAAATTCGTCTTCGTGACCGGTGGCGTGGTGTCCAGCATCGGCAAGGGGATCGTGGCCGCCAGCCTGGGGCGCCTGCTCAAGAGCCGGGGCTACAGCGTTTCGATCCTCAAGCTGGATCCGTATCTGAACGTGGACCCGGGCACGATGAGCCCGTACCAGCACGGTGAGGTGTTCGTCACCGAGGACGGCGCCGAGACCGATCTCGACCTCGGCCACTACGAGCGCTTCACCGATACAGCCATGTCGCGCCTGAACAGCGTGACCACCGGCTCGATCTATCAGTCGGTGATCAACAAGGAGCGCCGCGGCGACTACAACGGCGGCACCGTGCAGGTAATCCCGCACATCACCGGCGAAATCCGCGAACGCATCCACCGTGTGGCAGCCAACAGCGGCGCCGATGTGGTGATCACCGAAATCGGGGGCACCGTCGGTGATATCGAGTCGCTGCCGTTCCTGGAGGCGATCCGCGAATTCCGCGGCGACGTGGGTCGCAACGACCTGGCCTACGTCCACGTGACCCTGCTGCCTTACATCGGCACCTCAGGCGAACTCAAGACCAAACCCACCCAGCACTCGGTGAAGGAGCTGCGCTCGATCGGCATCCAGCCGGATGTGCTGGTGTGCCGCAGCGACCGGGAGATCAGCGCCGATCTGCGAGCCAAGATCGGCGGCTTCTGCGGTGTGCCGGGCCACGCCGTGATCCCGGCCCTCGATGCCGACAGCATCTACGCGGTGCCGATCACCCTGGAGCAGGAGGGCCTCTGCCGCGAGGTGCTCGATCTGTTGGGACTGGCTGACCACGACAGCGACATGGCCCGCTGGGCGGCGATGGTGGCCAAGCTGCGCAACCCCGGACCGGCGGTGAAGGTGGCGCTGGTGGGCAAATATGTGCAGCTCAACGACGCCTACCTCTCCGTGGTGGAGGCCCTGCGCCACGCCTGCATCGACCGGGATGCGGCGCTGGACCTGCACTGGATCTGCGCCGAACAGATCGAGGAACAGGGGCCTGAAGCGCTGCTGAACGGTATGGATGCGGTGGTGGTGCCTGGTGGATTCGGCAACCGCGGCGTGGACGGCAAAGTGGCCGCGATCCACTGGGCGCGGAAGCAACGGGTGCCGTTCCTGGGCCTCTGCCTGGGCATGCAGTGCGCGGTGATCGAGTGGGCCCGCAACCAGGCGGGCCTGAGCGGTGCCACCAGCGCTGAGCTCGATGCCCACACCCCCCACCCAGTGATCCACCTGCTGCCGGAACAACAGGACGTGGTCGACCTGGGGGGCACCATGCGTCTCGGCGTCTACCCCTGCCGCCTGACGCCGGGCACCCTGGCCCATCGTCTGTACGGCGATGCAGTGGTCTACGAACGCCATCGCCACCGCTACGAATTCAATAACGCCTACCGCCAGGCCTTCCTGGACGCCGGCTACGTGATCAGCGGCAGCTCACCCGATGGCCGGCTGGTGGAACTGATCGAACGACCGGACCATCCCTTCTTCGCCGCCTGCCAGTACCACCCGGAATTTCTCTCGCGCCCCGGCACTCCCCATCCGCTGTTCCGCGGCCTGATCGAGGCGGCGCAGCGACGCTCACCAGACCAGCAGCAGGTGGACGACACCAAGGAGGCGGACCTGCTCGCTGCTGCGGCATGAAGCCGACAGCCACGGCGCCAATCGATGCGCTGCCTGTGGTGGAAACCTTCCACTCCCTGCAGGGGGAAGGACTGCACACCGGCCGCAGCGCCTTGTTCATCCGCCTCGGGGGCTGCTCGGTGGGCTGCAGCTGGTGCGACACCAAGCACTCCTGGCCCGCCGCTGTGCATCCCCAGCGCCGCCTGAGCGACCTGGCAGCCGAAGCGCAACAGGCCGCCGCCGCTGGCGCCGCTTTTGTGGTGGTCACCGGCGGTGAACCGCTGGAGCACGATCTGGCTCCGCTGACTGAAACCCTGGCCGACGCGGGCCTGCCCCTGCATCTGGAAACCAGTGGGGTGGGGGTGCTGAGCGGGGCATTCGATTGGATCACCCTCTCCCCCAAACCCCATCGCCCCCCCAGTCGTGAGCTGCTGGCGGCCTGCCAGGAGCTGAAGGTGGTGGTGCACAGCGCCGCTGATCTCGGCTTCGCTGAAGCCATGGCCCGCGAGGCCGCAGCAGCAGACCGCAGCACCGCAGCGCCACTGCTGCTGCTGCAACCGGGCTGGGAGTGTCCCACAGGCCAGGCCCTGGCGATCAACTACGTGCGCCATCACCCCGACTGGCGCCTGAGCCTGCAGACCCACAAGTGGCTGGGGGTGCGCTGAAGGCGGAGGCAGGCATGACTGGGCATCATGGCTGGAGAGCGCCCGCACCCCGTGTCCACCGCCATCGCCCTGCTCTCGGGCGGGCTTGATTCCGCCACCGCTGCCGCCCTGGCCATTGAGGCGGGCAGCCGGGTGATTGGCCTGTCCTTTGATTACGGCCAGCGCCACCGCCGCGAGCTGAAGGCCGCAGCCGCCGTGGCTATGGCGCTGGGGCTGGCGGAGCACCACACCATCCAGGTGGATCTGGCCGCCTGGGGTGGCTCCTCGCTCACCGATGTCCAGCAGGTGATCCCCACCAGCGGCGTCGAAGCAGGCGTGATCCCCAGCACCTACGTGCCCGGCCGCAACACGGTGTTCATCGCCATCGGCCTCAGCCTGGCGGAGGCCCGCGGTGCGGAGCGGCTGGTGCTGGGTGTGAATGCGGTCGACTACTCCGGCTATCCCGACTGCCGGCCGGACTATCTGGACGCCTTCCAGAGCCTGGCGGACCTGGCCAGCAAGGCCGGCCGCGAAGGCCATGGCCCACGGCTGTGGGCGCCGCTGGTGCACTGGAGCAAGACCCAGATCGTGCAGGAAGCGCTGCGGCTGAACGTCCCGATCGCCAACACCTGGAGCTGCTACAGCGGCGGCGAGGCTCCCTGCGGCCTGTGCGACAGCTGCCGCATCCGCGACGCCGCCTTGATCGAAGCCGGCCGGGCCGATCTGACAAGCGGCGCGCTCCGGCCGTGACCCAACCACAGCGGCTGGAAAAGCCCTGGCGGGAACCGGCCCAGCTGGCCCGCGCCCTGGCAGAGCGCTGGGGTGCCGAAGGGTTGCTCTGGCTCGATGGCGATGGCAGCGACCTGGGACGCTGGGCAACGCTGGCGGCCGATCCATTGGAGCAGCACTGCCGGCGGGGTCGACCGGGATCGGGCAGCCGCGATGGGGCCGGTGACCCGGACGATCCCTTCAGCGTGCTGGCCAGGCTCGGGCCGGGCCACTGGAGCGGTTGGCTCAGCTACGAGGCGGCCGCCTGGGCGGAACCGGCGCCGCATTGGAAAGCGGATGGCATGGCCAGCCTCTGGATCGCTCGCCATGATCCCGTGCTGCGTTGCGATCTGCAGCAACGGCGCCTCTGGATCGAGGGCTGTGATCAGCGGCGGCTGCGGATGATGGTCGACTGGCTGGACAGCCTGGGCCCAGAGCCAGCGGCCGATGCGGCACCACGCATTCCCCTGGAGGCCTGGCAGTGGCAGACCGATGCCAGCGGCTTCGCCGCCGGGGTGGAGCGCATCCGCGCCCTGATCGCCAGCGGCGATCTGTTCCAGGCCAACCTGACCGCCTGCTGCCAGGCCATGCTGCCCGCGGGAGTTCCCTGCGGCGCCGAGGCGGCACTGCCGCTGTTCGAGCGGCTGCGCCACCACTGCCCCGCCCCATTCGCCGGGCTGGTGGTGGCCGGCGGCGCCGCCGCCGGAGAAGCGGTGATCTCTGCCTCTCCGGAGCGGTTTCTGCAGGTGAGCGCGGCTGGACTGGTGGAGACGCGACCGATCAAGGGCACCCGCCCGCGCGCTGCGGATCCAGAGCGCGATGCCGACCTGGCGGCCGAGCTGGTGTGCAGCGTCAAGGACCGGGCCGAGAACGTGATGATCGTCGACCTGCTGCGCAACGACCTGGGGCGGGTATGCCAGCCTGGCTCGATCCAGGTGCCGCAGCTGGTGAGCCTGGAAAGTTACGCCAATGTGCACCATCTCACCTCGGTGGTGACCGGCGCGCTGGGGCCTGGGCAGACCTGGGTTGATCTGCTGCGGGCCTGCTGGCCCGGCGGCTCGATCACCGGCGCGCCCAAACTGCGGGCCTGCCAGCGGCTGGCGGAACTGGAGCCCATCGCCCGCGGCCCATACTGCGGCTCGCTGCTGCGGCGCGACTGGGACGGCAGCTTCGACAGCAGCATTCTGATCCGGACGCTGCTGCTGCAGGAGTGCGTGCTGCGCCTGCATGCCGGCTGCGGCATCGTCGCCGATTCCGACCCGCAGGCCGAAGCCGAAGAGATGGGGTGGAAGCTGCACCCGCTGCAACGGGCCCTGGCATGAACAGCGCCGGCGACACTACCGATCCGGGCAAGCGCGACATCGCCTGGATCAATGGCCGCTGGGGCTCGCCCGAAGCGCTGTGTCTCCCCCTGCGCGATCGGGGCCTGCTGCTGGCCGATGGGCTGTTTGAAACGGTGCTGGTGCGTGCCGGCCGACCGCAGCTGCTGGAGGCGCACCTGCGGCGCTGGCGGCGCGGTGCGGCGCTGCTGGCAATGGCGCCGCCGCCGGAGCAGAGCAGCGTGGAACCGCTGATCGACGCTGCGATCCAACGGGCCGGGCTGACCAACGGCAGTGGCGCCCTGCGGCTGAACTGGAGCCGCGGCAATGGCAGCGGCCGTGGCATCGACATTCCTGCAACCGGCGACAGCGAGGACGGTCATCGCTTCTGGCTGCAGCTCACCCCCTGCGAACCGGTCTTCAGCCCACAAACAGCGCTGATCAGTCGCCATGAACGGCGCAATGCCGGCAGCCGCCTGAGCCATTGCAAGACCTTCGCCTACGGCCAGGCGATTCAGGCCCGCCGCGAGGCCCGCGCCGCCGGTGCCGATGAAGCGCTGCTGCTGAGCAGCGACGGCGGCCTTTGCTGCGGCGCCGTGGCCAACCTGCTGGTGCGACGCGGCGGTCGATGGCTCACACCACCGCTGAGCAGCGGCTGCCTGCCGGGGGTGATGCGCGGCCGAGCCCTGGCGCTGGGACTGGTCCAGGAAGCAGAACTGCCAGGCACCGCGGCGACGCCGCAGGCGGCCGATGAGCGTTGGCTGCTGCTCAACAGCCTGAGCTGCCGGCCCCTGAGCGCCCTCGACAGCCAGCCCTTGCCGCACCTGAGCGCAGCGGAGGCCGAGGCATTCTGGCGTCAGCTGCTCTGAGCGGGCGGAGGCGGTAGGTCGCCTCCGCGGGCGAGCATCAGTTGCAACCCTGCGTGGAGATCCGATAAGTAAAACCAGTGGCTGCCTGATCGGCACTGGCGCCGATCTTGAAATTCAACTGACTGACAGTCTTGCCGGGCACAGCCGGGAAAGTCCATTGGCGGCCGGTACCAACCTGCGGGGCATACGACTCATTGATCACCTGCAGGTTAGAGCCATCGGTGAACTTGAGATAACCCTGAATCGGATAGGTAGCACTCACCGAGGAGTTCGCCGTAAAGAAAAACTTGTAGCTGCCGTAGGGCTGGGTGACGAAGAAGTCAGTGTTCCAGTTGGGGCGACCGAATGGATTACCAGGGCTGATCGTCTTGGTGACGATCGTCGTGGTGCCATCGCCGCCCACCGGCGCCAGGAATTGACAGCTCTGAGCAGAAGCGGGGGCAGCCGCGAACCAGGCGCAGCTGCCGGTGATGAAGCCGAGCGCACAAAGCGCACGCAGCTGATCCAGGGAACAAGCGAAGGGACGCGACACGATGAGGCGTGGATACTCCAACCACCGTCTAGCAAAGCCGAGCCGGAACTGGCAGCCCCACGTGCAGGCCCTCCCGTCAAGGCAGGGCCGATCAACCCAGCAGAGGCAACGAAGCAGCGGAACGCGGCCGAGTCGCCAGAGCCCTCACGGCGGTAACTCAACGTAACAACGGCAACATCTCCGCACAAACGGCTGGTGCGTAATAGCCGTGTCAGCCCGCCAGGGTCATCAGCATGGACTGACGGGACCAGCCACAACGCAGACGCCACCCTCGCCAGCCCAGCCAGCCCATGACCAAAGTCGAAGCCATCATTCGCCCATTCAAATTGGAGGCAGTCAAGCTCGCACTGATCGAGGCTGGCATTCTTGGCATGACTGTGAGCGATGCCCGAGGCTTCGGCCAACAGAAAGGCCAGATTGAGCGCTATCGCGGCGCCGAATTTAGCGCCGAGTTCATCCAGAAACTACGCATTGAAGTTATCATTGATAATGAGCGCCTCAACGCAGTGATCGAGGCCATCCAAACAGCGGCTCGGATTGGCGAGATTGGCGACGGCAAGATCTTCGTGAGCCCGGTGGATCGCGTGGTCAGGATTCGCACCGGCGATCTGGACAGAAGTGCCATCTGAAGACGGCAAGCTTGGCACCGCGCCAGTAGCCCTAGATTCCAGCACGCGAACCCCAGATCAAGCCATGCCGATCCAAGCCAGCACCGATCTGGCCACGCACAACGCGAACGCTCTCCCAGGCAGGCCAGCCGCATGGGCTGGCTTGGCCTTGATCGCAACCACCCTCATCGGCTGCAACCAGCCCGCCATCGAAACACCACAGGCCAAAGCCAAACCTGGCGACACACTGGTTCGCGTGGAAACGCAGAAGGTCACGCTGATCAAACCCTTTCGTCAAGGAGAACCCAATGGCCTGTTCGACGGGGTCGTCAGCATTCATGCAAGCGATGGCAACACAGGCAAGCTCATGGAAATCAATGTGGTCTGCTCAGTTCCAGATGAGCCTGGCTGGCCTAGCTATGACAACATTTATGGGCGCAGAATCAACGATGCCGACCAAGCCAAAGGCCGCTCCGGCGACACCGAATGGCAAGTGCTCTACAGCTTCAGCGGCAAGGAGGAGATCCGCATGGGTTCCAAGCCAGGGCCTTGGGTCAGCCGCCTGAGAGACAATCTGTGCAGACGCGGCAACTTTGATGATCGCGCCACAGCAAGGCAATAGCAAAAAGCGCACGGTAACAAGGGCTACAAATAAAAACGGCTCATTTGCCCTTTGATTATCGAGTCTCTTTGCGCTGGCTCCCATGCCACAGACGCTGTTCAAGGTTGATCTCACCAAGCCGATGGATCAACAGGAAATGCCAGGGCACAACCGCTGGCACCCTGACATCCCAGCAGTGGCATCGGTCAATCCGGGCGATGTCTTCCGTATCGAATGCAAAGACTGGACCGATGGACAGATCAAGGATAACGACGACCCCAAGGACATTGAGGAAGTCAATCTTGAGGTTGTGCATGTATTGAGCGGCCCGATTTGGGTCAACGGCGCCCAACCTGGCGACATTCTTGTTGTCGACATTCTTGATGTTGGCGCACTCCAGGGTGATGAGTGGGGCTTTACAGGCATTTTCGCCAAAGAGAATGGTGGCGGCTTCTTAACCGATCACTTCCCCAAAGCCGCCAAAGCCATCTGGGACATTGAAGGCATCTACACGTCATCGCGCCACATCCCCGGCGTTCGCTTTGCCGGTATCACCCACCCGGGCTTGATCGGTTGCGCTCCCTCCCATGAGCTGCTGCGCGAATGGAATCGACGCGAGACCGAGCTGGTGAACACCGCTCCTGATCGACGCACCTATGGCGCAGGCCTGTCTGGCAGCGAGCCAGTTCTGGCAGCCCTACCCAATCCCAACAGCGCCATTCTCGGCAAGCTGGCCGCTTCGGAGTTTGAGCGGGTCGCGAATGAGGCCGCCCGCACGGTGCCGCCACGGGAGCACGGTGGCAACTGCGACATCAAGAATCTCACCAAAGGCACCCGCATCTATTTCCCGGTTTATGTAGAGGGTGCCAAGTTGTCTATGGGAGATATCCATTTCTCCCAAGGGGACGGCGAGATTTCCTTCTGCGGTGCAATCGAGATGTCGGGCTATCTCGATCTGCATGTAGACATCATCAAGGGTGGCGTCGCCAAGTATGGCATGGTCAACCCCATGTTCAAGACAAGCCCCCTGGAGCCCCAATTCAAGGACTATCTTGTCTTTGAAGGAATCTCGGTCGACGAATTCGAAGGCAAACAGCACTATATGGATGTGCATATTGCCTACCGACGTGCTTGCCTCAACGCGATTGAGTACCTCAAGAAGTTCGGCTATACGGGCGAGCAGGCCTACCTGCTGCTGAGCTGTGCCCCTGTTGAAGGTCGCATCAGCGGTATCGTCGACATTCCCAATGCCTGCGCGACGCTGGCGATTCCAACCGGTATCTTCGACCAGGATATTCTGCCCTGCTAGCAGCGCAGAGGCCAATCATTAACGCCCAACTAAGCAAACCAGGGCTGGCCATGCCAGCCCTTCTTTATCTAGCACAATGCCAGTTTACGAATTCAGCTGCACCAATGGCTGCGATAACTACGAAGTTTGGCGATCCATCGATCAGCGCGAGAACAACACGGAATGCCCCAGCTGCGGCCACAATGGCAAGAGGATTTTCTCACCGCCAATGACACTTTGTGGTCCATTGCGATTAAAAGTAGAGAATCGCGAGCCAACACTGGTTCGCAAGACTATCAATGAGGAATCCAAGCCACGGCTTAAAGATGCCGGTGGTGCAAGGCCATGGATGCTTAATCGAGGCTGCTGATATGGGATCCTCAGAGTTCACGCCAAACTCGGAGTCATCCCAATTGTTGATGAGCTAAAACGGGATCGACTGAATCAGTCGCAGCTTCAGCCAGCCGCCACACAAACCACAAAGCAAAGCCCCTGGATCCTTGCAGATTCAGGGGCTTACTTAATAGGAACTAAAGCAGGATTATACGGTGAGAAACTCTGATACAATATCGTCCGACAACGAGGCAATCGGTCCACTCGCAACAATGCCACCGCGCTGCATAGCATAGTAGTAGCTTGCTTGTCGCACGAAATGCAAGTGCTGCTCCACAAGCAAAACACTGATGCCCGTTTCTTTCATAATCCTCTGAACGGCCCTCTCAATATCAAGAATAATGGATGGCTGAATACCCTCTGTGGGCTCATCCAAAAGCAGCAGCTTTGGCTTGCCAAGCATGGCGCGGGCAATCGCCAATTGCTGCTGCTGACCGCCAGAAAGATCACCGCCCTTACGGCTTAAAAACTTCTCCAGGATAGGAAACAGATCAAAAACGATCGGGTCTATATGGCGATTTTTACTGATTCCTCCAGGCAGAGCTTCCATGCCAAGCAGTAGATTTTCGCGCACAGTAAGCTGAGGAATAATATCGCGGCCTTGCGACACATAGCCGATGCCAGAACGGGCACGCTGATAAGGAGGCTGTTTAGAAAGTAACGTATCGCCGAATTCGATCAGGCCACTTTTTTGCTGAAGGAGGCCGATAATGGTTTTCAAAAAAGTTGTTTTACCAACTCCATTGCGGCCTATCAGGCACACCATTTCCCCTTCGGGAATACGCAAATCAACATTTCTCAGGATGTGGCTTTCGCCATAGTAGACATTAAGTCCTGAAACATTGAGAAGAGTCCTCTGCTTGGCTGGCGCGAAGCTGGTTACGGCTTGGGTCATTGGTAGTAAGGGGTGGCGATTAAGAGAATTCAGTCTTGTGATTGTCCGAGATAGACTTCAACAACCTTCGGATCCTTCTTAACGGCATCCAAGGTGCCTTCTGTCAACACACTACCTTGATGCAAGACAGTGACAGGCGCGTTGAGATCTCGAATAAATTCCATATCATGCTCAATCACAACAACTGTATGCTCACCCGCCAACGATTTGATTAACTCGGCTGTTCGACTTGTCTCTTCATCCGTTAGGCCAGCTACTGGCTCATCGAGGAGCAAGAGCTGGGGCGACTGGGCAACCAGCATGGCAATAGCCAACCATTGCTTTTGACCGTGCGACAATGAACCGGCTTGGACACGAGCGAACGGAGCCAAACCAACATAATTTAGCAAGCGTTGCACTTCATCTTTGATCGATGCAGGCAAAGCATCCGTAATTAAGCCAATCGGATTCTTAATAGGAGAAGCCGCAAGCTCAAGATTGCGTACTACGGTGAGATTATCAAAGACACGAGGGGTTTGAAACTTGCGACCAATACCAAGCCTTGAGATTTTCTGCTCGGATAATCCTTGCAGAGGTTTACCGCGGAATGAAACCGAACCTTTTGTGGGCTTGACCTTGCCGGTGATCACGTCGAGAAACGTTGTCTTGCCAGCACCGTTAGGTCCGATAATTGACCGGAGCTCACCGGGCATCAGCCGGATGGATAGATCGGTCAATGCATAGAAACCGTCGAAACTGACGCTGACGTCAGTCATCTCTAGCAGAGGAGCAGAGGGCATGGCAGGCGTGGTGAACAACTAGAAACGTAAGAATTAGTTTTTATTGACAGTCGACAGCTCTTCCAGAACCATAGGATCCTGATCCAACTGAGGATAGGTCGCTGTCTTGGGTGCAAATCCAAAGGCTGCCAGCATACGGGTAAATCCGCCATTCTTAAACCAACCATAGATGCCATCAGGCATCAAGACAACAACGAATATGAACAGGGCTCCTTGAGCAAAGAGCCACATTTCAGGGAAAGCTTCGCTAACAAGGCTGCGTAGATAGTTAACAAGCACAGCGCCGATAATGGGACCAATCAAGGTGCCGCGGCCACCAACGGCAACCCATATCACCATCTCGATCGACATCGAAATAGTCATATATTGGGGAGAAACGATGCCAGATTGAACGGTATAGAGCGCACCAGAAACACCACAGAGCGCCCCAGCAACAATAAAAACAATAGTTTTGAATGGAACAGGGTTGTAGCCCGTGAAGCGCAGGCGCATCTCGTCATCGCGAATTGCAATGAGGGCATCACCAAAACGTCCGCTAGTAAAGTAGCGACAAATTAGATATGCAATTGGCAGCAATACGATCGTAATGCGGTAAAGCCAAAGCTGCATATCTGGAGAGCCAACCATCAGACCGAAAAGTTCAGTCGTACTCGTTTTTAACCCATTGGTTCCGTTGATGAGCTTTTGCTGGCCGTTAAAGAAATGGTAGAAGACCATCAAGGCGGCCTGTGTAATGATCGAGAAATATACTCCCTTAATGCGATTCCTAAAGATTAGATAGCCAACCAGGCCTGCGATAACAGCTGGGACCACCCAAATTGCAATCAGTGTATTTGTTGGCGACCAGAAAGGCTGCCAAAAGAATGGGAGCTGATCAACTCCATAATTCTCGAAGAACTTGGGGATGCCATTGCCACCAGCCTCGCTCTTGGTGTTGAGCATGAGGTACATGGCAACAGCGTAGCCACCAAGGGAGAAAAAGATGCCTTGGCCAAGACTAAGCAGGCCAGTGTAACCCCAAATCAGGTCGATGGCCAAGGCAGTGATCGCCAAGGAGAAATAACGCCCAAACAGATTCAGGCGGAAATCATCGAGAAGAAGTGGCAGGATGAAAAGAGCAAAAGCAAGAAGCACCCAGGGAAGGATCTTGCGGAAAGTCTTCACGGCTTAGCCTCAGAGAAATGAAAGGACATCAGTGGATCGCAAGTGGATCGCAGAATTGGATTGGCAATCTATTAGCCCTCTACCGATCTCCCCTTCTGAGGGAACATGCCGTTTGGCTTAAACTGGAGGAATGCAATAATAAAGATAAAGACCAAGACCAAAGACATACTTGTTGTAGCGAAAAACTCTACAACTCCTTTGACGACTCCAGTCAGGGAAGGGAAGACGATGAGAAGTGATCCCGAACCAACCACTGATTGAATGATGCCCAAAATCAGTGAGGCGAGAACAGTACCGAGCAGATTGCCAACACCTCCCAAGACAATCACCATGAAGCAAGAAACGATGTAGGCAGAGCCAAGGTTGGGCCCGACCGAACCAAGCAAAGTAATGGCACAACCTGCCACGCCAGCTAAACCAGAACCCAAAGCGAAAGTAATGCTATCGACTTGGTCTGTAGGGATGCCAAGACAATTACTCATTTGCCGATTTTGAGTGACTGCACGCATGCGCAGGCCCCATACACTCTTGGTTAGGAACCAAAAAGTTGCAAATAAAAGGATTGCCGAGAGAAGGATAATGAAAATACGGATGCCTGGCAGCTCAATACCAGCTATTTTGCCCCAACTTCCCTGCAGCCATTTAGGCGCTGTAACATCGATATTACGAGGGCCAAACCATGCAGATGACAAGGGACGTATATTCGATAACGCCGCGGCCAAACCGATCCCAATCAGCGCGGAACCGAACCAAGCTGAACCAGTGACATAAGGCAGAAAACGCTTTTGCCCAAAGCTTGCTGTTAAGTATTTGTTAGAAAACCAACCGATCAACACAGCAGCGATAATGCCAAGCAGCATGGCAGTGGAAACGCTACGGATCAGCTGAATCATGATCAGACTGACACCCCATGTGGCCAGCAGTGTTTCAAGGGGCCGCCCGTAGAGACGACGAATGAGCGTGCGCTCTAATAAAGCTCCAAACAGCGCCGTGACAATAAAAGACGCCACCAAAGCAATTGGGAAGTAGAGCTCGAAGAGGATGCCACCCATTGGCTTGAAAATGCCTTGGATAACAAAAGTTACGTAGGCACCAAGCATTAAGAACTCGCCATGGGCGAGATTGATGACACCCATGAGGCCGAAGACGATGGCCAAGCCGGTCGCGGCTAGCAGCAACACCGAACCGATACTCAGACCATCGAGAATCTGGGAAAAGAAAAGTTCCACCGCAAAAGCTCGGTATTAGGGATTGGGATTAGAATATGTATCGTCTATATCTAGCAAGACCGAAAAAGAAAGAGTGGCTTTCTCTCGAAAGCCACTCTCAGAAGCAGATCACATCTTGTACTTGCCGGCGTCAGGACGCTTCTGAGTCCAATCGCAGGTATAGCCCTTCGTTTCGGGAACAAACTGGTTCCAGGGAATCGGAGGAACTGCGGTCTTGGAATCAGACAGAATCTTGAACTGGCCGGAAGGCTCAGCTTCGCCAATCAGCACACGCTCAGACGTGTGATGGTTGGGATACATCTTGATCTCGCCTTGAGGAGCGGCGAATGTGATACCAATCATGGCATCACGCACCTTATCAAGATCGCTGAAGGTGCCGGCCTTTTCAACCGCATTCTTCCAGAGATAGACCATGTTGTAAGCAGACTCGGCCGGGTCACCCGTGACACGATCCTTGCCGTACATGGCTTGGAAGTCTTCGGTGAACTTCTTCGATGCCGGAGTATCCAGGCTCATGAAGAAGTTCCAGGCAGCATAGGTGCCGGTCGTGTACTCAGGACCGATCTGACGGATTTCCTCTTCGGCAATAGAGAACGACATGATCGGGTATTTCTTGGGATCAATACCCGCTGCCTTGAACTGCTTGAAGAGGGCAACGTTAGAGTCGCCATTCAGAGTGTTGATGATGATGCCGCCATCAGGGAAGGCCTTTTTGATTTTGGCAATGATCGGAGCAACTTCAGTGTTGCCCAATGGGATGTAATCCTCGCCCACGGTTTCACCGCCAAGAGCCTTCATCTGCTCTTTGATGATGGTGTTAGCCGTACGCGGATAAACGTAGTCAGACCCAACCAGGTAGACTTTCTTGCCATACTTGGGTGCGAACTCCTTCATCAGCCAATCCACGGCTGGCTCAGCCTGCTGATTGGGAACAGCACCGGTGTAGAAAATGTTCTTAGAACACTCTTGACCCTCGTACTGAATTGGGTAGAAGAGGATGTGATTCTTGGATTCATAGACGGGCATCATCGCCTTGCGGCTAGCCGAGGTCCAGCCGCCGAAGACAACGGCAACCTTGTCAGAATCAATCAGCTTCTGAGACTTTTCAGCAAAGGTGGGCCAGTCAGAGGCGCCGTCTTCGGAAATGGCGGTAATTTTGTACTTCTTGCCGCCAACATTGATGCCACCGGCATCATTAATTTCTTTGATTGCCATCTCCTCCACTTCTTTCAGGGTGGTTTCAGAGATGGCCATGGTTCCACTCAGGGAGTGGAGGATTCCAACTTTCACTTCACCGTCAAAGTTGCCGCCACCGCCGCCACCGCCACAGGCCGTGAGCGACAGAGCTACGACACCTGCGGCGGCACCGGCAGCGAGACGCCTGGAAAAACGAGGAATCATGTTCGACGACGTTCGAGAAGGAAGGTGCCGCGAGTCACCCGGCTCCCGCAAAGTACGGAGCACTCACCCAAGGACTTGTAGCGGTTAGTACCAAACCGGCCATCGAAGGTCGATCGCGGACCGACAGGAGCAGCTTCCGCAAGCCAGGGTCAAGCATTTGGTAGCTGTTGCAACAGAAATGCCTCCACCTGCGCCAGGCCCTCGCCGCTGTGCAGGTTGGTGAAGCACCAAGGGCGACCGGGCCGCATCCGGGCGGTGTCCCGTTCCATCACCTCAAGGCTGGCGCCCACCAGCGGCGCCAGATCGATCTTGTTGATCACCAGCAGATCAGAGCGGGTGATGCCAGGGCCACCCTTGCGCGGGATCTTGTCGCCGGCAGCCACATCGATCACATAGATGCACAGATCCACCAGCTCCGGGCTGAAGCTGGCCGCCAGGTTGTCGCCGCCGCTCTCCACCAGCACCAGATCGAGCGCGGGGAAAGCCGCCTCCAGTTCGGCCACGGCGGCCCGGTTGATCGAGCAGTCCTCGCGGATGGCCGTATGGGGGCAGCCGCCAGTCTCGACACCGCGGATGCGCTCCTGCTCCAGAGCTCCGGCGCGGATCAAAAACTGAGCATCCTCCTGCGTGTAGATGTCGTTGGTGACCACCGCCAGCTGCAGACGATCACGCAGCCGGCGACACAGGGCCTCCACCAGTGCCGTCTTGCCGGACCCCACCGGCCCAGCCACACCGACCCGCAGCCGCGCGCCCGCCATCAGCGCACCACCCGGTCGGCCCGCTGCCGCACGGCTGGCGGCAGGCTGACACCGATCGCTTTGGCCGTGGCTTCGCTCACCTGCTGGTCGGTCGTGCGGAAAGGTTCCAAGGCCATCGTCGCAGGCGATTCGCCCTTGAGCACGGGCACCGCCAGGCGGCCCGCAGCCAGGCCGTCATCGCGGTCGTTCCAGCCGATCATCGCCAGACAGCCGGGTGGTTCACAATCCGGAGAATCCCCGGAGCGAACCGGAATGCGGTTCTCCAGCCCCAACCTGCAGATGACACTGAAGGGTTGAGTGGTGGCGTTGTCGACAATCTTCACGAAGGCCTCCACCTTCTGCTCAAGCAGCGCCGGGGCCGCCCACAGCACCTCACCGGAATTGGCCACCGACTGCACCACGACCTTCAGCCCGCGACGGCTGACTTCAACGTCCGAGTATGGCCGTCTCGTCATCGGAGTTGGGCGCACCGGGGTTGCCAATCAGGCCAGACGGCGAATCAGGGGAGTCACCTCCCGGGCCAGAGGGAGCGCATCGGCGGGTGCACATCGCCCCTTGATGGCGACCGCAGGCGATGTGGCCAGGCGCAGGTTCAGCTGCGGAACAGGCGGGAGTAGAGCTCGGCGTGCTGGAGCTGCACGAGGCCGGCGCCGACACCACCATTCCAGAGCTGCCGTGGATCCGCCTGCGCCAGGGTCGCCGCGCGCTCGGCGATCAGCGGCGCCAGCGCCAGCTGCAGCCGCTGCCCCTGGGTGGGCCCCAACGGCACCAGGCGCACCGCTGCGCTGATCTGATTGGCGACCCAACCGTAGAGGTAGGCCTCCTCAATGGCGGGAGCACAAAGCTCCAGGCAGCAACCGGCCCAGGCGAAGGCCGTTGGCCAGGTGAGGGCAGCTGCACCGGCACCGGCCGCTGCCGCCGGATGCACCGGCATGGGACAGCCCAGATCCGCCAGCAAGAGCAGCAACGACTGCCCCATCTGACGCTGCTGCGCCCGCAGCTCCGGTGCCTCGCGCTGGGCCAGCAGCCAACCATCGAGATCGAATAACGCCGCTGCCGCCGCCTCGACTGAGCGCATGTCACCGTCATCGGCGCCCTGACGCCAACGACGCCACAGGGCGACCATGGGGGCCAGGGCGGCGGTCTCGACGGCGACGAGACCACGCTGCAGCTCCGCCTGCAACCAGGCCTGCAGCGGTTCAACGCCGACCAACCGGCCTGCCTGCAGCAACACCTCCAGCCCCTCCGAATAGCTGAAGGCGCCCACCGGCAGTGCCGGACTCACCAGCTGAAACAGCCGCAGACGACCTGGATCACTCACGGCTGGGGACCGTGATCGTGGTGGTGCCCCGCACCATGGCCATGCCCCAGCCCGGCATAGGCGCCGGCCTCCGGCTGAAAGGGAGCCTCCAGGCACTCCACCTGCAGGCCGCGCTGGCGCAGCAGCCCAGCCAGAACGCTGTCCTGCAGCAGCACCAGCTGATCAGCGTGCAGTTCCATCGCCACATGGCGATTGCCGAGGTGGTAAGCCGCCTGCAGGAGGGCCAGAGGCTCAGCGCTGCTGACGCGCATCACCGGCTCGGCAGCCGCCACCACCAGCACCTGGGGGGAACCCGCGGCGCTCAGCAGGCGGTCGCCGGGCTGCAGGGCCTCACCGCGGGGCAACTGCAGCAGCAGGTCACGGCCGCACGCACTGCGGCGATGCCCCCGCAAGCTGGTGCGCTGATCGGCCGTGAGCGGCAGCTGCAGGCAGGCGGTCGCCGGGTCATGCGACAACGGCTCAGCGCCAGGCCCAGCCGGCAGCCGCTGCACCAGCAGCAGTGGCTCGGCGGCTTGCCGCGCAGTCCTCGGCTCAGCTCCCGTCGGCTCAGCTCCCATCGGCTTGGTTCCCATCGGCTCAGCTCCCGTCAAAGGCGGATCGCCTGCGCAGCCGCTGGCCTGGCGCAGAGGCCCGGGCGCCCGCGCGTCACAGTGCGAAGCGTCGGCGCCAGTCTGCCTGCAGCGACAGCCCACCGCGTGCAACAGCCCACACCCCGCAGCAGCACCAACGCACCCGCACCCTGGCGGGCTGAAGCGCAGCTGCGCTTTCAGCGCCGCGGTGCAACCACAATTCACCAAGGAGGCGCCAGCGCCCCCCTCAAGCTGCAGCGCGCCTTCCCGCAGGCCAGCGGCCACTGCGAACTGCCGCTGCTGCACACCGCCGGCGGCCTGGTGGGGGGCGATGCGCTGAGGCTGACGGCCGACCTCAGCCCAGGCAGCCGGGCTCTGCTCACCAGCGTGGCCGCCCAGAAGGTGTATGGCACAGTGCAGCGCTCGCGCCTGCGGCCCAGCGGCAGCTGGGCGCTGCAGGAGCTGCAGTTCAAGCTGGCGGCGGGCAGCGATCTGGAGTGGTTGCCGCAGGAGCTGGTGCTCTACGCGGACGGACTGTTTGAACAGCGCACGCAGGTGGACCTGGCGGCCGATGCCAGCTTTCTCAGCGCCGAGGTGGTGCGCCTCGGCCGCACCGCCGCCGGCGAAGGCCTGGCGGCAGGCCGCTGGCGCTCGGCGCTCGACATCCGCCGCCGCCATAACGACGGCAGCAGTGGGCGCTGGGAGCTGGTGGACCGGCTGGAGCTGGGGGGTGACAGCCTGGACGGCAGCCATGGGCTGGATGGCCAGCCGGTCTTCGGCTCGCTGGTGTGGGCGGCGCCGCAGCCGCTGCTGAGCGACACCCTGGCCCGATTGTTGGCGGACTGCCGCGCCGATCGGCATGACCTGGTGGGGGAGATGGCGTGCGGTGCCCTGGAGCAGGGCCTGGTGGCCCGCTACCGCGGCCCCTCCAGCCAGGCTGCCCGCCACTGGTTCAGCCGCATCTGGCGACGCACGCGCAACCTGCGGCAGCTGGCGGAACCCCAGCTGCCGCGGGTGTGGCCCTTCCAGGAGGATCCGTTCAGCCGCCGGGAGGCCACGGCCAGCGGCGACAGCACAACGCATGGCGGGACTGGTGGTTCGCGCTGAACGGGTCTACGACCGGATCCCTGCCAGAGTGTTCTGATGCATCTCACCCCTCAGGAAAAGGACAAGCTGCTGATCGTCACCGCCGCGCTGCTGGCGGAACGGCGTCTGAACCGCGGCCTGCGGCTCAATCACCCCGAAGCGGTGGCCTGGCTGAGCTTCCTCGTGCTTGAGGGCGCCCGCGATGGACGCACGGTGGCCGAGCTGATGGCCGAAGGCAGCACCTGGCTCAGCCGCGATCAGGTGATGGAGGGAGTGCCAGAGCTGGTGCATGAGGTGCAGATCGAGGCGGTATTCCCCGATGGCACCAAGCTCGTGACCCTGCACGATCCGATCCGCTGATCCGGCATCGCCCAATCCCGTTCACAACCCTCCCCATGGCCCCGCTGATTCCCGGTGAACTGATTCCCGAACCGGGTGAGATCGAGCTCAATGCCGGCCGGCCTGTCACCAGGGTGCTGGTGGCCAACAGCGGTGACCGCCCCGTGCAGGTGGGCTCGCATTTCCATTTCTTCGAGGCCAACGAAGCCCTGCACTTCGATCGCGATGCCTGTCGCGGTCTGCGACTCGACATCCCGGCCGGCACGGCAATCCGCTTTGAACCCGGCGACAGCCGCGACGTGCAGCTGGTGCCCTTCGCCGGTGAGCGCCGCGTGTTCGGCTTCAACGGCCTGATCAACGGCCCACTCGACTGAGCGCCCCTTCCGCCGCAACCCTCCGGCTCCGCTGCCACCGCCATGCCTTATCGCATCTCCCGCCGCGCCTACGCCGAGACCTACGGCCCCACCACAGGGGATCGGCTGCGGCTGGCGGACACCGAGCTGATCCTGGAGGTGGAGCGTGATTTCACCGTCTACGGCGATGAGGTGAAGTTCGGCGGCGGCAAGGTGATCCGCGACGGCATGGGCCAGGCCCAGACCACCCGGGCCGATGGGGCCGTCGACACTGTGATCACCAACGCCCTGATCCTCGACTGGTGGGGCATCGTCAAGGCGGACATCGGCCTGCGCGATGGCCGGATCGTGGCGATCGGCAAGGCAGGCAACCCCGACACCCAGGCGGGTGTCGACATCATCGTGGGCCCGGGCACTGAGGCGATCGCCGGTGAGGGGCACATCGTCACGGCCGGCTCGATCGACACCCACATCCACTTCATCTGCCCCCAACAGATCGAAACAGCCCTGGCCTCAGGCGTGACCACCCTGATGGGTGGCGGCACGGGTCCGGCCACCGGCACCAACGCCACCACCTGCACCCCCGGCCCCTTCCACCTGGCCCGCATGCTGCAGGCGGCCGAGGGGCTGCCGGTGAACCTGGGCTTCTTCGGCAAGGGCAATGCCTCCACCCCTGAGGCGATCGAGGAGCAGATCCGCGCCGGCGCCTGCGCCCTCAAGCTGCACGAGGACTGGGGCACCACCCCGGCTGCGATCGACTGCTGCCTGACGGTGGCCGATCAGTTCGACGTGCAGGTGTGCATCCACAGCGACACCCTCAACGAGGCCGGCTTCGTGGAGGACACGATCCGCGCCATCGGCGGCCGGACGATTCATACCTTTCACACCGAGGGGGCCGGCGGCGGCCACGCGCCGGACATCATCCGCATCTGCGGCGAAGCCAACGTGCTGCCCAGCAGCACCAACCCGACCCGCCCCTACACCCGCAACACGCTCGAGGAGCACCTCGACATGCTGATGGTGTGCCACCACCTCGATCCGCGCATTCCGGAGGACGTGGCCTTCGCCGAATCGCGCATCCGCCGCGAAACGATCGCCGCCGAGGACATCCTGCACGACATCGGTGCTTTCTCGATCATCGCCAGCGACTCCCAGGCCATGGGCCGCGTGGGCGAGGTGATCACCCGCACCTTCCAGACCGCCCACAAGATGAAGGTGCAGCGCGGTTCCCTGGCCGAGGACAGCTCACGCAACGACAACACGCGTCTGAAGCGCTACATCGCCAAGACCACGATCAACCCGGCCATCGCCCACGGCATCGACCATCAGGTGGGCTCGGTGGAAGTGGGCAAGCTGGCGGATCTGGTGCTCTGGAAGCCTGGCTTTTTTGGCGTCAAGCCGGAACTGGTGATCAAGGGGGGCTCGATCGTGTGGGCGCAGATGGGCGATGCCAACGCCTCGATCCCCACCCCCGGCCCGGTGCATGGCCGGCCGATGTTCGCCGCCTTCGGCAGGGCCCTGGCCCCCAGCTGCCTCACCTTCATGAGCCAGGCGGCCCTGGAGGCGGATCTGCCCCGCCAGCTGGGGTTGCAGCGCGCCTGCGTGCCGGTGCTCAACACCCGCGGCGGCATCTCCAAGGCAGCGATGCGCAACAACAACGCCCTGCCGAAGGTGGAGGTGGACCCGCAGACCTACGAGGTGTTCGCCGACGGAGAGCTGCTCACCTGTGAACCAGCCGAGGTACTGCCGATGGCACAGCGCTACTTCCTGCTCTGAGGCCTGTCGGCCAGGCGGTAACAACGGGCACCCGGTCCCTGCAGCATCGGCCGGAGGATCCCGCCATCGCAGCGGCCCCATGTTCACCGAGTACAGGCCCAGCAAGGGCTACGACGAATATTTCAGCGCCGGCGCGCAACCGCGCCAGGCGCTGCAACCCCTGCTCTCCTCCCTCGGCGCCCTCGGCCTGGCCGAACTGAACCGCAACCACGCCGCCGCCGGCATGCTGCTCAAACGGCTGGGCGCCACCTTCCGCCTTAACGATTCCGGCCAGCGCGGTGGTGAGCGGATCCTGCCCTTTGATCCGCTGCCGCGGCTGATCGGTCAGGCCGACTGGCAGCGGCTGGAGCGCGGCCTGATCCAGCGCCTCGAGGCGATTGATCTGTTCCTGGCCGATGTGTACGGGGAGCAGAAGATCCTCAGGGACGGCGTCATCCGCCGCGACGAACTGGAGAGCTCCCAGGGCTGGCGGCCCCAGATGATCGGGTTCAAGCCACCCCTGGGCAAGTGGTGCCAGATCTCCGGTCTTGATCTGGTGCGCGATGGCGCCGGCACCTGGCGGGTGCTGGAGGACAACCTGCGCTGTCCCTCCGGCGTGGCCTACTTCCTCGAGAACAGGCGCGTGATGAAACGCATGTTCCCCAGCCTGTTCGCAGGCCGCACTGTGCAGCCGATTGACGATTACCCCTCGCGGCTGCTGCAGACTCTGCGCGATCTGGCCCCCTGGACCGAGCAGCCGCGAGTGGTGCTGCTCACGCCGGGCGTGTTCAACAGCGCCTACTTCGAGCACAGCTACCTGGCCCAGCAGATGGGCATCGCCCTGGTGGAGGGCCGCGACCTGGCCTGCCAGGACGGTCGCGTCTGGCTGCGCAGCACCAGCGGCCTGGAGCCGGTGGATGTGATCTATCGCCGTATCGATGATGACTTCCTCGATCCCGCCGTGTTCCGCAGCGATTCGATGCTGGGGGTGCGCGGCTTGATGGATGTCTACGCCGCCGGTCGCGTCGCGATCGCCAACGCCCCCGGCACCGGCG
>JBEBCC010000018.1:0-20490 GCA_041158125.1 Cyanobacteriota bacterium
CAGCCTTCTCCAGCACGGTGAACAGGTCATCCACCAGCGGCGGCACCTGCTCCCGGGTGTCGCATGCGGCGACGATCGCGTAGGTGACGCGCTGGCGCAGCTCGCGCTGGGCGGCTTCGCTGGTTGACCAGGTGAGCCGCTCGATGCAGGCGGAGCGAATCGTATGGCTCACCGCTTCGGCGTCGGTGGTCTTGGTCGCCAGCAGGGGGCGGTGCACGAAGAAGGTGAGGCCATCTGATGGACGACACCCACCGCTACGGCCGGCTGGGCCTCAGGGGCGGCGACAGCACCTGGGTGTGGCCACATCGGCAAGCCCGATCCGCCAGGCTGGAAGCCCTGAGCGGCGGCGTTGGTGTGATCGAGAAGCAGGTTGGGATCCGGCCTTGGTTCGCCCTTCTGGCGGCGGTGCTGGTGGCGGTGCTGTGGGCTGGTGTGGCGCCAGCCTGGGCGGAATTCACACTGCCGCCGCTGCCCTATGGGGCTGATGCGCTGGAGCCGGCGATCGATGCCACCACGATGACGATTCACCACGACCGCCATCACGCCGCCTATGTGGCCAACCTCAACGGCCAGCTCCAGACCCACCCTGAGCTCGAGAAGCTCAGCCTGGATGCGCTGCAGGGCCAGATCTCCCGCTTCCCGCAGGCGGTGCGCAACAACGGCGGCGGCCACTGGAACCACAGCCAGTTCTGGGCGGTGATGGCAGCACCGGGCCAGGGGGGTGCCCCATCGCCGGCGCTGCTGCAGGCGATTGAGGCCAGCTTCGGCTCGCTCCAGGCGTTGCGGGAACAGTTCAACCAGGCGGCGGCGGGGCGGTTCGGATCAGGTTGGGCCTGGCTGATCCGCCGGCCCGATGGTCAGCTGGCGATCACCAGCACCGCCAACCAGGACAACCCGCTGATGGATCTGCCCGGTGTGGAGCGGGGCACGCCGCTGCTGGGGCTGGATGTCTGGGAGCACGCCTATTACCTGCGCTACCAGAACCGCCGCCCGGATTACATCGCCGCCTGGTGGGATCTGGTGAACTGGAATGAGGTGAACCGTCGTTACGCGGCCAGTGCCTGAGCTCACGCCCCGCCCCCTGCCGGGTACCGGCGCCATCAGCGGCGTGCTTGAAGCCCTGGCTTTTTTCCGCGATCCGCACTTCGCCCGCGCCCGCTTTGAGCAGTTCGGCGATGTGTTCGAAACGAAGCTGCTGGGCCAGCCGCTGGTGTTCATCCGCGGCGAACGGGCGATCACGGATCTGCTCAGCCAGCCGGAGGCGAGCGAGGGCTGGTGGCCCGAGAGCGTGCGTCAGCTGCTGGGCAGCCGCTCGCTGGCCAACCGCAACGGCGCGGATCATCGCGCCCGGCGGCGTGTGGTGGGACAGTTGTTCTCGGCGGCGGCGCTGCGGCGCTACACGCCGGCGATCATCACCCTGGTGGATCAGCTGGCGGCCGATCTGAACGGTGCGACGACCCCCGTGGTGCTGGTGGAGCGGATGCGGCGCTTCGCTTTCGCCGTGATCGCTGCGGTGGTGCTGGGCCTGGAGGGCGACGACATCGAAGCTCTGTTCGCCGATTTCGAGATCTGGACGCGGGCGCTGTTCTCGCTGCCGATTGCTCTGCCCGGTAGTCCCTTCGCCCGGGCGCTGCAGGCGCGTGCTCGGTTGCTGGAGCGGCTGCGCGGTGTGCTGGCGCGGGCCCGGCAGCGGCCTACCGGGGGGCTGGATCTGCTCAGCGGCGGCCTGGATGAAGCGGGCCGGCCACTCACGGATGACGACCTGGTGGAGCAGTTGCTGCTGCTGCTGTTCGCCGGCTACGAAACCACGGCTTCCTCGCTCAGCTGCCTGATGGCAGCGCTGCTGCAGCACCCCGAGGTGATGGCCTGGCTGCAGCAGGAGATCAACACCGTGGCCTGGCCGCCGCCTGACGGCGACGAGGAGCCCACGCCGCGGCTGACGGCGGTGGTGCAGGAGGTGATGCGTCTCAACCCACCGGTGGGTGGTTTCTTCCGGCGCCTTAAACGTGAGCTCGTGCTTGATGGGGTGCTGGTGCCCGAGGGGCGGGTGATCCAGGTGGCGCTGGCTGCTTCAAATCGCCTGTCGCGCAGCGGCACGGATGATCTCGATGCCTTCCGGCCCCAGCGCCACCTGGAACCCGGGAACGGCCTGCTGCTGCTGCCCTTCGGTGGCGGCGATCGGGTGTGCCTGGGTAAGGCGCTGGCGGAACTGGAGATACGGCTGATGGCGGTGGGCCTGCTGCGCCAGTGCCGTCTGCAGCTTGTGGCTGATCAGGACCTCAGCCTGGCTCTGATCCCCAGTCCGAGCCCGCGGGATGGGTTGCAGGTGGTGGTGGCGATTCAGTAGGGCGCCTTTGGGTCACATCTGTGCAAGACGGTGACGTGGGTTCAGCTGTTGCAGTTGCCCCTCATGGATCTGCTGCTCAGGCCAGGTTGTGGTGGCTTCCTGGGCTTATATCCTGTCTTTTTGATGGGTGCTGCAGCTTCACCGCAATCCTGTCTGCAAAGCAGTTTCGTTCAGGACGAACAGCTGTAGTGCGAAATCCCGCCGGCGTTGAAGAACTCCAGCGGTTTGCGCTGGTTGAGCTTTGAGGCCATCGGCGTGGCTGGATCGTGATAGGGCCGGCTGGAGAATGCCTGGTGCAGCTCCTGGATCAGGCTGGTGTCGCCCTGGGCCGCCCGCTCGTAAGCCGGGGCGATCAGCCATTCGCGCCAGGTGATCGCCGGGTTCACGCTCTGCATCGCTGCAGCTGTCGTCCGCGAATCGCCGTTGCTGCTGATGGCATGGCGCCAGCGCTGCAGCCACCGGCTCCATTGCTGATCCAGCGCTGCCGTGCTTGGTGCGTAGAAGCTCTCTTTCAGGGGCGCAGGATCCTCGGGAATCTCCGACAGCTTCCGGAACAGGATCGTGTAGTCCACCTGCGACTTCCGCATCAGCTGCAGCAGCTCATTCACCAGCTCTGCGTCGTAGCGATTCAGGCCGAGCTTGCGACTCCACATCGCTTCCACCTCATGGCCCATCACGTCGGCGAAGCCCTCCCGGATCCGATCGAGGCGGGCCAGAGCCTGTGGGTTGTCCTCGAGCAGCGGCCGCAGCGCAAGCCAGAACATCTGGTAGTTCGCTTCAGCGGCCTGTGGTTGGTTGAAGAAGCAGAAGTGTTCGCCGCCGCCGGTCCAGGGTTGAAATCCTGGATCGAACAGCTCGCAGAAGCCGAATGGGCCGTAGTCGAGGGTGAAGCCACCGGCGGCGCAGTTGTCGCTGTTGAAGTTGCCCTGGCAGTACCCCACCCGCATCCAGTTCGCCACCAGCGCCGTGAGCCGCAGGCGGAACAGGTCCGCCAGCTCCAGCAGCTGCTCGCTGAATGCCAGGGTTGGATCAATCGCGTCGTTGTAGTTCCGCTTGATCAGGTGTTGCACGATCAGCCGCAGCTCGTTCAGCGCCTGCGGGTGCTCGCCACGGCGGGCGCGGCGGGCGAACAGCTCCAGCTGGCCCACCCGCAGGAACGACGGCGCCACCCGCGTGGTGATCGCCGCCGGGTTATCCACCAGGATGTCGGGATCGAACGAGCGGGAGTTCGGTGAATACCAGGGCCTGCGTATGCGTTCCGCTTGCGACAGCACCAGCATCAGAGAGCGTGAGGTGGGCACCCCCAGGGCGTGCATCAACTCCTGAGCCAGAAACTCGCGCACGCTGGAGCGCAGCACGGCGCGGCCATCGGCGCCGCGGCAGTAGGGCGTGGGGCCACCGCCCTTGAGTTGCATCTCCCAGCGTTGGCCGTTGAACACCCCCTCAAACACCGAAATCGCCCGGCCATCGCCGTAGCCATTGCCGGTGCCGAACGGGCATTGCTGGGTGTATTCCGTGCCGTAGATCGAGAGGGCATAGCCCGTGGCCCAGCCATAGGCCTGCATCGGTGGTTGCGCCACGCTGATGTCGCCGGCAAACAGGCGGAGGAACCGCTCGTCATGGGCCAGCGCCTCGCTCAGCCCCAGCTGTGCGAACAGGCTGCTGCTGTGCGCCACCAGCTCCGGCTCCGGTAGCGGCGTGGGCCGCACCGGCACGTAATGGCCGGAGAACACCTGGCGCGGCTGGTGATCCCGGCCATCGCTGCTGGCCTGCGGATCCACCCGCAGGGCATCCAGCAGCGAATAGTCCGCCCGTTGCGCAAACTCCGCGAAAGTGGTGATCTGCGTTGCGAGTGGTGTTGCGACTGGCGTTGCGGAGGGCACAGCGGGTGGCACGGCGGTTGACCCTGTCGCGGAGCGCACCATCATGGCGAGCCTGCTGCCGCCTGTCGGGGGGCTGTCAGCCGCCGCCTGCGGCGTGATAACTGCTGCGCACCAGCGGACCGGAGCGCACAACCGCGAAGCCCAGCTCGCGGGCGATGTGGGCCAGGGCGTCGAATTCGGCCGGGGTCCAGTAGCGCTGCACCGGGATATGCGCCAGGGAGGGGCGCAGGTACTGGCCCAGGGTGAGGCGCTGGCAGTCCACGGCGCGCAGGTCGCGCAGGGTCTGCACCACCTCCTCCATGGTTTCGCCCAGACCGAGCATCAGGCCACTCTTGGTGGGGATCTGCGGTGCCAGCTCCCGCGCCGCCGCCAGCAGACCCAGAGAGCGGCGGTAGGTGGCGCCGCGGCGCACCTCCCCCTGCAGCCGCTCCACGGTTTCCAGGTTGTGGTTGAAGCACACCGGCGCGGCGGCCAGCACCGCCGCCAGCCGCTGCCGCTGGGCGGCGATCGCCTGCTGCTCCTCGCGCAGGCCGCCCCAGAAATCCGGCGTCAGCACTTCGATCGCCACCGCCGTTGTGCGGGCCCGGATTGCGGCCATCGCTGCCGTGAACAGGCCGGCGCCGTGGTCGGCCAGGTCGTCGCGGGCGACGGCGGTGAGCACCACGTAGCGCAGGCCCAGCTCCGCCACCGCCACCGCCACCCGCTCCGCCTCCGCCGGATCGAACGGTGCCGGCGCCTCGCCCTTCTCCACCTGGCAGAAGGCGCAGCTGCGCGTGCAGATCGGGCCCCCCAGCAGAAACGTGGCGGTGCCAGCCGCGTAACACTCACCGCGGTTGGGGCAGCGCCCCTCCTCGCAGATCGTGTGCAGCCGCTGCTGTTTCACCACAGCCTGCACTCCGGCCAGATCGCTGGCATTGCCAAGCGGCGTGCGGATCCATTCAGGCAACCGCTCGGCGGGGGGGATGGCGCTGTAGCGGCTGCGGCTGGTGGTCATCGCGGCGGGCGTGGAGTTGGCGGGTGAGGGCAGCGGAGCGTCAGTCCATCGGCCGGCGGCCCTCCAGGGCTCGCGCCAGCGTGACCTCATCGGCGTATTCGAGTTCACTGCCCACCGGCAGGCCGTAAGCGATGCGGCTGACCCGTGTGAACGGCCGCAGCAGTCGTGCCAGGTAGAGGCTGGTGGTGTCGCCCTCCACGCTCGGCGTCAGCGCCAGGATCACCTCGATCACGCCATCGCGATCCACCCGCTCCACCAGCGGCTGGATCTGCAGCAGCTCTGGCCCCACGCCATCCATCGGCGAGATCAGTCCGCCCAGCACGTGATACGTGCCCTTGAATTCCCGTGTGCGCTCGAGGGCCAGCAGATCGCGGGAATCCGCCACCACGCACAGCACGCCGGTGCGGCGCGTCTCGTTGCGACAGATCTCACAGACCGGTTCGGCCGAGAGGTGGAAGCAGCACTGGCATTGCCCCACCTGGCTGCGGGCCGCCAGTAGCGCATCGGCGAAGGCATGGATCTGCTCGCTCGGCTGACGCAGCAGGTGCAGCGCCAGGCGCTGCGCCGTGCGCGGGCCGATGCCGGGCAGCCGCTCGAACTGATCGATCAGCCTGGCCAGGGGGCGGGTGAAACCGCTCAGGATGCGCGCTGCAGCTGGCCGGAATCTAGGGGCGTCGCCGGGCATGGCAGCGGGGCGGGAGAATGCGCGCAGCCCGCCCCTGATCGCGATGCCCAGCCCCGCCATCGGCTCCGCCCTGCGCCGCCTGCTGCCGCTGCTGCTCGCCGGGGTGCTCGCCCTGGCTGTCAGCGCCTGCAGCGCCGCCGCCGCTGGCCTGAACTCCTTCCAGAGCCCCGATGGTCGCTACGCCTTTCTCTACCCCACCGGCTGGACGCGGGTGCAGGTGAGTGAAGGGCCTCAGGTGGTGTTCCACGACCTGATCAACGCTGATGAAACCCTCAGCCTGGTGGTCTCGGACGTGAACAACACCAACAACCTCGACAACCTGGGCAGTGCCGTGGCCGTGGGCGAGAAGCTGCGCCGCGTTGTGATCGCCCCTGAGGGCAGCGGCCGGGAAGCCGAGCTGGTGGAGGCCGTGGAGCGCGAGGACGGTGGCCGCACCTTCTATGACCTCGAATACGCCGTGCACCTCAACGACCGCGACCGCCATGAGCTGGCGACCGTGGTGGTTGATCGCGGCCGCCTCTACACCCTCGCGGCCAGCACCAATGAGGTGCGCTGGCCGAAGGTGAAGGTGCTGTTCCATCAGGTGATCCACTCCTTCACCCTGCAGATCTGATGGCCGCCGCCTCCCCTGGCGTGCTGATCGTTGGGGGTGGCCTGGCCGGGGGGCTCCTCGCCCTGCAGCTGCGTCGGCTTGGCGCTGCCGTCACCGTTCTTGAGGCCGCCCCCGGTCCCACGGCGCCCTCGGCCACGGCCTGGAGTTATGGCGTGATCCCAGGCTGGCCCCTGGCATCCACTCCCCTGGCCCGGGCCGCTGCCGGTTCGGCATCCCGCTGGCGGCGGCTGCAGCGTCGCCATGGTGATCTCGGCTGGCGGCCGGTGCGGGCCCGCCTGCTCGGCGCCGCCGCCGCACCGGCGCTGCTGGCACGCCTGCGGCTGCTGCCGCTCTCGCAGGTGGATCCGGGCGTGCTGCTGGCGCGGTTACCGGCGCTGCTGGCGGCCGCTGGTGTGCGCTGGCTGCCGGGGCGCGCCCAGCGGCTGGAGCCCCTGGCGGCCGGAGCTGGCTGGCGGCTGGTGCTGGAAGGCGGCGATACTCTTCAGGCTGAGCAGCTGGTGCTGGCCGCCGGTGGCGGTTGCCGCCGGCTCTGGCCTGGCCTGCCCCCGGTGCTGCAGTGCAGCTGGGCCGGTGTGCTGGAGCTGCCGGCATCGCCGGGCCAGCGCGCCGCCGCCTCCGAGCTGCTGTTGCTGCCGGGGCGGTTCGAGCGCCTCGCCCTCGAGCTCCGCTCCGCCTCCCTGGCTGCCCCCGACTGGGTGGTGGATGCCGGCCTGGTGCCCCGCCGCTCCGGCCTGCTGGTCGGCCAGCTCAGCTGGATTGCGCCCGCCAGCGATCACGCCCTCGACAGCGCCGCTGCGCCGGCGCCCGAGGAGGCTGAGGCCTGGCTGCGGCAGGTCATCGCCGACGGCGATCCCCGCTTGGCCCAACGCCTGCAGCAGGGCCAGGCCCGCTACCGGCAGGTGCCGGTGGCGTTCTGCCGCGATGGCCGGCCCCGGGCAGCTCCGGTGGCAGGGGCGCCGGGCCTGTGGCTGTTCAGCGGCTTCAGCGGCGGCTTCGCCCAGGTGCCCCTGCTGGCGCCGTTGCTGGCCGCGGCGATTATGGCCGAGCGGCAGGGGTCGGGGCCGGCGACCCGGGAGCTGCAGCGCCTGGGGGTGTGGCCAGCACCAGCTGGGGCGTGAGCACGGCACCCGGATCGCGGGGCACCGGCAGCAGTTCCCGCAGCAGCTGCGCATAGCTGATGTTCACCGCCGTGGTGGCATTGAGCCGCTGCACCAGGCTGCTGATCAGCCGCTCCTGGGTGATGGAGAGGTCCACTTCGCTGGAGAGGCCCGTTTGGTAGCGCAGGCGCACATCGCGGAAAGCCTCCAGGCTGGCGCTGACGCCACGCCGCGCCGCCGCCAGCTTGGCCAGGCTGGCCTCGTGGTTGAAGAAAGCGCTCTCCAGTCGCAGACGGATCGCATCGCGCTGCGCGGCGAACTCCTGGGCGGTGGCCTCGGTCCGCAGTGCCAGGGCCCTCGCCTCGCCGGCCGTGCTGCCCGCATCGAACAGCAGCCAGCGCAGGCTCAGCCCCACCGACCAGTCGTAGCCGCTGGCGTTCTGCACCGGCAGCACGGTGGTGCCGCAGCAGCCGCCGTTGCGGCCATTGATGTTGTACATCGTGCTGTTGCTGCCGCCGCCGCCCCCTTCGGCGAAGAGCGACAGCTGCGGCAGCAGGCCGGCGGCGGTGGCATCGCGCTGGCGCGAGAGGGCCTCGCGGGCTGCCAGCAGCGCCTCCAGCTCCGGATTGCCGCGGTAGGCCGCCAGCAGGCTGGCCTCCAGGTCGAGCGGCCAGCGCGGCATCGGCGTGATCGGATCGGCGGCGCTGGGGGTGAGCTGCGGCGGCAGGTTCAGCAGCACCGCCAGGCGGCGGCGGGCGATGGCCCGATCCGCCATGGCCTGGATCAGGGCCTCCTGATCGCTCGCCTCGATCGCCTGGCGCCGCAGTACATCCAGCCGTGGGACCAGGCCGGCGATCTTGAGGTCGAGTGCATCGCGCAGGATCACCAGGTCATTGCGCACTGCCGCCTCCTGGATGCGCACACTCTGATCGGCCTGCTGCAGCTGGTAATAGGCTTCGCTCACCTGCAGCTGCAGCAGGCGCAGCTGGTTGGCGTAGCGGTTGCGGGCGGCTGTCAGCCGCGCCCGCGCCGCCTGCACGGTCGGAGTGCGGGCGAAGTCAATCAGGGCGTAGTCGAGCTGCAGGCCGGCGAAGCCCTGGGTGGTGAAGCCGTTGAAGTAGGCACCACCGCCGTTCGGCACATAGAAGGGGCCGTTCACGGGCTGGCCATTGGCCGCCAGCAGGCCGTTGGCTTCGAAGTTGGGGCCAAAGCCCGTCGCGCTGCCGGCCGGGGCGTTGAGGTTATTGCTGCTCTGGTTGCCGCTGCCATCGGCCACGGCGCTGATCCGTGGCCAGTACCTGCCCAGGCTGGCCTGCAGTTCCGCCAGGGCCGCCGCCACCTGCAGCCGCTGGGCCTGCAGCGGGGCGCTGCCGGCGAAGGCGATCGCCAGCGCCTGCTCCAGGCTGAGCGCACGGATCCCGGCTGCGCCCTGGTTCAGGTCGGCCGCCGTCGGCAGGCTCAGCGGTGCCGGCGCCGCCCCGGCACCGGCGGGTAGCGGGCCGCTGGCCGCGGCATTGGGGGCCAGCAGGTTGGCGGGCAGTTCGGCCGCGGGCATCAACGCCTGTTGCCGGGTGGTGGTGCCCGGGCCGGGTTCCGGGGGGATCAGGGCGTCGAGGGCGCGCAACTGCTGATCCAGCTGCCGCCAGCTGCGCTCCAGTGTGGCGGTGCTGGCCGCCGGGGCCACCTGTCTGGGCCTCTGCTGCGGTTGTGCGAGAAGCGTCCCCTGGAGCAGGGCCAGCACCGCCGGGGTCCACAGCATCCCCAGCCAGCGCGGCGCCGCGGACTGGATCGGGTCTCGCGCCTGGCGGCCTTGACGCTGCACGCGCA
Organism: Cyanobacteriota bacterium; assembly: GCA_041158125.1. Classification (GTDB taxonomy): domain Bacteria; phylum Cyanobacteriota; class Cyanobacteriia; order PCC-6307; family Cyanobiaceae; genus Vulcanococcus. Next base: position 9,447 of record JBEBCC010000018.1, read on the forward strand.
ACCTGGGAGCTGCTGAAGTGTGCTGCAGTCTGCCCTGACCTGGCCAAGATGGCTTAGCCCGTGCATGCTGGCGGCCATGAGCGAGGTTTCACCCCTGCCCTCCACCCCAGGCCTGTTTGCCGGTGTGCGCGGCCGTTGGGCTGGCCTGAGCGACCACGACCAGGTGGGGGTATGCCTGGCGGGCATGGGCGCACTGATCGGCCTCTGGGCGCTGCTGTGGCCGGTGCCCACCGAGGTGATCGGCTCCGGGGTGCTCATCTATCCCGAAAATGCCGGTGTGCTCAACGCGCGCGCTGCCGGCCAGGTGCAGAGCGTGGCGGTGCGCACGGGTCAGCCGGTGCGCAGGGGCCAGGTGCTGATGACCCTGTATCTGCCTGTGCTGGAGAAGCAGCTGCAGCAACAGCGCGGCAACCTGGCCCAGCTGGAGCGCATCAACCGCGATCTCGATGGGCGCGATCGCCTGCGCCTCGCCACCGAGAAGCTGGCGGTCGACACCGCGCTGGCCAAGCTCGACGACGACAGCGTGCGCTACCGCGCCCTGCAGGCCACTTATGCCAGCAAGCTGCGCAACCTCGAATGGCTCAGCCGCCGTGACGTGGTGGCGCCCCTCTCCACCGAAGTGGTGTCCGCCGAGCAGGGGCTCACCAACACATCCGTGAACCTTGATGGTGTGCGTATCGATCGCCGCAAGGTGCAGACGGCCTATGAGCAGGTGAAGTTGCAGATCGAGACCCAGGCCCTGCAGCGCCGCTATCAGATCGGCGACCTGCGCCGGCAGATCCGCGTCACCCAGGCCCGCATTGCCTACGACGGCCAGGTGGTGGCCGAGCGCGATGGCCGCGTGCTCGATCTGCAGGTGATCCCCGGCCAGACCGTTGCCCACGGCCAGCGGCTTGGCACGATCGGCCGTGCCGCCCAGCCCGCCGCCGGTGATGGCCCCCTCAAGGCGGTGGCTTATTTCGCCCCCGCTGATGCCCGCCGCCTGCCGCTCGGTCTGCCGGTGGAGGTGGTGCCCCGCTGGAACCAGCGGGGCCGCTTCGGCGGCATCATCGGCCGCGTCAGCCAGGTGCTCAGCCTCCCCGCCACAGAAGACGACGTCTCCACCACCACCGGCAACCCGCAGTTGGCGCGCGAGCTCACCAAGAGCGGCCCGGTGATGCGCGCCGAGATCGCCCTCGAGCGCGACTCCCGCAGCCTCGATGGCTACCGCTGGACCCTCTCCGAGGGCAGCGGGGTGTTCCCCGTGCGCGAGGGTCTCACGATTCAGAGCCATGCCTATGTGGAATGGCGCAGTCCTTTGAGCTATGCGCTGCCTGGTCTGCGGGCGCTCACCGGCGGCTACCGCAGCCTGCCGATTGATCGCCGCTGGAACCTGCCTGAGCTGCGCCAGCCCGGCCCCCTGCCCTGAGCGCTCGCCATGCCCCTGCCGCGTCTGCCGATCCGTAACCAGCTGCTGCGCCAGGAGCTGCCCTGGCTGGTGGCCGAGGTGGTGCTGTTGCTGATCCTCTGCAACGCCAATCCCCCTGAGCTGTGGTTCTGGCTGGTGGTGCTGCTGGTGCTGCTCGGCTACCGGATTGAGCGTTGGTGGTCGTCGCGGCCGCAGGGCTGAGGTTCCGATCGGTCAGCCTCCGGCCGGCTCCCCTCAGCCCGGCACGATTGCGGCCCACTGGCGTTCACCGTCGCTGATCGCCTGCAGCGCCTGCCGGCAGAGCACCAGCCGCGCGGCGATGCGCTCCAGCCGATCCAGGGAGGCGGCATTGGCGCCGCTGTCGTTGAGCTCGCGCGTGAGCTCCAGCCAGGTGAGCGGCGTCTGCAGCGGTGGCTGCGGTGGCCGCGGCAGACGTCGCCGCTGCCGTGATCCCGGCTCAAGGTGCTGGCGCCACAGATCCAGCCGCGCCACCAGCAGCAGCAGCAGCTCCGCCTCGGCCCGGTGCAGCCGCTCCACCAGGGCGGCATCGAGCGAGGTCGGCGGGCTGTGTCGCTGCATGCCGCCGATGCTGGTGATCAGCCGAGAGGCCACGTCGTCGAGGTTGAGCATCAGCTGGTAGGCCGGATGGCGCTGCGGATTGCTGCCCAGCTCGCCCGCCAGGCTGGGGCGCTGGCGCCGCAGTGCCAGCAACTGCAAGCGCAGGCCACGGATCTGGAGTGGCGTCAGCGGTGCGGAGCCTGGCCTCTGATCCGAGGCGAACGCCGGTTGCAGTTGCGCTGCCAGGGCTCTCAGGCTCTGCTGCAGCTGGCACAGCAGCAGGTTGTAGCTGCGCAGGGCCGTGGCCAGGGCCTGGCTCGGCCAGATCAGCTGCAGGCTGAGCAGGGCGATCAGGATGCCGAGGGCTGTCCAGAACAGGCGCAGGGCAAGCCAGCTGCCGAGCTGCTGGTCGTGCACCACCCAGCCCATCACCACGATGATGCCGCCCACCTTGTAGCCCACCTGCAGCCCCAGCCAGCTGCCCAGCCCGCGCAGCACCGCCAGCGTGATCGCGATCGCCAGGGGGAATGGCAGCCCCTGCAGGCTGTGGTAGCCGATCAGCAGTACCAGCGAGCCGAGCACGCTGCCGAGAAGCCGCTGGCGGCCCAGCTCCAGCGAGCCGCCGTAGGTGCCGGTGCATACGGCCAGCACCGCCAGGGGCAGGTACATCCCAAACGGCAGGCCGCTGATGCTGGCGAAGCCATTGGCCAATCCCGCCGTCACGGCCAGGCGCAGCTCGGCGCGGCTCATCAGCATGGCGGCAGGCTCCGGCCGATCGCCCCGAGGCTGGCGTGGAGCGGCCGCTGCTCCTCCGCCAGGGCCAGCAGCGGCAGCAGCGGCATCCCCCGCGCCTGGGCCAGCGCGCACCAGGTGGCTGGATCGCGCGCTGGCGTTGGCTGCGTGCCCCCCGCCAGTTGGCGGGCAAGGGCGCGGATGCCGCTGGCCAGGGGTTGGCAGTCGCCATCAAGGCCCGGCGGCAGGCCGTGCAGCAGTCGCTCCCAGGCGATCCAGTGCTGCTGAGCCTGGCGCCAGAGCATCAGCCGTCGCTCCCAGCCGCTGGCGCGCAGGCGCCGGTGGCGCGGGCCACTGCGCTCGCGGTTCACCAGGGTTTCGATCCGTGCCAGATCCGCCGACAGCGGTGCCACGTTCAGCGGCGCCGGCAGTGGCAACGCCGGTGGCCCCTGCAGCCAATGCTCATAGCGCTGCAGCTGGGCCGCCAGGCTCTGGCGCAGGCGGCCGTCGGCGGCCCGCAGCTCGTGGTAGCTGGTGCGCGGCCAGAACAGTAGCCCCACCGCCAGGGCCACCAGGCAGCCCACCACCGTGTCCAGGGCGCGGTTGAACACGTAGTCCCAGTTCAGCGCCTCATGGCTGGGGATCATCAGGAACATCACGCTGAGCAGCCCTGCCGTGCTCAGGCTCGACTGCCAGCCGAAGGCCCGCAGCACCGGAATCATCAACAGCAGCGACACCATCACGCCCTGCCAGCCGCTGAGCGCCGTATGAACCAGGAAGGTCACCAGGCCACCCACCACCGTGCCGAGGATCCGGCCCATCGCCGCCTGCACGGTCTGATCGTCCTGGTCGTCGACCACCATGATCACCGCCAGCAGCGGGTACCAGATGAACTCGACCCGCTCGCACCACACGGCGATCGCCGCCGTGATGAACACGGCCACGGCCATCTTCAGGCAGTTGCGCAGCAGCTGCGGATCCATGGGCCTGGAACCGGGGTGGCGCCGCCGGGTGCAACGCTCTGGCGGGAGCCTATGGCCAACGGGCCGCTCCTGCCTTAGATCGGGGCCATGCCAATGCCTCTGCAGCTCACACCTGATCTCGAAGCGATCCTGCGCATGGGCCTGGCGGTGCTGTGCGGCACGGCCGTGGGCTGGAACCGCGCTCAGCATTTCAGCAGTCCGCAGCCGAACCGCGTGCGCGTGCACGTGCTGGTGGGGTTGAGCGCCTGCCTGATGGTGCTGGCGGCCGGCGCCGATGCCAATGCGCGTAGCCGCGCCATTCAGGGTGTCGCCACGGGCATTGGCTTCCTGGGCACCGGCGAGATCCTGGTGGATCGCTCCGGCCGCCGCCATAGCCGCACCCCCCAGGTGCACGGCCTCACCAGCGCCGCCTCGATCTGGTTCACCGCCGCTCTGGGGGTCACCGTGGCCGCTTCAACGCCGGTGCTGGCCGCAGCGGCCCTGGTGCTGGCTTTGATCGTGCTCTCGCAGCACGGCCGCAGCCATGGCAACGGCGAGGGCGGCAATGGCGGGGACCACCTGAGCGGAGGCGGTCCGTCGGGAGCCGGCCATGGCTGAGCAGGCCGATCGGGTGCAGCCGGCCGCCGGGACCGACATCTGGCGCCTCAAGCCCTGGTGGTGCCAACCATGGTCGATCCTGCTCACCGGCGTGGCTGTGGTGGCTGGCAGCTGGTGGTGGCTGCGGCTGTGGTGGCTCACCGTGCCGCTGGCCGCGGCGGTGCTGGTGTGGTGGTGGCTGTTCCTTCTGGTGGTGCCGGCGGCCTATGGGGCCGGGTCGGGCTCCACGCCCGACTCTGACCCTCAGAACAGCAGCCGGTAACGTTCAGGCCTGCCGCTGGTATCGCTGCTGCTGGCTGCGGCCGGCCATTCAGCTTGCCAGTAGCTGATGCCATCCCGCATGAACGGCCGCCCGCCGAGCCGCTCAGCATCGAGCTGGGTGCCGCCCATGGCGGTGATCAGGCCGCCGATCTCCATCGGGCCGAGGTCGGTCTTGAGGTCCTTGCCGGCGGCGGCCAGCAGGGCCGGCAGGCGCACCAGGCTCTCGGGCCGGGTGATCTGATCGAAGAGGGCCTTGAGCAGAAGCCGCTGCCGATCGAGTCGGCCGATGTCGCCCAGCTCATCGTGGCGGAAGCGCAGGAAGCCCTCGATGTCGTTGCCGCGCAGAACCTGACGGCCCGGTTGCAGATCGATGTGCAGACCCTGCGTATTGTCGTGATACACCATGCGCTTGGGCACGGTCACCTCCAGGCCGCCAAGGGCGTCACCGAGCCGGCGGATCACCGACAGGTTCACCAGGATGTGGTGCTGCACCGGGCGGTTCAGGTGGCGGGAGAGCTCGCTCTTCACGGCTTCCGGCCCGCCCATGGCGTAGAGGGCGTTGGCCTTGAGCGGCCCGAAGCTGCTGGATTCGATGTAGGTGTCGCGTGGCACCTGCGTCAGCTTGGTGATGCCGCTCTGCACCCGCAGCGTGTACATCACATCGGTGTTACCGCCGCCCACATCGGTGCCGAGGATCACCACCTCGCGATCGCCGAGGCCCGTCCAGGCGCTGAACGGATTGGCCATCTGCCGCACCGGCCCGAGCATCTGGCCCGCCAGCAGATCCCGCAAGGGAACGGCCAGGGCCAGGCCCCCGGCCAGGCCGCAGGTCATGGCCAGCAGCATCGGCCGGACCTCATCGCGGCGTCGACGCCGCGTTGGCGGGGGCGACTGTTGCAGGGCGGGACTCTTCATTCTCACAACTTATTTCACCCGCCTTGACTCGAAGCTCTCGCCTGGCGTACGCGGCGGTCAGTTCTTTGGCTGGCCGCCTGCCCGTCGCTGATCACAGGCTCAGGGCCTCGTTCGGGCGCAGGCCGGCTTGCACCCGCCACAGGTTCATGTAGGCACCGCCGGCATGGATCAGCTGCTCGTGGCTGCCGCTCTCCACGATCCGGCCCTGATCCATCACCACGATCCGATCGGCGTGGCGCACGGTGGAGAGCCGGTGGGCGATCACCAGCGTGGTGCGATCGGCGGTGATCAGATCCAGTGAGGCCTGGATCGCGGCCTCGGTTTCGTTGTCAACCGCTGCGGTGGCCTCATCGAGGATCAGCACAGGCGGGTTCTTGAGGATGGCGCGTGCCAGGGCGATGCGCTGGCGCTGCCCACCGGAGAGCCGCTGACCCCGCTCGCCCACCACTGTGGCGTAACCCTGTGGCAGGGCCTCAATGAAGGCGTCCGCTTCCGCCAGCTCCGCCGCCCGGGCGATCGCCTCGGCGGTGGCTTCGAAGCTCCCGTAGGCGATGTTTTCGGCCACCGTGCCGTGGAACAGGAACACCTCCTGGCTCACCAGCCCGATCGCCCGGCGCAGATCCGCCAGCTGCAGCGTCTCGATCGGTTGGCCATCAAGGCTGATGCTGCCTCCCTGCAGTGCGTAGAGCCGCAGCAGCAGCTTCACCAGGGTGCTCTTGCCGGAGCCGGTGGCGCCGACGATGCCGATGGTGCTGCCTGCTGGCACGTCCAGATCGAAGCCCTGCAGCAGCGGCTCCCGGCCGGGGTAGGCGAAGTCCACGCCGCGGAAGTGGATGGCCCCCCGCACGGCGCGGACCGGCAGGGCGCGTCCGCCGCCGGCGATCGCGATCGGTGTGTCCAGTAGATCCAGCACCCGCTGGGTGGAGGCCATCGCCCGCTGGTAGTCGTCGAGGGTGCGGCCGAGGCTGGTGAGCGGCCATAGCAGCCGCTGGGTGATGAACACCAGAAAGGAGTAGGAGCCGATCGCGATCTCGCCGCGCCAGGCCTGCAGGCCGCCGATCACCAGGATCGCCAGGAAGGCGAACAGGATCGCGAAGCGGATCAGCGGAATGAAGGCGGCCGAGACGCGGATGGCGCGGCGGTTGCTCTGGCGGTAGGCCTCACTGGCGCGCCGCAGCCGTTCGGTCTCCCAGGTTTCGGTGGCGTAGGCCTTGATCGTGAGCATGCCGCCGAGGTTGTTGGCCAGCTGGCTGGCCACATCGCCCGCCCGCTCGCGCACCTCGCGGTAGCGGGGCTGCAGACGACGCTGGAAACTGAGCGAGCCCCAGAGGATCACCGGAATCGGCAGGAACGACACCCCCGCCACTCCAGGAGACAGCCAGACCATCGCCCCACCCACCGCCAGCACCGTGGTGATCAGCTGCAGCAGCTCGTTGGCGCCGTGGTCGAGGAAGCGCTCCAGCTGGTTGATGTCATCGTTGAGGATCGCCAGCAGGCGGCCGCTGGAGCTGGTCTCGAAGAAGCCGAGTTCCAGGCGCTGCAGGTGATCCCAGGCCTCAATGCGCAGCTCGTGCTGCACGCCCTGGGCCAGGTTGCGCCAGAGCATGGCGTAGAGGTACTCGAACAGGGATTCGGCGCTCCAGATCAGGAACGAGAGCACCGCCAGCACCGTCAGCTGGCCCGGCACGCTGTCCACGCCGAAGGCGGTGAGCCAGGCGTTGTTGCGCCGCACCACCACATCCACCGCCAGGCCGATCAGCACCGGTGGGGCCAGGTCGAACAGCTTGTTGAGCACCGAGCATCCGGCTGCCAGCCAGACCAGGCGGCTGTGGGGGCGAAGGGTGCGCAGCAGACGCTGCAGCGGCGCCGGCGTGCCGGCGCCGGTTGGGCTAGTTGGGACTGGGACGAGGGACGCTGCCATGGAGGCCATTCAACGGCCTGATGCGGTTGCTCTGATGGGGTTTGACCCGATGGGGTGGCCGTGGCGTTTCCCCGCCGGACTGTGAAGCTGTGACCGCTGTAGCAGCGTCCTGGCCACCGCGGCAGTAAACCGGTGCTGTCTCCAGAAGGAGGTTCCCATGATGCGTTCGAGATCCTTCCACCGTTTTCACCGCTGGACCGCCAAGCTGCGCCGCCGGGCTTTGCGCCAGGCCCTGCCGGAGCCCCGCGAAGGCGAACTTCAGCCCACCTGCCCTGCCACCGAGGTGCGCCGCCGCGAGTGGCAGCGGGATCAGCTGCATGACCTCATGGAAGTTGAGGATTTAAAGCTCGCCGGCTGAGCAAGACCCGGGCTCAGAGTCTGCTGCGGGGGTGGGTTCGTCAGCAGAGCCCATCATTGGCCGGCCCTCGCCCCTAGAGCAAACCCCGGAAGGCCGCACTGCTGGAGGCCCTCCGGGGTTTTTTGCAGGTTGGCATCGGGGGAGCCCCATCTGCCGGAGCTCCCGAGGGACTTCACCAGCGGTTGCCGCCGCCGCCGCCGCCGTAACCGCCGCCGCCGCCGTAGCCACCGTCGCCGCCGCCGTAGCCGCCACGGTCGCCGCCGCCGTAGCCGCCGCGGCCGCCGCCACCACCACCGCCATAGCCGCCGCGACCGCCGCCACCGCCGCCGCCGTAGCCGCCGCGACCGCCGCCGCCGCCGCCGCCACCACCGCCCTCACGGGGGGTGGCCTTGTTGACGCGGATCATTCGACCCATCCATTCGACGTTCTGGAGATCGTCGATGGCTTTCTGCTCATCGGCGTCGTTCGCCATCTCCACGAAGGCGAATCCACGCTTGCGGCCGGTCTCCCGGTCGAGGGGGAGGCTGCACTTGCTGACTTCGCCGTACTGGCTGAAGAGATCCAGCAGATCCTCCTGTTCAGCTTGGAACGAGAGGTTGCCGACGTAAATGGTCATTCCTTCAACGGAACCTGGACACTGATTCGTGGATGCTGCGGTTCCGGTTGGAGGCCGTGAGCCCTGGAATCGCCCTCACCCTACAGGGCGGTGTGCCCGGCACTGGTTGGTGCCGCGCGGCTGCGGCAGGGGCGTTGTCATCGGCCCACCGCTGCCGCAGCCGCACGTAAAGAGCCTTGAAGCAAGAGCGAAGGCAAGCGGAAGAAGCCTGCTGATCCCCGATTAAGGTTCCATTGTCAGCAAACGCACATCCGTTACCGAGTTTCCCCGATGACGGCACCTGTTCCCTGGAGCCTGGCCTGGAGCGAGGATGGTGAGCTGACAGCTCAGGACCAGTTCGATCTGCTGCAGAGCCTGGTGGCCTGCGAATCCGAGAGCGTGCAGCCCGGTCTGGTGGTGGCCATCGAGCGGCTCAGCCTGGAGCAGGTGAGCGTGCTGGCCACCGGGACCTTCAGCGAGGGCCTGACCGGGCTCTGCGCCTGAACCGGGTCAGGCGCGGGCGCGGCTGATCTGCAGTTCGCGATTCATCACCTTCAGGCGCCGCAGGCCCTGGAAAACCTCCTCGGGCATGCCCTTGGGCAGGTCCACCAGGCTGTGCGCGTCAAAGATCTGGATGCGGCCGATGCTGCGGCCGTTCAGTCCGGCCTCATTGGCGATCGCCCCGACGATGTTGCCCGGCTTGACGCGGTCGCGCCAGCCCACCTCAATGCGGTAGCGGTCCATGTGCGCTTCCGGCGGGCCGGCCTCCTCCCGCGGACCGCGGCGGGGGCCGCGGTCACCACCGCGCTCACCGCCCCGCTCTCCGAAGCGGTCGTTGCGGCGACCGTCGCGGGCGCCAGGCTGCTGGCGCAGCCAGCTCTCATCGCCATGAACCAGCAGGGGCTGATCGCCCACCGCCAGCTGCAGGGCGGCCAGGGCCAGCTGCTCGGCGCTGACGCCGGCCTCCTGACCCACGCGCTGCAGAATTTCTGAGAGCAGGGCCCGCTCCTCGGCCCGCTGTTCCTCACCCGGACCGGTGGTCACGGTGTCGCTGCCTGGGGCGTGCTCCAGGGCGGCCGCCAGGCGCTGACGCAGCCGATCGAGTCTGTTCTGGTTGATGGTGGCGTTGCTGGGGATCTCCATCGGTTCGATGGGACGTCCCACAGCTCGCTCCAGACCCCCAAGGAAGCGGCGCTCCCGCGGTGTGATGAACAGGATCGCGTCGCCACTGCGGCCGGCCCGACCGGTGCGGCCGATGCGGTGCACGTAGGCCTCGGAATCGAACGGGATGTCGTAGTTCACCACCAGGGTGATGCGGTCCACATCCAGGCCGCGGGCGGCCACGTCGGTGGCCACGAGCACATCGACCGTGCCGTTCTTGAGGCGTTCGATCGTGCGTTCGCGCTGGTTCTGGGCGACGTCGCCATTGAGTACGGCCACGTCGTAGCCCTTGGCCTCAAGCGCTTCGGCCACGGTGACGGTGATCGCCTTGGTGCGGGCGAAGATGATGACCCCCTCCTTGGTTTCGGCCTCAAGTACACGGCTCAGGGCCTCCAGCTTCTGGGGACCATTGACGGTGATGAAGCGCTGACGGATGCGACTGGCATCCGAGCCCTTGGTGCGGATCGTGATCTCGGCCGGATCGTTGAGGTACTGGTGCGAGATGCGACGGATCTCCGAAGGCATCGTCGCCGAGAACAGGACCACCTGGCGCTGCTCGGGCAGTTGCCCCAGCACCCACTCCACGTCGTCGATGAAGCCCATGCGCAGCATCTCGTCGGCTTCATCCAGCACCAGGCTGCGCAGGCCGGAGAGATCGAGGGTGCCCTGGCGCATGTGGTCCATGACCCGGCCGGGGGTGCCCACCACGATCTGCACACCACGCTTCAGGCGGGCGATCTGATCGCGGAAGTCGGCGCCGCCGTAGATCGGCAGCACCCGCACGTGCGGCATCCTGGCCGCGTAGCTGTTGAAGGCATCGGCCACCTGGATGGCCAGCTCACGGGTGGGGGTGAGCACCAGCACCTGGGGGCTGCGCTGGTTGGGGTCGAGGCCTGCCAGCAGCGGCAGGGCGAAGGCGGCCGTCTTGCCGGTGCCGGTCTGGGCCTGGCCCACCAGGTCGCGGCCCAGCAGCAGCTCGGGGATGGCGGCCTTCTGGATCGGCGAGGGCTCGCTGTAGCCGATCGCCTCGAGGGCCTCCAGCAGCTCCGGTGCGAAGCCGAAGGCGGCGAAGCCGTTGGCTTCCGCCACCGGCCCGATCACGGTGGTGCTGACGCTGTCGTTGCCGGGGGTGTCGAGGTTGAGGTCGAGAGCGCTGAGGTCAACGGCGCAGGCTTCAGCCGCGCGCAGATCAGCCGAGCTGTTCACGCTCTCAAGGGAGGTATGGGTCACTGGTTCGGGCCGGGGCCTGGGAATTCCTTCGCTGACAGGCCGGCAGACACCCGTTGAAGAACTGCCTTGCCCTTTACACAAAGGCTGAAATCTGATCTTAACACTGGGCCTCAGCCCGGCGGTTCGGTGCAGCGGGCGTAGTCGTCTTCCAGGCGCTCGATGTCGTCCTCCTGCAGCAGCGACCCGCGTTGCACTTCGACGATCAGCAGGTCTTGGGCGCCGGCCGTGGCGCGGTGGATGGCACCGCACGGCACCAGCAGCGTCGTGCCCGGCTGCGCCGGGATGCGGCTGCCATCACATTCCAGTTCGCCGTTGCCGGCTACCA
>JBEBCC010000019.1:0-3865 GCA_041158125.1 Cyanobacteriota bacterium
ACACCCTGCTGGCGGCCGTGGATGCCGCTGGGCTCCGGGGTGCCCTGGAGGGGCCTGGACCGTTCACGGTGTTCGCCCCGGTGGACGATGCCTTCGCCGCCCTGCCCCCCGGCACCGTGCAAACCCTCGTGGACAACCTTCCGCAACTGGCGCGGATCCTCAAGTACCACGTGCTGGCGGGCGCCCATCCCCAGGCCACCTTGGTGGGCCAGGAGCAGTGGGACAGCCTCGAAGGGGCGCCGGTGCCGATTCGCCGCGCTGCCCCCTTCGAGGTGAAGAACGCCACGGTGGTGAACGCCGACATCGTTTGCGACAACGGCGTGGTGCACGTGATCGATCGGGTGATCCTGCCGGGCTGAGCTTGAGATCAGCCCTGGGGTGCCTGGGGCGTTGCGTTGGCCCGCCGGGCCATGAGCACCAACGCATAGGCACCCGCCAGAGAGATCACGATCACCCCAAAACCCACCATCAGGATCGGTTTGTTCTCGGTGCCTGGCGGCAGCACGATCACCTTGCGTGCCACGGCAGTGAGGGCTGTCAGCAACACCAGTTCGATCTGAACCACCTGGTCGCGCAGGTAGGCGGTGACGTTCTGCAGCACCTCCAGGGCGATGAAGATCAGCAGCAGCCGATCCAGCAGGTTGATCAGGTTGCCATCAAACCAATTGGTTTCCGCCTGCAGCATCTTGGCCCCGGATCCCACCAGCAGTTGGATGGCGGCCAGGCCAATCACAGCCGCCAGCAGGATGGCCAACAACTTGGCCAGCTGCCGTTCGTAGCTGTGGATTGCGGCAAGGAAGCGGTTGTCGTCGAGCAGTTTCATCGGATCCAGATCGCTTGGGGTCCCAGGCTGAGCGTCAGTGGGCTGGCATGAAAAACCCCGTCCAAGCCAGTTGCATGGACGGGGTCAATGCCGCGCCGAACTCCCCGCTAGAACTTGTGGTCGCGCAGGGCTTCCACTTGGGAGATGTAGGTGATGATTGAGTAATCGGCGTAGAACTTGGCTTCGATCTCTCGGGTGATCTTGTCGGCCAGTTCGCGGGTGCCGGTGAGCACCTCAATCTTCACGTTGGAGAGGGTGTGCGACACGCTGGGTTCGCCGGTGGAGCGCACGTTGCGGCTGCCCTCCCCGCCGGCGGCCATCACGGTGTAGCCGGTGGCGCCGGCCTCCTTGATCAGCTTCGCCAGTTTTTTGGAGAGGATTTCCTCTGCCACGATCACCAGCTTCCAAACTTGTTGGCTCATGGGATTAAGCGTGTAGGGGTTGAAGGTTGTTGATCGGCTCAGCGGCCGAGCATCACTTCGGCAATGCCGATGAACAGCGGGATGCAAATGGCGATCGCCACGGGGGTGCCAATGGCCGTGGAGGCGCCGATGTAGGCGGAGGGGTTGGCCGAGGGAATGCCGGCACGCAGGGTGGGCGGACCGGAGATGTCCGAGCTGGAGGCGGCGATCACCGCTAGCACCACCGCACCGCCGATGCTGAAGCCGGTGAGTTTGTGGATGATCATACCAACGCCGAAGGCCAGGAAGCCGTGCACGATCGGGGCGAAGAATGCATAAATGGCAAACCACTGGGCCACCTTGCGCAGCTCATTCATCCGCTGGGCTGCTTCCATGCCCATGATGATCATCAGCACCGCCAGGAACCCGCGGAACAGCGGGTTGAAAAAGCTCTCGTAAACGGGCTCAGGCTTGGTGAGGATCCCGAGGGCCACCCCCAGCAGCAGGGCCGTGACCGCTGAGCTTTGCAGGCTTTCCTTGATGATCGGCCAGATCTCCACCTTTTCAGAGGCGTTGCCGGTGGTTTTGCTGAGGTACACGCTCGCCACCACGATCGCTGTCACCAGCGCCGGGATGTCCATGAAGGGATAGAGCGCGGCGGTCCAGGCTTCGTAGGGAACCTTGGCCGCATCCAACTGGGGCAACACGGCCGCCAGGGTGGAGCCGCTGACGGCACCGAACAGACCGCCGGTGGCCACCGCATCCGGCACCTTGATGCCGGGCAGCTTGCCCAGGGTGAAGCGGCTGATGAACACAATCACCACACCAAGCAGCACCGCTGCGATGGCGGGAAGGAAAATTTCCGATGGGTTGGAATTGCGGATGGCGATTCCACCGGTGAGCCCGATCTTCATCAGCAGGAAGAAGCTGATGAACTTGTAGATCGAGTCGGGAATGGCCAGCTGGCTGCCGAGGGAGGCCACCACGATGCCGCCGATGAGGAAGCCCAGCGTTGGTGACTGGAGCTGCTCAAGAAATAAGCCGAGAAAATCCGACACTGGAGATCTCCTGGAGATTGGAGAAGCGGGTCGGCGGGAATGTAGGGATCACGCGGCGCCCCTGGGTGGGGCTTCCCCCCGGATGCCGTGTCCGTCATGTTGGCCAGCTTTTGGGCTCCGACCCAGTTCAATTGCCCGGGTGCTATCTGATGTTGATGGCGGCTTGATGCCAGGCCTGGAAAGGCTTTGGCACCCATCTGGCCTTGTTTGTTTCTCCTAGTGCTTGGCCTCGGATCGGCGTCTTGGCTGTTGTGTTGCCGTGTTGAACTCTGCTTGGTGATTAGCGTTGCCTATGCCTTGATCTGAGATCGTGATGGGGGGATGAGCGCCAGCCATGGCTCGCCCCAACTGGCCGTTGATCGTTCCATCATGGCGCTCACATCTGGCTTGGCCGCTGTGGTCATAACGCTCCTCTTTGGTGTCGTGTTGGTTTGGCTGAGCCTGCGCACGCTGTTGCTGCTGGCTCAGGTCAACCGCTTCTCACCGGAGAGTCGCCTTAGTCAGGCATTTCACCAGGAATTGCTGGATCGCGGCTTGTTGCCAGATTCCGCTGATGTGGAACGGTTGAGGCGTTAGTCGTCTGATGCGTTAGCCGTCTCACAGTTGTTCATTGCATGCCCACCGCATGCCCATCGCAACTTGTTGTGTTGGTGTCCATCCATGCTCCTCCCCCCAGTGACAGTTTCTCTGTTTGCGATCAGCGCCCATCAGGTTGAAGTGGCGGAAACCCTGATCCAGGTGGGCCGCTTTGTGGTGATCTTCCTGGTGGCCCGGGCCATTGCCGAGGGCATGGTGCGGTTGCAGTTGCCCACGATCCTTGGCGAACTCGTGGCCGGCGTCTTGATCGGCGTGTCGGGCCTGCACCTGATCGTGCCGCCCCAAACCCAGGCTCCCATCAACGCCGCCCTGCTCTCGCTGTTGGGTTCTCTGGCGGAGATTCTCCCTGGCGATGTGCAAAGCCTGTACAACGAGTCTTTCCCGAGCCTGCAGGCGGTGTCGCAGATCGGGCTGTTTGCCCTGCTGTTTCTCACGGGGCTTGAAAGTGAACTCGATGAGCTGGTGGCCGTTGGTGTTCAGGCCGGCACCGTGGCCGTGGCGGGGGTGGTGTTGCCCTTCGCTCTTGGCACCGCCGGGTTGGTGTGGCTGTTTCACGTGTCCCTGATCCCTGCGGTGTTCGCCGGAGCGGCGATGACCGCCACATCCATCGGCATCACCGCCAGCGTGTTCGGCGAGCTCAAGTGGCTGAAGCGCACCGAGGGCCAGATCGTGATCGGTGCCGCCGTGCTCGACGACATCCTCGGCATCGTGATCCTGGCGGTGGTGGTGGCTGTGGTGGGCGGCGGCACGTTCACGGTGGCTCCGTTGCTGAAGCTGTGCGTCGCGGCCATTGCCTTTGTGGCCGTGGCCCTGGTGCTCAGCCGCAAGGCGGCGCCGGCCTTCGATTGGGTGGTGGATCGTCTCAAGGCCCCCGGCGATGTGGCCGTGGCCAGCTTCCTGGTGCTCACCGTGTCGTGCTTCGCCGCCCAAGCCATTGGTTTGGAGGCCGCCCTGGGGGCTTTCGCGGCGGGTCTGATCCTGAGTGC
>JBEBCC010000020.1:0-37240 GCA_041158125.1 Cyanobacteriota bacterium
GAGGCGTATTGGAAGATCAGGCGACCGAAGTAACCGTGGGCAGCCACGATGTTGTAGGTCTCTTCCTCTTGGCCGAACTTGTAGCCGTAGTTCTGGCTCTCGCTCTCGGTGGTTTCACGCACCAGGGAGGAGGTCACCAGGGAGCCGTGCATGGCGGAGAACAGGCTGCCGCCGAACACACCGGCCACACCCAGCATGTGGAAGGGGTGCATCAGGATGTTGTGCTCAGCCTGGAACACCAGCATGAAGTTGAAGGTGCCGCTGATGCCGAGAGGCATGCCGTCGGAGAAGGAGCCCTGACCGAAGGGGTAGATCAGGAAGACGGCGAAGGCTGCAGACAGAGGGGCGCTGTAGGCGACGCAGATCCAGGGGCGCATGCCCAGGCGGTAGGACAGCTCCCACTGACGCCCCATGTAGCAGGAGATGCCGATCAGGAAGTGGAAGACCACCAGCTGATAGGGACCGCCGTTGTACAACCACTCGTCGAGGCTGGCGGCTTCCCAGATGGGATAGAAGTGCAGGCCGATGGCGTTGCTGCTGGGGATGACAGCGCCGGAAATGATGTTGTTGCCGTAGATGAAAGAGCCGGCAACGGGCTCACGGATGCCGTCGATGTCGACGGGCGGTGCGGCGATGAACGCCACGATGAAGCAGATGGTGGCCGCCAGCAGGCAGGGGATCATCAGCACACCGAACCAGCCCACATAGATGCGGTTGTCGGTGGAGGTGACCCACTGGCAGAAGCTGGTCCAGCTGGACGCGCGGCCGCCGCGAAGGGCAGAGGTCATGGGATTCGCAGAAGCGAACGTGACCGGCCAACGCTACGGATGAACAAGAAACCTTCCCGGAAGGAAAAATTAAGTTCGCGGAGCTTCTTGTTTATTCATGAAGGCCTTCATGAAGCCTTCGTGAAGTAATGCAAAGTCTTGACCATCTCAAGGCAGGCCTGCCCGGGGGGCAGCCCAGGCGGCGTCCGCGTCAGGCCGCCTGGGCCGGCCGAGGATTGCCTGATGCCAGCCGCTGCCGCTCCTGCAGCCACTGCCCGGCCTGGTGCAGAAAAGCCGTCCAGTCGATGCGCTCCTCCTCGGCGGCTCGGGCCACCAGCAGTGGTGCCTGGCGTTGCAGCAGTCCCTCCAGCTCCGCTTCCGGCACCCCGGCTGCCAGGGCCAGGTAATCGGCCATGGCACGGCCCACAACGCGCGTGAGGTAAGCCGCGCTCAGCGCCTGCAGTGCCCCTCCCACCAGCCAGGTGGCGGCATGCAGCCGCACCACGGCCCCCAGGGCCTGGCTGCTCCACTCCACCACCCCCAGGCTCAGGGCGGCCCTGGCCAGGTGCACCGCCGCGGCCTGCAGCTGATCCAACGACCACGGGCAATCCCAGAGCCGCGCCATCTCCCGCAGCATCAGCCCGTTGGCCGCCGTCAGCACCAGCAGATCGAGGCTCGGCACAGGTGCCACCAGCACCCCGGCGGCCACGGTCCACTGGGTGCTCTGCAGCAGCTGCTGCCAATGCCGGCGCCGCAGGCCCTCCAGCTCCAGCTGCCAGTGCGCGTGCAGTTCCTCCAGGTTGCGGCGCTCGGTGCGCTCCGGTAGCCGTGCGGCCTCATCGGCCAGCTGCTGAGCCAGCGGCGCGAGCGCCGCCTTGAGCCGCTCCGGCTGCTCTGGTGACCAGGCCCAGCAGCGCTCCCGCAAGGGTTCGGGCAGCTGGAGCTGCAGCACCCGGTGCTGGCTCGGCCACAGATCGGGATCAGCGCAATCCACCAACACCCACACGGACTGGCCCTGGGGCACAGCCTCAAGCCAGCGCAGGTCCGCCGCCTTCAGCGGTAGGTCCAGGCGGTAGATCAGATGGTCGCAGCGGCGGAAGGCCTCCGGCCACTGCCAGTGGTCGGCCGCGGGCGGAAGGGCATGGCTGCGGTGCACGCGCAGGGGCAGGGGGCTGCGGCAGGCGTCCAGCAGCGCGCCCTGCTGCTGCTCCTCCCAGTGGCGGCATCCCACCAGCGCCAGCTCGAGATGGGTGCGTCCCTGCCGCTGGCGCAGCTCTGCCAACTGGCGCTGGCGGCGCTGCTGATCCGGGTGCTCCGCTGCACCTTGGCCCTGCGGATCCAGCCGTGCGAATCCATCCAGCAGCGTCTCCAGACGCTCCAGCCAGCCTGCACTGCTGCTGGGCAGGTGCGAGCGGCCCGGCCGCAGTCGGCCCGCCAGCAACCACAGGCCAGCTGAGGCCATCGCCAGGCTCAGCAGGGAAGACAGGGCACCGTGCAGGCTGTCCAGCAGCACAACCCCGCCCCCCAGCACCGCCGCAGCGGGCCAGAAGCGCTTCAGGAGCGCCAGGCTGCCTCTGCCGCTGGCGGTCTGCACAACGCGCTGGAGGGCTGCCGGGGCGGAGTTCAGCCTCGGACTCGGCGTGGCTGTCTCGGCGGCGGGCTCGGCGGGAGTCAAGGACGGCGACCAACGGGCTTCGGGAGGATCATCCCTGGCCGAGCTGGTGATGGCGAGCCGGAACCCATAGCCTGGAGGTCGTGCCAGGTTGTCGATACCGATGGGAGCTGCCCGCGCCTCCAGCGCCATCGCGCCGACGGGCCGGCCCTCCGCTCGCAGCGACAACCGGGCTGCGGTGAAGCGTGTTCTGCTGGCCGCGCTGGCGGTGAACGTGGCCATGAGCCTGCTCAAGCTGGTACTCGGGCTGCTCAGCGGTTCCCTGGCGGTGTTGGCCGATGCGATGCACAGCGCCACCGATGGGTTGTCGAGCCTGTTGGGTCTGCTCACCAATGGCCTCTCGGATCCCCAGCCCGACCGCGACCATCCCTACGGACATGACAAATACGAGGCGGTCGGCGCCCTGGCGATCGCTGGTTTCATCCTGTTCACGGCGCTGGAGATCCTGCGCACGGCGGTGGAGCGGATTGCCACCGGCCTCAAGCCGCTGCGGATGGACAGTCACGACCTGCTGCTGCTGCTGCTGGTGCTCGGTTGCAACATCCTGCTGGCCGCCTATGAACGCAGCGAGGGCCGTCGCCTCGGCAGCACCTTGCTGCTGGCGGATGCGCGCCACACCACCAGCGACATCTGGACCACCGTGATGGTGCTGCTGGGCTTGGCCGGTGCCGTCTGGCTGCGCCAGAGCTGGTTCGACGTCGCCGTGGCCATTCCCCTCTGTCTGCTGTTGGTGCGAGCCTGCTGGGCGGTGCTGCGCGACAACCTGCCCTGGTTGGTGGATCAGATTGCCATTGCGCCTGAGGCCATTCACGAAGTGGCCATGGGAGTGCCTGGGGTGCTCAACGTGCATGACATCGCCAGCCGTGGGGTGCTCGGTCAGCGCGTGTTCATCGAGCTGCACATGGTGGTGGATGCCAATGATCTGCCCACCGCCCATCGCATCACGGAGCTGGTGGAGGAGCACCTGGCGGCCCGGTTCGGCGAGGTGCGCTGCACGATCCACCTCGAACCTCGGGAATACGCCATCCCGACCATCACCTTCCGTGGAGCCCATGGCTGAGCTGCAGGCACCGCTGACGCCGCGGCTGCAGGCTCGGGCCGATCAGCTGCTGGCGCAGCTGCAGCACGAAGGTCACTGGCACGGCGACCTGCCGGTGCTGCTGCTCGATCGCTGCTGGCTGCGGTTGCAGGAGGTGCCGGTGCGGCGGCTGGCGCAGGTGCTGCCCCCCGATACCAGTGCCGATGCCCCGGAGCTGGTGCGCTTCCGCCAGCTGCGCCGCGATGGGCTGAGCCAGCTCGACGCCCAGGATCAATGCTGGCGCGAGTTCGGTCGTCGGGCCTGCGCTGCGGCTTTGCAGCGCTTCTGGCGGATGCAGGAGCAGGGCAACCATGGCTGGACCCTGGCGGCTTATCTCGAGTTGCTGTCCAGTTACCGCCGCCCGTTTGAACAGCGGGGTACCAAGCCCCTGCCGCTGCTGGTGCTGGCCCGCGCCGACAGCCCAGACCCCCATCGGCTGCACTGGTGCTGGCCTCAGCCGCCGGCCATGCGTCACACTTGCCCCTGATTTTCAGGGTGTGCGGCCATGGCCGACGGTGACCTCCAGAGCAGCCAGCAGTCTGGCCAGAACGAGCGCTTCCGCGGTAACCGGGGTCCCCGTGAGGGCGGCAACCGCGAGCCCGGCGGCTTCCGGATCCGCCTGAGCGACAACGAGATGCGCGCCGCCCGTGCGGTGCAGGAAGCCTTCGGTCTGCGTTCGACCGTGGCGGCCCTGGGCCTCTCGATCCGCACGGTGGCTCAGCTGCTTGAGGAAGGCAAGCTGGATGATGTGCTGGCGCAGCATCGTGCCAACGGAGGCGGTCGCCCCCAGGCTGAGCGCCGCGGTGGTGGTCGTGGTGATCGCCCCGAGCGCAGCGAGCGGCCCAGCAGCCGTCCGAACCCCTTCGCCCGCCCCGCCCGCCCGGCGGCCCCTGCGGCCGTGAGCGAGGCCAGCGAAGAGCCTGCAACCGAGCTGAGCGAAGAGGTTGCTGCCGCCCCCGAGGGTGGTGAGGGCAGCGAGGCCGACACCGAGGCCTGAGCGCGCTGGGGCGGTGCCGGTGGGCCGTCGCTCACCGGCAGGCAGAATCCGCCCCATCTGCCTGCGATCTCGGATGCCACGCCCCAGGGTTCTCTCCGGCGTTCAGCCCACGGGCTCCTTGCATCTGGGCAACTGGCTCGGAGCCATCCGCAACTGGGTCGACCTGCAGGACAGCCACGACACGTTCTTCTGCGTGGTCGACCTGCATGCGATCACGGTGCCGCACGATCCGGAGCGTCTTGCCGCCGACACCCGCAGCACCGCCGCGCTCTACCTGGCGTGTGGCATCGATCCGGAGCGCAGCACGGTGTTCGTGCAGAGCCACGTCCCGGCCCACAGCGAGCTCTGCTGGCTGTTGAACTGCATCACGCCGCTGAACTGGCTGGAGCGGATGATCCAGTTCAAGGAAAAGGCGCTCAAGCAGGGGGATCAGGTCTCGGTTGGTCTGCTCGACTACCCGGTGCTGATGGCCGCCGACATCCTTCTCTACGACGCTGATCTGGTGCCGGTGGGCGAAGACCAGAAGCAGCACCTTGAGCTGGCCCGGGACATTGCCCAGCAGCGGGTCAACGCCCGTTTTGGTCAGCGCGATGACAAGGGGGAGATCATGGCGGTGCTGAAGGTGCCCGAGCCGCTGATCCTGAAGGAGGGGGCCCGGGTGATGAGTCTGGCCGATGGCCGCAGCAAGATGAGCAAGAGCGACCCCAATGAGGGCTCGCGCATTAACCTGCTCGATCCGCCGGAGCTGATCACCAAGAAGGTGAAGCGCGCCAAAACCGATCCGGTGATGGGGCTCGAATTTGGCAATCCCGAACGCCCGGAGACCGACAACCTGCTCGGTCTATATGCCCTGCTCAGCGGTAAGGGCCGCGAGGTTGCCGCCAGCGAGTGTGCATCCATGGGCTGGGGCACGTTCAAGCCGTTGCTGGCCGAGGTGCTGGTGGAGGCCCTGCGACCGATCCAGCAACGCCATGCCGAGCTGAGCGCCGATCCGGCCGAACTCGATCGCGTGCTGGCCCGTGGCCGTGAGCGCGCCGGTGCGGTGGCGGCGTCCACTCTGGAGCGCACCCGCTCCGCCCTGGGCTTCCTGGCAGCCAGCTGAGCCGCGGCGACGCTGATCAGTTCCGAAGAAAAGATTAAGGCCCCTGATCAATCCTCGGACCTGTTCCTGAGTCCAGCGAATCTCAGCGGGAGTCTGGACCCAGACAGTCACCTGATGCATAGCGAGACGCATTTGTCCAGAGGGTTGTGGAGGTCTCGCCACTGGACTCGGCGGGACAGCAGTCTCGGTTGACCTTGTCCACGCTTCTGCTTGCGGATTCGCCGACTGTTACCCCGGTGGTCAGCCCCTGCCAGTGTCTGTTCCGCAGCGGCGCTGCTGCTGGCGGTCTCGCAACTGCTGCAGGGTCCCTCCGGATCAGCCGCCTCCAGCGACGGCGCTGCCGATCATCCCGGCCAGCCCTATGTGATCACGCCGCGGCGACAGGCCCTGCTGAACACGATCCGCTACGCCGAAGGCACCTGGAAACACGGCAGTCGCGAGGGCTATCACATCCTCTACGGGGGAGGTCGCTTCCAAAGCCTGGCTCGCCATCCCGAAATCGTTGTGGTGAAGCGCTACACCAGCGCAGCCGCCGGCGCTTATCAGTTCCTGCCCGGCACCTGGAAGGAGGCCGCCAGCCGATTGCGGCTCTCCAGTTTTCGCCCGGAGCAGCAGGACCAGGCAGCCTTGTTTCTGGTCGATCGTCGCGGTGTGCTTGATGCCATCGACCGCGAGGGGCTGACCCCGCGGGTGATGGCGGTTCTGGCCAGGGAGTGGGCCTCCTTTCCCGCCCTCAATGGCCGCAGCGCCTATGGCCAGCCGGTGAAGAGCGCGACCGAGCTGCAGCGCTTCTATCAAGCCAGCCTCAACGCGGATCCAGCCACGGCCACGGGCCCGTGGCCGGCGCCAGGCAGTCCCGCCAGTTGAGGACCTCAGACCTGCGGCGCGCGCTGATCATCCGGCAGGGCAACACCAGCCACGCGCAGCATCGCCGAAAGGCTCCAGACCCGCATCATCAGCCGGTGCCAGGGGGCCATCGCCTCCAGATCAATCGCCATCGGGGTGCTGCAGGCGGCCCGCAGTGAGCGGGTGGCGCTCAGGGCCCGCAGGGCTTCCTCCAGGCCCGCCCGCAAGTCCCGATGCTCATGGGGAGGCAGGAGATGCGCGGGAGTGAGATCGAGCAAGACCAGGCCCCGCTCGAACCAGAACACAAAGTCGCCAAACAGGGATTCCAGCAGCTGATCCAGCAGCTCAGCCGACTCGCGCGAAGGAGGCGGCGTCGGTCCGGGTGGGGTCGGTTGGCTCACAGGCCAAGCCTAGGGAGCTCCGGTTTGCGCTGCGTAAGATTCGGGATCGCCATTCAGCCGCCGTGACTGCCACCCGCACTGCCGATCCGTCCCTCAGCAGCGCCGGTGGCCAAGGCACCACGCCTGCTGAGCCGGCGTCGATCCAGCTGCCCCGCACCAGTGAAAGCGAGCAGCTGCTGCGAATTCGCCATTCGATGAGTCACGTGATGGCCATGGCGGTGCAGAAGCTGTTCCCCAAGGCTCAGGTCACCATTGGTCCCTGGACGGAAAACGGCTTCTACTACGACTTCGACAGCCCTGATCCCTTCAGCGAGGCCGACCTCAAAGCCATCAAGAAGGAGATGATCAGGATCATCAATAAAAAATTGCCTCTGCAGCGGATCGAGGTCAGCCGTGCTGAGGCTGAGAGCAGGATTCAGGCGCAGAATGAGCCCTACAAGCTGGAGATCCTGGCCGGCATCAGTGAGCCCATCTCCCTCTACACCCTGGGTGATGACTGGTGGGATCTTTGCGCTGGTCCGCATGTGGCCAACACCAGTGAGCTGAATGCCAAGGCCTTTGAGTTGGAGAGCGTGGCAGGCGCCTACTGGCGTGGTGATGAGAAGAACGCTCAGTTGCAGCGCATTTACGGCACCGCCTGGGAAACCCCTGAACAGCTGGTCGAATACAAGCGTCGCCAGGAAGAGGCCAAGCGCCGCGACCACCGGCGCCTCGGCACCGACCTCGATCTGTTCTCGATTGAAGATGAAGCTGGCGCCGGCCTGGTGTTCTGGCATCCCCGCGGCGCCCGTATGCGGCTGCTGATCGAGAACCTCTGGCGGGAGCTGCACTTCAACGCTGGCTACGAACTGCTCTACACACCCCATGTGGCTGATATCAGCCTCTGGAAAACTTCCGGTCACCTCGACTTCTACAGCGAGAGTATGTTCGGCCCGATGCAGGTGGATGAGCGTGAATATCAGCTTAAGCCGATGAATTGCCCGTTCCACGTATTGACCTATGCCAGCACCCTGCGTAGCTATCGGGAGCTGCCGATTCGCTGGGCCGAGTTAGGCACGGTCTACCGCTACGAGCGCCCCGGTGTGATGCACGGCCTGATGCGCGTTCGCGGCTTCACCCAGGACGACGCTCACGTGTTCTGCCTGCCGGATCAGATCGGTGATGAAATCCTGGCAATTCTGGATCTCACCGAGCAAATTCTCTCCACCTTCGATTTCCGCAACTACGAGATTAATCTTTCCACTCGGCCCGAAAAATCGATCGGCGAAGACGATGTGTGGGAGCTGGCCACCAACGGCTTGATCGAAGCTCTGAACCGCAAGGGCTGGGCCTACAAAATTGATGCGGGTGGTGGCGCTTTCTATGGTCCCAAGATTGATCTGAAGATCGAGGATGCGATCGGCAGAATGTGGCAATGCTCCACGATCCAGCTCGATTTCAACCTGCCTGAGCGCTTTGATCTTGAATATGTGGCAGCCGATGGCACACGCCAGCGCCCGATCATGATTCACCGCGCCATCTTCGGATCCCTGGAGCGCTTCTTCGGGATCATGACCGAGAACTATGCCGGTGATTTTCCTTTCTGGCTGGCACCGGAGCAGATCCGCCTGCTGCCCGTCACCGATGAGGTGCGGCCCTATGCCGCTGAGGTGCTCTCTCAGCTCAAGGCCGCTGGTGTGCGCGCCACGGTGGATGCCTCCGGCGATCGCCTCGGCAAGCTGATCCGCACCGGCGAACAGATGAAGATCCCCGTGCTGGCGGTGATCGGCGCCAAGGAAGCCGAGAGTGGCCAGCTCAGCCTGCGCAGCCGCCGTGAAGGTGATCTCGGCACTCGGGCCCTCGCGGAGCTGGTGGAGGCCGCGGCCCGCGCCAATCAGGATCGCGGTGCTGGCCTTGGGCTTGCCGCCCTCTGATCGCGAGCAGCCTCAGCACAGCTGCACCACCGCTGCCGTTCACCCCTGGATCGATGACCACTCTGCTCGCCGGTGATATCGGCGGTACCAAAACCCTCCTGGCTCTTTACCGCCTGGAGGGGAACCGCCTGATCCGGGGCCGCAGCGAACGCTTCGTTTCGGCCGACTGGCAGGACTTTGCTGGTCTGGTGAATCATTTCCTGGCCTCCGCGGCCGCTGATGAGCCTCGGCCAACCCACGCCTGCTTTGCTGTGGCCGGGCCGGTGCGCGGCGGCCGGGTCAAGCTCACCAATCTGCCCTGGTCGCTGGAGCAGAGCGCCCTGGCGGCGGCGTGCGGCCTCGATCAGCTGGAGCTGGTCAACGATTTCGCTGTACTGATCTACGGCCTGCCCCATCTGGAGCCCCACCAGCAGCACTTGCTGCGGCAGGGCGGCGGCCGCGACCCTCAGGCCCCTGTGGCAATCCTCGGCGCCGGTACCGGCCTCGGTGTGGCGATCGGTGTGCCCACCCCGACGGGGCTGGTGGCGGTGGCCAGCGAGGCCTCCCATGCCGAGTTCGCCCCCCGCAGCGAACACGAGTGGCAGCTCAAGCGCTGGCTGCTGAAGGATCTGGGCTTGGAGCGCCTTTCGATCGAGCGGGTGGTGAGTGGCACCGGTCTGGGGGAGGTGATGCGCTGGCGGCTGGCGGTCCACCCCGATGGCCATCACCACCCCCTGGCTTCCATCGATGGCGGCGATCTGCCAGCCGCGACGGCCGCGGCGGCCGCCGCCGGTGATCCCCTGGCCCGTGCCGCCCTCGACCTCTGGCTGGGGGCCTACGGCAGCGTCGCCGGCGATCTGGCTCTGCAGACCCTCTGTCTCGGTGGCCTGTGGGTGGGGGGGGGCACGGCCGGCAAACTGCTCGCGGAGCTGCGCTCGCCGGCTTTTCTGCAGCCCTTCCTGGCCAAGGGACGCCTCAGTGCCGTGGTGGAGCAGGTGCCGCTGATGGCCGTGGTCGATGGTGATGCGGGCCTCTTCAGCGCCGCCTGTCGGGCGCGGATGCTCCTGGCCTGAAGCTGGGCTGAGGACTGCCGGGCCGTTCCCCCTGGGTGGGACACTGGCCCCAGCAGAGCAGATCACATGGTGCGCCCCCGCATCGGACAGGGGGTTGTGGTGGATGTCCCCGCCACGACGGCCAACCTCGGCCCCGGTTTTGATTGTCTGGGGGCTGCCCTGGATCTGAACAATCGCTTCGCGATGCGCTGCATCGAGGGTGATGGCGAACGCTTCGAGCTCGTGATTGAGGGCACCGAGGGCGCGCATCTGCGCGGTGGGCCCGACAACCTGGTGTACCGAGCCGCGCAGCGGGTGTGGAAGGAAGCAGGCGAGCAACCGATCGCCGTTGAGGCGCGAGTGCGGCTGGCGGTACCGCCGGCGCGCGGGCTGGGCAGCAGCGCCACGGCGATCGTGGCGGGTCTGATGGGAGCCAATGCGCTGATCGGTGAGCCGCTCAGCCGCGAGAAGCTGTTGGAACTGGCCATCGAAATCGAGGGCCATCCCGACAACGTGGTGCCTTCGCTGCTGGGGGGGTTGTGCATGACCGCCAAGGCGGCCTCGCACCGCTGGCGCGTGGTGCGCTGCGAGTGGTCACCGGAGGTGATCCCGGTGGTGGCGATCCCGGCGATCCGCCTTTCCACCAGCGAGGCGCGCCGGGTGATGCCCAAGACGATTTCGATCCCGGATGCGGTGACCAATCTGGGTTCGCTGACCCTGCTGCTGCAGGGTTTGCGAACGGGGAATGGTGAATTGATCGCCGATGGCATGCATGACCGCATCCATGAGCCCTATCGCTGGGGTCTGATCCAGGGCGGCCGCCAGGTGCGTGAGGCCGCCATCGGCGCCGGAGCCTGGGGCTGTGTGATCAGCGGTGCTGGTCCGAGCATCCTGGCCTTGGCCAGCCGCGATTGCGCGGCAGTGGTCAGTCGGGCGATGGTGCGGGCCTGGGAAAGCGAGGGCGTCGCCTCCAGAGCTGAGGTGCTGCAGCTGCAGCAGGCGGGCAGTCGCTGGCAGCCGTTGCCGGATGCCAACTGACGGCGGCGTCTGAGCCTGCGGCTTGGCGCGCCAGCCGCCGGTGCTGTCCGGATCCAGGCGGGCAGCAGCGGTCCGAGCCACCCTTCCCGAGATTTCGATGGGTATAAATACCCAGCCCAGACAAGTCTCAACGTAGACTTCCAAACGCCTGCAGACAGCCTGACCGCTCGTCTCGGCATCGAACCCTGACCTGCCCGACGCTGCGATGGACGCCAACCTGCCCCTGATGGCCGCGTCCAGCGTCAGCGCCCTCGGCGCCACGGCAGCCTTCCCCTGGCTCAGCCTGATCACCCTGCTGCCGGGCGTGGTTGCCCCCCTGTTGATGCTGTTGCCCGGCGATGGCACCGATCCGAGGCTGCCGCGCACGATCGCCCTGGGCACGCTGCTGGCCGATCTGCTGTTGATGCTGTTCGTCTTCAGCCAGCATTACGACGGTGCCCAGGCCGGCCTGCAACTGGTTGAACGGGTGACCTGGCTGCCGACCCTCGGCCTGGAATGGTCGCTGGCGGCTGATGGGCTCTCCGCACCGCTCGTCGTTCTCTCCGGTCTGGTCACGCTGCTTTCGGTGGCCGCCAGCTGGAACATCCAGAAGAAGACACGCCTCTATTTCGCCCTGCTCCTGCTGCAGGCCTCGGCTCAGGCGATGGTGTTCCTGTCCCAGGACTTCCTGCTGTTTTTCCTGGCCTGGGAACTGGAGCTGGTCCCCGTCTATCTGCTGATCGCCATCTGGGGAGGACAACAGCGCCAGTATGCCGCCACCAAGTTCATCCTTTACACCGCCACCGCGTCGCTGCTGATCCTGGTGAGCGGCCTGGCCCTGGCCCTCAACGGACCCTTCACCCTCAACCTCAGCGAACTCACATCCCGCTCCCCCGGCGGCGTGTTCGGACTGCTCTGCTACCTCGGCTTCCTGGTGGGCTTCGGGGTCAAGCTGCCGATGTTTCCGCTTCATACCTGGCTGCCGGATGCCCACGGTGAGGCCAATGCGCCGGTGTCGATGCTGCTGGCGGGAGTGCTGCTGAAGATGGGCGGCTACGCCCTGCTGCGTTTCAACGTGCAGATGCTCCCCGAAGCCCACCTGCAGCTGGCGCCGGCCCTGGTGGTGCTGGGCATCGTCAACATCGTCTACGGCGCCCTCAATGCCTTCGCGCAAGACAACGTGAAGCGGCGCATCGCCTGTAGCTCCGTCAGTCATATGGGCTTTGTTCTGCTTGGCATCGGTGCCATCGACAGCCTTGGCATGAGTGGCGCCATGCTGCAGATGATCAGCCACGGCCTGATCGCCGCCGCCATGTTCTTCGTGACCGGCGTGTTCTACGAGCGCACCAAGACGCTCTCGATCCCGAACATGGGCGGACTGGCCAAGGTGCTGCCCATCACCTTCGCTTTCTTTGTGGCCAGCTCGCTGGCGTCGCTCGCCCTGCCTGGCATGAGCGGCTTCGTCAGCGAAATCACCGTGTTCCTTGGCGTCACCAGCAACGACGGCTTCACGGTGGGCTTCCGGGTGATCACCGTGATCCTGGCCGCGATCGGTGTGGTGCTCACGCCGATCTACCTGCTCAGTCTCTGCCGCCGGGTGTTCTTCGGCCCCCGCATCCCGGCCCTGGCCGTGGTGGGCGACATGAAGCCGCGCGAACTGTTGATCGGCCTCACCCTGCTGGTGCCCACCCTGGTGATCGGCTTCTGGCCGCGTATCGCCATCGACCTCTACGAGGCCACCACCACCGCCCTGGCCCAGGAGCTGGCTGCTCACACGGTGGTGGCGCTTCGGCTTCCCGCCCTCGGCTGAACCGCAGCGCGGCACCCGCTTGGGCTGGAATGGCGGCATCCGATCCGCCGCTGCCATGAGCCCGAGCGCCATTGCCCTGCCTGAGGTCCTGCGGGGAGAAGGCCTGCCGGTGTTCGAGGCGATCACCCCCGACGCCGTCACGGCCCACATTCCCGGCCTGATCGCCGACCTGGAGGCTGAGCTCAGCGCCATCGAGCAGAAGCTGGAGGCGCAGCTGGCCCAGGCCGATGGAGTTCTCAGCTGGTCTGCCGTGATGGATCCGCTGCAGCGCCTGGGTGAGCGGCTCCGTTGGAGCTGGGGAGTCGTGAGCCACCTCAATGGCGTCTGCAACAGCCCCGAGCTGCGCGAGGCCCATGCGGGCCAGCAGGCAGCGGTGGTGCAGTTCGGCAACCGCGTCGGCCAGAGCCGCATCATCTATCGAGCCCTTGAGCGGCTGCAGCTGCAGCACGAAGCAGCCGGTTCCGGTGCAGCAGGCCAGCTCGATGGCACCCAGCAGCGGATCCTGGCGGCCGAGCTGCGCGACATGCAGCTGCGGGGCGTGGGTCTCAGCGGCGCTCAGCAGCAGGCCTTCAACGCCGCCAGCCAGGAGCTGGCGGAGCTGTCCACCCGCTTCGGCAACCAGCTGCTCGATGCCACCAACGGCTGGACCCTGCGCTTCAGCGATCCGGCTGAGGTGG
Source organism: Cyanobacteriota bacterium (assembly GCA_041158125.1). GTDB lineage: Bacteria > Cyanobacteriota > Cyanobacteriia > PCC-6307 > Cyanobiaceae > Vulcanococcus. Next base: position 13,312 of record JBEBCC010000020.1, read on the forward strand.
AGGGCCTGCCCGAGAGCCTCAAGGCTCAGCTTGCCCAGGCCGCCCGCGCTGCCGGTGATGACGATGCCACGCCCGAGGCCGGTCCGTGGCTGCTGGGACTCGACATGCCCCGCTATGCCCCCTTCCTGAAGTACAGCCGCCGCCGCGACCTGCGCGAGCGGGTCTACCGCGCACACGTGAGCCGTGCATCCGGCCAGGGAGAAGCGTCGGCCGTCAGCGCCAGCGAGGCTGGCAGCGACACCAGCGAGCCCCTGAACAACTGGCCGTTGATCGAGCGCATTCTCGAGCTGCGACGTGAGCAGGCCGAGCGCCTCGGCTACACCAACTGGGCCGAGGTGAGTCTCGCAGCCAAGATGGCGGATACGGAAGCCGCCGTGGAGGGGCTGCTGGAGGAGCTGCGGGCCGCCGCCCTGCCCGTGGCCCGTCAGGAGCTGGAGGCCCTGGCCGCCTGCGCCGCCCGCCACGGAGCCCCCGAAGCCGACGACCTGCTGCCCTGGGATGTGAGTTTCTGGGCCGAGGTGCTGCGCCGGGAGAGCTTTGAGCTCGACAGCGAATCCCTGCGTCCCTACTTCCCGCTGCCGCGGGTGCTGGAGGGGCTGTTCAGCCTCTGCGGCCGCCTGTTCGACGTGACGATCGAAGCGGCCGATGGTGAAGCGCCGGTGTGGCACCCGGATGTGCGCTATTTCCGCATCCTTGAGGGCAGCGGCGCCGGCAGTGGCTCCGGCCAACCGATCGCCGCCTTCTACCTCGATCCCTACAGCCGCCCTGGCAGCAAGCGCGGTGGCGCCTGGATGGATGAGTGCCTGGTGCGCTCGCGCCGGCCCGATGGCACGCCGGTGCTGCCAGTTGCCTACCTGATCTGCAACCAGAGCCCGCCGGTGGGTGACACCCCCAGCCTGATGACCTTCGAGGAGGTGGAGACCCTCTTCCATGAGTTCGGCCATGGCCTGCAGCACATGCTGACCACCGTGGAGCGGCCCGAGGCCGCCGGCATCAACGGCGTGGAGTGGGATGCGGTGGAGCTGCCCAGCCAGTTCATGGAGAATTGGTGCTACGACCGCGCCACCCTGCTGGGGATGACCTGCCACTGGCAGAGCGGTGAACCGCTGCCGGAGGCTGAGTTCGCCAAGCTTCAGGCGGCCCGCACCTTCATGGCAGCTGCAGCAACCCTGCGTCAGGTGCATTTCGCCCTGGTGGACCTGAAACTGCACAGCCAGTGGCATCCCGGCTGTGGTCAGAGTCCCGAGCAGCTGCGGCGCGCCATCGCGCAAACCACCACGGTGCTGCCACCGATCGATGAAGATGCGTTCCTCTGTTCCTTCGGGCATATCTTTGCCGGCGGCTATGCCGCCGGCTATTACTCCTACAAGTGGGCCGAGGTGCTCAGTGCTGATGCCTTCAGCGCTTTTGAGGAGGTGGGCCTGGAGAACGAGGCAGCAATCCGCGACACCGGTCGCCGCTTCCGCGACACGGTCCTCAGCCTTGGGGGCAGCCGTCATCCGGCTGAGGTGTTCGAGACCTTCCGCGGTCGTCGGCCCAGCAGTGAGGCGCTGATTCGTCACACCGGTCTGGTACCGGCCTGAATTGCCTGATTTGAACGGGCCGGCGTGAGCAAGCCGATCCTCGCGCTGGTCAACCGCGGCTGTGATGGACAGCATGGGGCAGCAATGCCCCACCCATGTCCGGCAGCCCTGACCTCAGCTGGCACCTGGACCCTCTGGCGCTTGATCCCGGCTGGCCATCGCCGGTGCCGCTGCTGTCACTGCATCAGGCCCTGGAGGAGACGGTCTTTCGCTCTGGACTGAGTCGCGAGGCCTGGTTGCGGCGACTTGCGGCTCAGTTCAACAGAGCTTCGCTGCTGCCCTTGCTCTGGCTGCTGCCCCGCGGTTGGCGTCTGGCACCGGCGGACCTGCCACCGCGGCTGCAGAGCCTGGCGATGCTGGTGCAGGAGGGGCTGCTCAGTCCGCAGTTGCTGGCGGCCCTGGTTGATGACCTTCCCCACCTGCTCCCATCCGCCGGCAGTGGTTCCGGCGCCCTGGCGCTCTGGTGTTCTGATGCGGTGATCTGGCAGGGGCAGTCGCTGAGCCTGCCCGCTACAGCAGCAGCGTTTGAAGCCCTGTTGGCCGAGGCCGCCGCCGAAGCGAATGCTGAGGATGCCTCGGCAGCGCTGGCGACCGCGGCGGTGCATCAGCCCACGCCGGCTGCGGTCAGCTCTGAAACGCTGCTGGGCGGTCTGATTCTGCGCAACCTCGGCCTGCCCTACAGCCAGGTTGCATCGGCTCGCCGTCTGAATACGCTTGCGGCTCAGCTGCTCAACCGTCTGGCCGGCAATCGCCACAACGGCGCGCCAGCCTGGTGCTTTGAGGGCTGCTGGAGCGGGCGGCAGTGGCTGAACTGGTTGCAGGCCAGGGGGTGGTCTGTCAGCGCCCGGCTGCGCGCCAGTATCGCCAGCTTCGGGTTGGGCGCCTGTCTGCCTGCGGCTGGCGGCACAGCGCGTGGCTGGCGACAGGTGCCGCTGGGGCTACCGCTGCGAACCGGTCTGTTGGACCCCCATGGCGAGGAAGCCGTGGCGCTGCTCCCTCATACCGCCCTTGAGCTGAGCCTTGAGCACGGGGAAGGAGCTCTGCTGCGGCTGCAGTATTACCAGGGTAATGAGGGGTTCTGCGGTTGGAAGCCACTCAATGATCTGCACCGCCCCTGGCAGAACGACAGCGGCAATGGCACGGTGCGCTACGTGGGTTCTGTCTTCAGGGATCAACGCCTGCTGGAGTTGATCGATCTGACCGAGGTGATGGCCCTGATCCATAACCGCCTGGCCAGCACTCTCGCGCTTCCTTATGGGGGCTACGGCTGCCTCGGCTTCTGCATCGACACCACAGCGCTGCTGCAGCAGGCGATGGAGGCTACCTGCAGCGTTTTCCCTGTGCTGCTCACGGGCATCTGGCGGGAGCGGTTGCTGCGTCAAAGCGATGCATGGCTTGCGGAATGCGCCTCAGCAGCTGCCCCCGACGCCGGGGCGTTGTTGGCTCTGGAGCGCTACCGCCAGGCCCTGCAAGCCTTACCGCTCGATCTGTCCCATCACGGCGTTGGTCAACGTGACGCCTGGGGGCGGTTGCGGGCCTGCCAGCCCAGCAGCAGTCCATTCCTGTTGGTGCAGCGCCATCAAGCTCATTCCTGTGCTGCTGCGGGTGCACACCCCGGCAGCACGGGCAGCAGATCCAGCACGGCGTCCACCACAGCCTGGCGGTAGCGGTTCGAGAACGGACCGTGGGCGCCGTTGTGGCTCATGCCGCGGATGCAGCGGCGTTGCACCCGACCAGCGGCGAGAGCACGGCGCCAGCGGCTGAAGGGCAGCAGGGGTGTGCGGCCGGGATAGGCGATGTTGCTGAAGGCTGCCACCGGGTCGCGATCCCCCACCACCGTGCTGATGGATGCCACCCGTTCAAGCGCATGGTCACCGCTGAACACACCGCAGAAGCTGATGATGTGCAACGGAACCTGCACCATGCGGCTGAGATAGTCGGCCACGCCAAATGCCATCTCGCCACCGCCGCTATAACCAAGCAGCACCAGCTCGCTGCTTGCAGCGGTGCGGAAGCCATGCTCCCGCAGGCGCAGGCCGATCTTGAGTGCGAGCTGGTAGTGGCGGATCGGTCCATAGCGTCGATCAGAGGAGATGCCCACCTTGATCACGTTGTTGGCCTGCACCAACACCGAGGCCAGCAGGAGCACAAGCCCAGAGGGATGCTGCTCCTGCAAGGCAAACAGGCGTCTCCAGAACCAGGAGCCGCCACGGTCCTCAGCCAGGGCCACCGGCATCACCGTGTAGGTATCCAGGCCACGCAGCAGCTGTGTGCCCTGCGGCAACTGCTGTTCCAGTTCTGTCAGAAAGGCCGAAATCGGCCCCGGATGATCACTTTCGCATTGGTGGATCCCGTCGAGGTAAACAACGAACAGCTGTGTTGGCGCACCGTTTGCTGCTTCTCGGGGTGGAGTTTCTGCCTCAGCCGCAACGGAATCGGCAGCCGTGACTTCGCTCTCGGCCCTGAGGCACTCCACATCCGGAAAGCCAGCCAGCCAGCCCTCCCAGAAGGCGTACTGGCTTACCAGGGACACGATCCCGGCGATGGGGATCAGCAGCAGCAGGGCGCTGCCGCCGCAGATCAGCACCATCCGCAGTTCCGCTGCATTGAGGGTTGCCAGCAGCAGGCCGCGCAGACGCTGGGAGATCAGCAGCGCCGCCAGCAGGCCACCGATCAGCACCACGGCCAGGGCGAGATGGATCCTGCGCCGCTCCCCCCGCACCTGGACGCGCACACCACTGCGGATGGTCATCGAGCGATCCCTCCGATGCGCTCCAGCTGGCCGGCCAGCTGGCGATAGCTCTCCTGCCAGCTCTGGCGGAACAGCAATGCCACCAGTCCCAGCGCGATCACCAGTCCTGGTGTGGGCAGCAGCAGAGCTTCCGGCCATGGCAGCGCGAAGCGCAGATGCAGCATGGTCACCACATTGAGGTGCACCAGAAACCACAGCGTCAGCGCCACCAGGTCGGCGATGTAGGGCGCTGCCACCAGCCCGTACAGAAGACCAGGCATCAGAGCCACGCCCATCCCGTTGAGGAAGTCGCCCGGGCTGACGGGGTGCTCTGTCACAACCGCCAGCAGGATGAGGTCGATCGTGGAGGCCAGCAGAAAGGCCAGGGCCAGGACCAGCGCATCCAGCACCAGGCGCACCGCGATCTGGCGCGGCGTCAGCCGATTGGCCAGCAGGGCGAAGGCATGGGAAAGCGAGGTTGAGAGCCCCACCAGCAGCACCAGTTCCACGCCCATCTGGGCCTCAAGCAGCCACTGCCCGAGTCGTTCCAGTTGTGCTTCCACAGCCATCAGCTTCGAACGGCGGACAGTCGCCCTGACCGGATCAGGATCAGGGCGCCAGTATCACCTCAACCAGCCGCTGGATGGCCCGCGGGTGCGTGATCAGCTGTCGATGCGTCAGCACCGGCAGCGGCTGACGCGAGCCCCTGGGCAGCACGGCCCGCCAACCCGGGAAGACGGTGATGTCGGTGGTGGTGTAGAGGCTGTGGCAGTCCAGATCCGCCAGCAACGCCGCATCACGCCGCAGCTGCCGCAACAGCTGGCTACCGATCTTCATGTCGGCGATGCCCGCCAGCAGGGGCCGGGGAACCCACTGGGCGGCGAGGGTGCCCTGCTGGGGACTGCCCAGGCAGATGAAGCGACGGCTGCGGCGATGGCCGCCATGCTCCTGCAGCCAGGTGCGGCCGATCACACCACCCATCGAAAACCCGAGCAGATCCAGCCGTGTCTCCCTGCCGAAGCGCGCGTCCAGCAGGGTTGCCAGCTGGGCGGCCAGCTCACGGATCGGCACGGCACCGAGTCGGTGCGGCAGATGGGGGGCGTACAGCTCCAGCTGCGGGCAGCGCTCCAGCAGGGCCGTCTCCAGACGGCCAAACAATCGCGGCGTGTCCCAGAGGCCGTGCACCAGCACCAGGGGGGGGCGGATCATCAGCGGAAGGTGGTCAGCGGAAGGTGGTCAGCGGATCCGTGATGTCTGGCCAGTGGCGGCGCCGGCGCAAGGCCACCGTGCCACTGAAGCCCGGCACCGGTGCCCGGCACTTGCGAAGCTCAATCGCCATCGGCACCGCGCCATAGAGCTCCTCCAGCAGAACGAAAATGCGCTCACTCCAGTGCTCGAGGGTCAGGCAGCGGACCGTGCGCGCCTGGAGCTGCAAGGCGACGATGGCGCGGCTGTAGTCGAGAGTGCGCGTGAGGTCATCGGCGGCGGCGGCGGCGCCGACAGTCCAGAGCAGCTCCAGATCCAGTTCAAACCACTGCCCCAGCTGGCGCTCCGCCTCGAGCACACCGACATGGGCCCAGAGGCGCAGGCCGCGCACCACGATGCGATCGTCGCCCTGAGGGGCCGCGTTGCCGTGATCAGCCATCACAGCGGTCGATCGGCGTGGGTGAAGCTGCGGACGCCGCTGGCGTAATCCGCGGCGATGTGCCCCGCTCCCCGCAGCAGGTAGCGATAGGTCACCAGACCCTCCAGTCCCACCGGTCCGCGGGGCGGCAGGGTCTGGGTGCTGATCCCCACCTCGGCGCCGAAGCCGTAGCGGAAGCCATCGGCGAAACGGGTGGAGCAGTTCAGATACACCCCGGCGCTGTCGACGCCGCGCAGAAACGCTTCGGCTGTGGTGGCATTCGTGGTGCAGATGGCATCGGTGTGGCGGGAGCCATGGCGGGCGATATGGCCCATGGCCTCTTCAATCGAGTCCACCACCTTCACCGCCAGGATCAGGTCTGAATACTCCGTATCCCAGTCGTCATCCGTTGCAGCGCCAGTCAGGCCGAGGGCCCGGGCGGCAGCATCGCCGCGCAGCTCCACCCCGGCTGCATGGAAGGCCGGCACGGCGGCCGCGAGGAAATCCCTGGCCACCGCCCGATGCAGCAGCAGGGTTTCGATCGCGTTGCAGGCCGCCGGATACTGGGTCTTGCTGTCCAGTGCCACCCGCAGCGCCTGGGGCACATCCACCTCCTGATCCACATACAAGTGGCAGATGCCATCGGCATGGCCGAGCACCGGGATACGGGTGTTGTCCTGGATGAACCGCACCAGGGCGTTAGAGCCGCGCGGGATGATCAGATCCACCAGCCCATCCAGCTTGAGCAGCGCCAGGCTCTCCTCGCGGCTGGTGAGCAGCTCGAGCGCCTGCGGTGCCACGGCGCTGGTCGCCAGCCCGCGCTGCAAGGCAGCCAGAATCGCGGCGCAGCTGCGGCTGGCCTCGCGGCCGCCTTTGAGGATGGCGCCGTTGCCTGAGCGGATCGCCAGCGCCGCGATCTGCATCACTGCATCGGGCCGCGCTTCGAAGATCACGCCCACTACCCCGAGCGGCACGCTCAGGCGCTCCAACACCAGCCCCTGATCCAGTTCGCGATGCAGCTGCCGCACCCCGATGGGATCGGCCAGCGTCGCCACCTGGCGTACGCCTTCGATGGCGCCGGCCAGCTTGTCAGCATCCAGCCTGAGGCGTGCCACCAGGGCGGGTGCCAGCCCCTCGCGGGCAGCAGCAGCCAGATCGGCGGCGTTGGCGGCCACGATCGTCTCCGCATCGGCCGCGAGGGCGTCCGCCATCGCCAGCAGGGCGGCGCGGCGCTCGCCGTCGCCCAGCTGACCCAGCGCCATGGCGGCTTGCCGCACGCCAGCGGCCCGTTGCAGCAGCTCGGGGGAGGGATCGGGAACGCTCACGGCGGCGGCACAGGCTCAGGCGCAGTATGCCCAGCCGGCCGCGGCTCAGCCCTGAGCCAGCCGCTGCAGGGCCAGGCGGGCGGCCCCGAGTCGGCCCGCACCGTTGCCCAGGGCGGCGCACCGCAGCTTCAGACCGGCGCGGCTTTCCGCCTGAACCCGCTGCTCCAGTTCCGCCTGAGCGACGGGCAGGAAGTGGTGGCTGGCGGCGCTCAGACCGCCGCCGATCAGCACCAGCTCGGGTGTCAGCACATACACCAAGGATGTGAGCCCGATCCCGAGCCAGCGGCCATAGCGGGCCCACACCGCCAGAGCCTCCGCATCACCACCATCGGCGCGGCGGCACAGCTCGGCCGGATCCAGAGGCGACAGTCGACCCAGGCCGGCGATGCTGCAGAACTGCTCCAGGGAGCCGCGGTTGCCGCTGTTGCAGGGGGGGCCTTCAGGATCCACCCCGATCAGGCCTGGCTCAGCTGCTGCTCCGCCATGGCCTGTGAAGAGCTGGCCGCCGAGCAGCACGCCCCCACCGACGCCGGTGCCCAGGGTGAGCAGCAGCACATCGCTGAAGCCCTGGGCGGCCCCCAGCCAGGCCTCCCCCACCAGGGCTGCATTGCCGTCGTTGGCCAGGGTGACGCGGCGGCCCAGCTGGGGCTCAAGCCACTCCGCCAGGGGCACCTGCTGCCAGCCGGGCAGGTTGATGCACACCCGCGCCACCCGGCCGGCGGCATCCATCGGCCCCGGCAGGCCGATGCCGACATGCGGCGCCAGCCGCTCAGGATCGAGCTGCTCCACCGCCTCGACGATCGCCATGGTCACTGCACCTGGCATGGCCGGCTGGGGTGTTGGTGTCTGCAGTTGCGCCAGCAGGCTGCCCTGGTGATCGAAGCGGCCCAGCTTGATGGCTGTGCCACCAAGGTCGATGCCGATCAGCTGGCCCACCACTTGATCCTTCCCCTGTGGCACGTCCGTCTGGCTTCCGGTTCTGATCCTGAAGGATCAGAACCGGAAGAACAGCTGCAGCTGACTCTGCCAGCGTCCTTCGGTATCGATCGAGGTCTGCACACCGAGGCGATCACTGGCCTGGTAACGCAGCGTCATCTGCGAGGGGATGTCACTGCGGTTGGGTGCCGCCAGCACCGAGAAGTTAAACCGTTCGGTGAGGTCCAGGCCGATTTCCGAACCGAGCACCAGCTGTGAGGGCAGACGCCGGGACCGATTGGCGCTGGCCTGCACCTCGGCCGGTGCGAAGTAGGTGGGATACAGCGCAAAACTGAGGCGCTGGCCGAAGGCATCGCTCAGGCCGCCCACCAGCGGTGAGAGCAGCGACTGCCCGAGCACCGTGGCCAGCGCCGAACCGGCATTGCCGGCCACCAGGCCCACCAGCGAATTGCCGCCGATCAGGGCCACCAGTCGTTCCGTGGGCAGTGGCGGCGAACTGGTGAGGCGGATGTTCTGGGCCAGTCGGTCGACTGGGCCGGTTGCCTCCAGGCGCACCTTCACCAGCCGCAGCTGATCGACCGAGCTGAAGGCCGTGTTGCCGTTCCAGTTGTAGGGGCTGGCGAGATCCGGTCCAGCCGTTGCTGTGCTGCCGCTGAGTGTGTCCGACACACGGGTGCGCAGGGCGATATCGAGATAGGGGATCAGTCCCAGGCTGGGGGTGAACACCGCCACGTTGGCGGCGTCGGGATCCAGGCTGAAGTTGGTGGTGAACAGGCCGAGGCGTCCTTTTAACAGTCGTACGACGCCGCTGGCACGGATCGATGGATCCAGCGGACCGTTCAGCGTCAACAGCCCGCCGGTGTTGAAGTTCAGCACGTTCGGCACGGTCACCCGCAGATCTGGCCCGAGGCGCAGGCGCAGATCACTGAGGGCAAGGAACGGCAGGTTGGGTACCGTGTCGCGCAGGTCGCGGCTGGCGGTGCTCTCCAGCTGCTGCCCCATCACCACCAGCGGCCTGCTGAAATCCCACCGCTCCTCCAGCAGCTCCCGCACCGTGACTGGGCGCTCCGGTACCGCTTCACTGGCCAGCTGGCCAGGTTGGACGTTGATCGAGCCACGGCTCAGCCGCACTTCCCCGCCGAGGACCGGCCGTCGCAGCGAACCGCTCACCAGCAGCTCGCCATCCCCCTGGGCGCTCATCCGCGGCAGCGTGAAGGGCACCTGCTCCAGCTGCAGGCGCAGCAGCCGCGGCACCTCGTTGGCGCTGGCGAACAACGGCAGCTGGCCGGAGCCCCGCAGCTGACCGCTGCGTCCCACGCGTGCGTTCAGTTGCTGCAGCTCCAGCTCGCTGAAGTCGAACAGCACCGTGGCTTCCACATCGCGCATGGTCTGACCCGCCAGCTGCAACACCCCCTGCCGCAGGCGCAGGAAGCCATTGGCGACGGGGTCCACCTGGGAGCCCCGCACCAGCAGCTGCAGATCGGCGCTGCCCTGCTGCCAGCGCAGTCCTGGCCCCCCCAGCACTGACAGGAAGCGCAGGCCATCGCCGCGGCTGGCCAGCCGGAGCTCCAGTCCGGTCTGCTCGGGGCGCAGCGGGATGCGACCGCGGAGGTCGATGCTGTTGCTGGCGGCGGCGCCGCGCAGGGAGAGATCGAGCGTGAGGATTCCTTGTCTGAGGGCCAGCTCACCGCGCTCCAGTGCCAGCGATTGATCCCGCAGAGCCCCGTTGGTCAGGCTGAGCTGCGCCGCGACCCGCGGTTGGCTGCGCCGCCCGCCGAGGCTGTAGGAGCCCTGGACGTTGAGTCCACCGCGGAGGCCCTCGGGTACCGGTGTCAGCAGGGCCAGCAGGGCCAGAGGCAGGTTCTGCAGGTTGAAGCTGCCGCGGCCCAGCCACAGCGGCCCCTGGACGCGCACCGTGATCGGTGCGTCATCAAGGGGACGGTCCAGCCCCGCTTCGCGCCACCAGAGCCGACCCCGGACATCGAGATCGAGTGTCAGACGATCAGCCCGTGGGCCAGCCAGGTTCAGATCCACATCGAGTCGGCCGTCCAGATCGCTGCTGCTACGGATCTGGCCGTTGGTGGCTGCGTTCCCCGCAGCGCGGTGCTGCCGTTGTGCCGCCAGCAGGGCCGCCAGCTGATCGTTGAGCGTGGCGTTTGCAGCCGGGATCGCCAGTGCGCCCAGATCCCGGGCCAGCCCGCCCGGTGGCAGAGGTTCCGAGCGAGCCCGCAGCCACGCCAGCTGCAGCTGCTGGGCCAGCAGCGGTGACAGTTGGCGGGCTTCGATCCGGCTCCAGAGGGGCCCGCCCTGGGAGCCCCGTAGCCGCAGGGCCACGCTGCTGCCCCGCGCTGCCTGCCAGCGGCCATTCAGGGCGAACCGGCGCGACTGCCACCAGCCGCTCAGTTGCAGCTGGCGGCCCGAGAGCCCCAGCAGCTGAGGTTGCAGCAGTGTGGCCGCACCTTCCATCCGCAGAGGTTGGAGAGCCAGATGGCCCTGGCCGTTGAGGGTCCCCTGCACTGGTTGTGGGGCGGCCCCGATCGTCATCGCCAACGCGAGGCCCTGCAGGGGGAACCGGCGGGCGTTCCAGCTGTAGTGCCGCGGGCTGCCGCGCAAGCTGAGCACACCCGTGCCGCGTTCCAGATCCAGGGTCAGCGGTAGCCAGCGTCGATCGAGCCGTGCCACCAGCCGGCCTGGAGCGGCGGGGGCCAGAGCCTGCAGCGTCAGACCGCCGCCGCCGGCCGCCGCATGCAGGTGGCCCTGCCAGGTTTCCTCCAGCCGCAGCGGGCCGACACCGGGGTTGCGCACCACCAGCTCGAGGTCGGGCTGCAGGGCTGTCAGTGGTCCGCGGATCTCTCCCCAGGCCTGAAGGTCCCCCTGCAGGCGAGTGCCGAGCAGCGCGTTCAGCCGTTCCAGCGGGAAGCGGCGCAGGTCGAGCGACAGGAGCAGATTCCCTGGTCGCAATCCGCCGCTGCGGTTCGGTTGTAACGGCAGTTCGCCGCTGGCGCTCAGCTCCGGCGTCGTCAGTCGCTCGAGGCGCAGCAGCCCCGGCCGCCAACGCAGCGCCAGCTCCAGTGGCCCCAGCAGTGATGTGGCGTGCTGCTGCACCTGGACGTTGATCTGCGGCTGCTGCCACGGACCCAGCAGCTGCAGTTGGATCCGTCGGCTGTCTTCCGGGCCCAGCAGTGATGCCAGGGGCGCCGCCAGCTCCTGGCCGAGCGTGACCCGCCGACTGCGCACATCCAGGTGCGGCCATAGCTTCCCGCTGGCTTCGAGGCTGGCATCACCACGCCGGAGTTGCAGCTGCGTCAGCCGCACATTCGGTTTCGGATCCAAGCCAAGGGCAAGGTCGGCTCGAACCACCACGGGCCGCGCTGGAGACCCCGGCAACCGCAGGGCTTGCAGCTGCCCCTGCAGCGCCAGTTGTGGTTGCCGCCATGGCCCCTGCAGGCGTGCGCTCAGACGATGACCCCGTTGCCTGTCGCTGGCCTGAAGGGTCAGCCTGAGTTGATCGGCGGCTGGCATCGCCAGCGAGAGGCCCCCGGCCAGTTGTCCGCGCCAGGAACCCATGGTCAATTCGGTTGGATCCAGCCACAGCTGACGCTGCTGACAGCGCAGCCGCAGCGGCTCTGCCTGCAGGGGGGCCGGCAGCAGCGCCGAGCGCCAGCGCAGGTCGCGCACCAGAACCTTTCCCTCGCAGCGCTGCCCCTGATGCAGCAGCACCCTTCCCTGCAGCTGCCCCTGCAGACGTCCGTTGAGTTGCTGTTGCACCGCGTTGGGCAGCAGCGGCAGGAGGGTCTGCAGCGGCAGTGCCCTTGGGGTGAGTTGCAGCTGCCATTGGTTGCGCTGCCATCGGCTGCGCAGCGCCAGAGCGATGGTGCCGCCTTCGGCGGGATGGATTCGGCCGCTCAGCTCCAGCTCGCGCCGGTGCAGACGGATTTCGGCGTCACCCTCGACCGTCAACCGCTGGGGCTGTCTGGCGCCTGGGGCCTGGAGGGCGACGCGAACCGGACCCTCAAGGGCAATCCGCAACCCCAGCCGGGGCATGGGGCGACCCGGCGGCTGCCGGCCCAGTTCCCAGTAAGCGCCGCGGCTGTTGCGACGCAGGTGCACGCGCGCGTCATGGATGCGGATCTGCAGCACCCAGGCCTGCTGCAGCAGGCTGCGCACGGGATCAAAGCTCACCGTCACCGCCCCGACCTCAATCGTGGAGGGGTTGTCGCGTCCAGGCAGAAAGCGGGAGCTGCCAACCGCCAGCCCCCAGGGCCTGAGGCCGCTGTACGGGCCCAGTTGCAGCGGATGGCCCATGGTCCGCCCCACCTGCCGCTCGAGCCAGGGGCGCAGGCGTGGGTACAGCAGCGCACCGCCGCGGTCGAGGGCCTGCCAGCCCAGCAGGCCACCTGCCAGGCAGGCGGCCAGGGCACCGGTGGTCAGCGGCAGGGCCCGACCCAGGGCGCGACGGGGGCGGCGGCTCGGTGGGCCCGTGGCTCTCGGCGGCTTGGGAGGCCGCAATATAAGAGTCCTTTCCATCGCCAAGAGCCCATGCGCGCTGATCCGCTTCTGCTCACAGCCGGTGAATGGCTGGGGATCGCTGGGGCGGCCCTGCTGCTGGTGACGCTGGTGGCGTTCCTGCTGCGTTGGGGGGTGCGCTTTCGCCTCGTGGGAGTCACCAGTTTCACGGTGCTGCTGTCGCTTTCCTGCCTCGCTTTTGCCGTGAGCTATGCGCCGCGGGCTGTGGTGGATGGAGCAGTGAGTGTGCCGGTGGTGTTCGACAACGGTGGCGATCTGGTGATCGCCGCCGCGCCGGCTGATCTGCCAGCGGCGGCCTATGCCCCCACGGTCGAGCAGGTGGCCCTCAACCTGCGTGGAAGTGGCCGCAAGAGTGATCACGGCCTGGTGCATGTGCGGCTGCGCCGGGTTGAACCCCAGGCAGCGGGTGTCGATCGACCCGTGATCCTGGCTGAGGCCAGCCGCGACCTTGCCAGCGGCGTCGTCACCCTCCTGCCTTCCACCTGAACCGCTGGGACCGGCAGCAGCGATGCAGACCCCTCCGACCGCCGTCTCCCCTTACCCGCTGCCGCGCCATTTCGAGCGTGAGCAGCTGGTGCTGCAAGCCGCTGGGGTGCAGAGCTGGCAGCAGCTGGCCGATCTCGCCGACGTCGATCTGCGTCGTCTCGCCAGCCGTGGTGGTGCCCTGGAACGTCAGTTGCTGAAACTGCGGGGTCAGGCGCAGTTGGTTGCCATCCTCGGGTTGGAGCCGGCGGAGGCAGCCCTGCTGCTGTACGCAGGGATTGCCAGCTGTCGTGGCTTGGCCCAGGCCTCACCGCAGCAGCTGCTCACCCAGCTGGGTCGCCTGGAGCGCTCCCTCACCGGCATGGCCCCCCCCCGCATCACGGCGCAGCAGGTTCGCCGCTGGATTCAGCTGGCCCAGCAGCGGCATGGTCAGGCCGGTCGCTCCAGGAACTGACCCTTGGGTCGCTGTCAACAGCGTGCCGCCACCCTGGAATGGGCTTGTTCCCTGGGCCCGGCCCGCCGTGACCCTGCGACCCCTGCGCCTTGGTGTCCTCCCACCAGCCCTCAGCTGCGCGGCTGTTGCTCTGCTGAGCCTGGCGCCTCTGGCCGCCGCGGCGAATTCAGCCCTGCTGGATTCGGTGAAGCAGAACCCCCAGCGTGCCCGGGCACTCTGCGCTGAATTGAAGGAGCTCAACAGCCAGGGGCTTTCTTACACCTCGTCTGCGGCGGTCACCAAGGTGGCCAGAAGCCAGAACCTCAGCTCCACCGACGCCGAGATTCTGTCCACCTATGTGGTTGGTCTTTACTGCCCGGACGTGCGTTGACCGGCCTGAGCCGGGTGTTGGATGTTGAGCTGAGTGCCGCTGATGGCTGTGCACTGGCCGCACGCCTCTGGTTGCCACCGGGACATGGGCCATGGCCGGCACTGCTGATGCGTCAGCCCTATGGCCGCGCCATCGCCTCCACCGTGGTCTACGCCCATCCCTCCTGGTACGCCGCCCATGGCTACGCGGTGCTGGTGCAGGACGTGCGTGGCCGCGGCGCTTCCGAGGGGAGTTTTGCCGGTTTCGCCCAGGAGGCGGCCGACGGCGCCACCAGCCTGGCCTGGTTGCGGCAGCAGAGCTGGTGCAATGGTCGGGTTGGTAGCTATGGCTTTTCCTATCAGGGGCTGACCCAGCTCCTGAGTGATGATCCCGCCCAGCTGCCCGATGCGCTGGCGCCGGCCATGACCGGCCTCGACGAATGCCACCACTGGGCGGTGGACGGAGGCTGTCACTGGTGGGCTCTGGGCCTGGGCTGGGGGCTGCAGTTGGCTGCCCAGGGCGCCAGGCGGCGCGGGGATGCTGCCGCCTGGCAGGCCCTGCGCAGCAGCCTGGAGAGCGGCACCTTTCTGGATCAGGGCCTCGAGCTGTTGCGTCGCCATGATCCCGACGGGCTGGCCCTGGCCTGGCTGCTGGCTGATCCCGCCGAGCCCAGCCTGTGGCGGCGGCATACACCGCCCGAGCCCCTCTGGCGTCGCCCGATGCTGTTGATCGGGGGTTGGTATGACCCCCATCTGCGCGGTGTGCTGGATCTTTGGCAGCGCTGCCGCAGTGCCGGTGGTGCGCCGCTGCTGCGCATCGGCGCCTGGACTCACCTGAGCTGGCACGGTGGCATCGACCGGTTGCAGCTGGCGTTTTTCGATCATCACCTCAAAGGGCATGGGGATGCGGATGCCGCTGGCCTGCTGGAGCCATCGCAGCTTCTGCAGGATCAGCGCAGCAGCGGCTGGCTGAGCCGTAGCCCCCTCCAGGCCAGCGGCCAGTGCTGGGGGCTGCGCAGTGGCGGCCTGGCGGCGGTTGATGCCGACGAAGGGGAGCTCAGCGCTGGCGTCACGGAGGGCCGCGGCGGTGTCGTGATCGTGCATGACCCCTGGCGGCCCCTGCCGGGCCGCGGCGGTCATCTGGGTCTGGATGCGGGCCCCGTGCAGCGGGGTGACCTCGATGCCCGCGCGGATGTGGCCTGCTTCAGCACAGCACCGTTCAGGCAGGCCACTGAACTGCTGGGGCAGCCGGTGCTGACGCTGATCGCGTCTGCGGATCAGCCGGGCTTTGATCTGTGTGTGGCCCTGTCGCGCCTCACTCCCGATGGTGCGGTGCACCAGCTGAGCACCGGCGTGGCTCGCCATCTGGGTGATCCCTGTCTGCATCCCCTGCCTCGCAGCGTGCACCTGCAACCGCTGCTGGTCAGCCTGGAGAGCGGTGATCGCCTGCGCCTCTCGATCGGGCTGGCGGCCTGGCCGCAGATTGCTGTCAATCCCGGCAGTGGAGCGCCACCGCTGTCGGGCAGCGGGCCTGAGCACCGGGAGATCACCGTGCAGTTGGAACTGGCTGGCAGTCGTTTCTGCATCGAGCCGATGCTTCGGGCAAACTGAGCCGGCCCAAGCACCGCACCGATGCCGCGCCGCCTGCGCCCGACCCTCACCAGCCTCAGCCTGGGAGCTGCGCTGCTGCTGGCCGGTGCCGGCCAGCCCCTGGCCCCTTGGTTCAATGGTGCCGCCCTGGCTCAGGCGAGCGCCGGGGCCACCGCTTCAACTCTGACCGTGGCGCAGGCCCGGGCCGCGGCGCGGCGCATCCTCGATGCCG
This sequence comes from Cyanobacteriota bacterium, assembly GCA_041158125.1. Lineage (GTDB taxonomy): Bacteria > Cyanobacteriota > Cyanobacteriia > PCC-6307 > Cyanobiaceae > Vulcanococcus. The sequence continues at coordinate 29,145 of JBEBCC010000020.1, forward strand.
TGCAGCGCGGTGATGCCAATGCCCGCTATGCCCAGTTCTCGGATGAACTGAAGGCCTTGACCAGCCCTTCGATGGTGCAGGCCACCATCCGCAGCCAACCGAAGGTGCTGCGCTACGAGCTGCTCAGCGTTCGCAGCGGCCTTGGCAGCAGCACGGTGGAAGCGGAGCTCACCACAACGGCCGGAAAGCGCGTGATCTTCATTGTGCTCAACGGTAAGGGGCAGATCAGCCGCTACTACGTCGATCGGGCTGATGATCCCACCAGCCGAGTGGCCAGTCAGTTCGTGCAGGCGCTGAGCACCGGCAATTTCATCACCGCCCACAGCTTCCTCAGCCCGGACTTCCAGAAGGAGATCAGCCCACAGGCCCTCCAGTCCAAGTGGTTGAACCTGCAACGCCTCACCGGCAACTTCGTGGCGGTGGGGCGCGTGGTGGAGGCGGAGAGCACACCGGAGGCCCGGCTGGTGCTGGTGAACGTGCAGTTCAACCGCCTCAGCGACAATCTGTTCGTGATCATGGACAGCGATAACAAGGTGACCGGGATCGACTTCCCTCAGGACAGCGCCCCGCAGCCGGCCCGCTGAGCAGACCCTCGTGACGGCTGCCGTGTCAGAGGGCACGGTGAACCCCGGAAAGCCGCTTAAGCTCCCAGCCACGCTTTGCGCTCGAATCTGTGCTGGCTCAGCTCGACTGGATGGTGGATGATGCCCGGCGCCTGGCGGAGTGTCGCCACGACCACCCGTTCGCGGTGCTCGGTCCCCAGCCCCTGGAGAACGGCACCTGGGTGGTGCGCGTCTGGATGCCCGAGGCCGAACGGGTTGAACTGATGACCGGGGGTAACGCCATGGCGATGGCGACCCCCCATCACCCCTGGGTGTTCGAAGCGGAACTGGCCGCTGATCCCGGTAGCGGATACCAGGTGCATGTGCTGCGCGGCGGCATTGAGCATGTGGCCCACGATCCCTGGGCCTTCCGCGACGAATGGATGGGCGAAATGGATCGCCATCTGTTTGCCGAGGGCAACCATCACCACATCTGGCAGCGCATGGGCGCTCATGTGGTGACTCGCAACGGTGTCGCCGGCGTGATGTTCTGCCTGTGGGCGCCCAACGCCCGCAGCGTGTCTGTGCTCGGCAACTTCAACAGCTGGGATGGGCGCCATCATCCGATGCAGGCGCGGCTTGGCGGCGGCTGGGAGTTGTTCATTCCAGGGCTGAAAGCCGGCGAGATCTATAAGTATGAAATTCGTACTCAGGCCGGCCACTGCTATCAAAAAGCCGATCCCTATGGCTTCCGCCACGAGGTACGGCCCAACAACGGCTCGATCGTTGAAGCGCTCAGTGGCTTCCAGTGGGGCGACAGCGCCTGGATGCAGGAGCGCGACAGCCGCAACCCGCTCGATCAGCCGATCGCGGTGTATGAGATGCACCTTGGCAGCTGGATGCACGCCAGTGCCGATCAGCCTTACATCGAGCCCGATGGCACGCCACGCCCGCCCGTTCCAGCCGCGGATCTCAAGCCCGGTGCGCGCCTGCTCACCTACCCCGAGCTCGCCGATCGGGTGATCCCTTACGTGAAGGCTCGTGGCTTCACCCACATCGAGCTGATGCCGCTCTCCGAGCATCCGTTTGATGGCTCCTGGGGTTACCAGGTGACCGGCTGGTACGCCCCGACCAGCCGCTTCGGCAGCCCCGATGAATTCCGCGCCTTCGTGGATCGCTGCCACGCCGAGGGCATCGGTGTGATCCTGGATTGGGTGCCGGGCCACTTCCCCAAGGATGCCCATGGCCTGGCCTTCTTCGATGGCCAGCACCTCTACGAGCACGCTGATCCACGCATTGGTGAGCACAAGGAGTGGGGCACGCTGATCTTCAACTACAGCCGCAACGAGGTTCGCAACTTCCTGGTGGCGAATCTGGTGTACTGGTTCGAGCAGTTCCACATCGATGGCATCCGCGTCGATGCTGTGGCCTCGATGCTCTATCGTGATTATCTTCGTCCCGATGGTGAGTGGATCCCGAATGAGCGCGGCGGGCGGGAGAACACCGAGGCCGTCCAATTCCTGCAGCAGGCTAACCATGTGCTGTTCCAGCACTTCCCTGGTGCTCTCTCGATCGCCGAGGAATCCACCACCTGGCCGATGGTGACCCAGCCCACCAGCATCGGTGGCCTCGGCTTCAATCTGAAGTGGAACATGGGCTGGATGCACGACATGCTCGATTACTTCGAGTTAGATCCGTGGTTCCGCCAATTCCACCAGAACAATGTGACGTTCTCAATCTGGTATGCCTATACCGAGAACTTCATGCTCGCTCTCAGTCACGACGAGGTTGTACACGGCAAGAGCAATCTTCTCCACAAGATGCCGGGCGACGATTGGCAGAAATTTGCCAATGTTCGGGCGCTGCTTGCCTACATGTGGACCCACCCCGGCAAGAAGACCATCTTCATGGGCATGGAGTTCGGCCAGAGGGCTGAATGGAACGTCTGGGGCGATCTGCAATGGGATCTGCTGCAACACGAGCCGCACCAAGGCCTGCAGCGGCTGGTGGACGATCTCAACGCCTTCTACAAAGCAGAACCCGCCCTCTGGCGCGACGACTTCGACCAGTTCGGCTTCCAGTGGATCGATTGCAATGACAACCGCCACTCGGTGATCTCATTCATGCGGCGCGAGAGCACCACTGGCCGCTGGTTGGTGGTGGTGGCCAACTTCACGCCTCAGAGCCACGCGCACTACCGCGTTGGCGTGCCTCTGGAGGGCTTCTACACCGAGGTGTTCAACACCGATGCCGAGCGCTATGGCGGCAGCAACGTGGGCAACCTCGGCGGCAAGTTCACCGACCAGTGGGGCATCCATGGCTATGAGAACTCCTTGGATCTCTGCCTGCCGCCGCTGTCGGTGCTCGTGTTCCAGCGGGATGAGAACCGCAGCCAGGAGGGACGCCCTGATGTGCTGAACAGTGCTGGCGAGCCCGCCAGCGGCAGCCTCGAACCCAGCGTGTGACGAAGCGGCCCGAGCAGAGCCCCACCCCTGCGGAAACGGGGCTCTGCTCGGGTAAGTTCGCGGCTCGCCACCCCTATCCCATGACCGGAACCGCCCCCCTGCTGCTGCGCGCCGCCCGAGGTGAGCAGGTGGAGCGCCCGCCGGTGTGGATGATGCGCCAGGCCGGGCGGTACATGAAGGTCTACCGCGACCTGCGCGATCGCCATCCCGGCTTCCGTGAACGCTCCGAGAACCCGGATCTCTCCTACGAGATCTCGATGCAGCCCTTCCACGCCTTCAAGCCCGATGGCGTGATCCTGTTCTCGGACATCCTGACGCCGCTGCCCGGCATGGGCATCGACTTCGACATCGTCGAGAGCAAGGGCCCGCTGATCCAGGATCCGATCCGCACGATGGCCCAGGTGGAGGCGCTGCGCCCTCTGCAGGCCGCTGAGAGCATGCCCTTCGTGGGTGAGGTGCTCACCCGCCTGCGCGAGTCAGTCGGCAACGAAGCGGCGGTGCTGGGTTTCGTCGGCGCCCCCTGGACGCTCGCCGCTTATGTGGTGGAGGGTAAGAGCTCCAAGAACTACGCCGTGATCAAGGCGATGGCCTTCCAGGAGCCGCAGCTCCTGCACCGTCTGCTCGATCATTTCGCTGAGTCGATCGCCGCCTACCTGCGCTATCAGATCGATTCCGGTGCCCAGGTGGTGCAGATGTTCGATTCCTGGGCGGGCCAGCTCAGTCCGATCGATTACGACACCTTCGCGGCTCCTTACCAGAAGAAAGTGGTCGACCTGGTCAAGCAGACCCACCCGGACACACCGTTCATCCTCTACATCTCCGGCAGCGCCGGGGTGATCGAGCGGATGGCCCGCACCGGTGTTGACATCGTGTCGCTGGACTGGACCGTGGACATGGCCGAAGGTCTGGCCCGCCTGCCGGAGCACGTGGGTGTGCAGGGCAACGTCGATCCGGGCCTGCTGTTCGGCACCCCCGAGGCCATTCGCGACCGCATCGACGACACCGTGCGCAAGGCTCGCGGCCGCAAGCACATCCTCAACCTCGGCCACGGCATCCTGCCCGGCACCCCCGAGGAGAATGGCCGGGCCTTCTTCGAGGCCGGCAAGACCGTGATGGACCGCGTCGGAGCCCTGGCTTGAGCACCCAGGCGAGCGCCGGTGCTGCTGGCAAAGCCCGGATCCTGATCACTGGTGCTTCCGGTTGCGTCGGTCAGCACCTGGCGGCGCTGCTTCACCGCGAAACGGACGCGCAGCTGCTGCTCTGGCTGCGCGATCCGGCCAAGCTGACAGCCGTTCCGGCCGACGATCCGCGCATCACCCTGCTGGTGGGCGACCTGCGCGATGTGCCCCCCCATCGCGCTGCCATCGCCTCAGCCACCCGGATCATCCACACCGCCACCGCCTGGGGAGACCCCGAGCGGGCTCATCAGGTGAATGTGGTGGCGGTGAAGGAGATGCTGGCCGCCACCGATCCGTCCGTTCTGGAGCAGGTGGTGTACTTCTCCACCGCCAGCATCCTCAACCGCGATCTGCAGCTGCTGCCGGAGGCGATGGGCCACGGCACCGAATACATCCAGACCAAGGCCCAGTGCCTGGAGCAACTGGAGCGCCACCCGCTGGCCGAGCGGATCGTGGCGGTGTTCCCGACGCTGGTGTTCGGTGGCCGCGTCGATGGCGGCGGCCGCTTCCCCACCAGCTACCTCACCGCCGGCCTGCGGGAGGCGGCGCGCTGGCTGTGGCTGGCGAAATGGTTGCGGGCTGATGCCTCCTTCCATTTCATTCACGCTGCCGATATTGCCCGCGTCTGCGCGCACCTGGCCACCAACCCGCATCAGGTCAATCCGGAACCGGATCAGGGGCCGCTGCGACGCCTGGTGCTCGGCCAGCCGGTGGTGACGGTCAATGACACCGTGCGGCGCCTCGGCCGCTGGCGCCACAGCTGGATGCCGCCTGTCGGTGTTGACCTGCAGGGCTGGCTGATCGAAGGCTTGATCAAGCTGCTGCGGATTGAGGTGAATGCCTGGGATCGTTTCTCGATCCGGCAGCGCCATTTTGTGCACCAACCCGTCAGCCCGCCGGAGCGCTTCGGGCTGGTCAGCCACGCCCCCAGCCTTGAGGCGGTGTTCGAGGATGCCGGTCTGCCACGACGGGGAAGAATCTGAGCCGCGAGCTGCCCCGGCTTGCCGAAGGCGCCGTCGCGGCCAGAGCGGCCTGCAAATGTTGCGAACCTCTGCAGCGGCGGCGCCGCGGGCCCTGCCCGCCCCTTACCTTGTTCAGGTTGCACGAGCCCCGATGCGCCGTCTTCTGTCCCTGATTGCCCTCTGCCTGGCGCTGGTGCTGGGTGCTTCCCCCAGCTTCGCCGCTGACGCCGACCATGGCGCTCAGATCTTTTCCGCCAACTGCGCTGCTTGCCACATGGGCGGCGGCAATGTGGTGAATGCTGAGCGCACCCTGAAGAAAGAAGCCCTTGAGTCCTTCCTGGCCAATTACAGCGCTGGCCACGAAGAGGCCATCCAGTACCAGGTCACCAATGGCAAGAACGCCATGCCCGCCTTCGGCGGCAAGCTGAGCGCCGGCGACATCGCCGATGTGGCGGCTTATGTCGAGTCGATGTCCCAGAAGGGTTGGGCCTGATCCAGATCGTCAAAGCATGGCTCTGCGGTTTCAGACCGCTGTTCTCCTGCCAAACCGCTCCTTCGGGGGCGGTTTTTTTGGGCCAGGCGCGGCATGCTGGAACCAACCGATGCAGCCGCGATGCCTTCAGGGTTCGACTCCGCCGGCGCCACGGGCTCTGCCGCTGCTGATGGGCAGCAGCAGCAGTCAAGCCGCCAGGCCGCCGCGGCTCAGTTTCTCAGGCGCTCCCAGCTCGCCGCCATTGCCCCCCTGCCGGGATCGGCGGCTCAGGCCCGGATGCTGCGCCTCTGGGCCAGTACAGCCAGGTAGAGCTCTTCGGGGACATCGCGAATGTCGTACTCACTGGGAAGTACACCGTGCACGTGGCGGTGAACCACGAGCCAGCAGTTGCGTTCCGGATCGCGGCCGGTGCCATCAAAGCTGAATGACTCCTCGGCGAGTTGCTCAACCAGGGCTTGATTTGTGGGCGTTTCCGTTGACATCAGCCACACTGGGCGCAGAACTGCGCTCCATCATGACCAGTGCTCAGCGCCCCTGGTTGGCGGCCACGGCCGCCGCTCTGATCAGCGTCCTGACGGGTGGAGCCGTCGTTGCTCAGACCTCTGAACCGGGTCTGGAACTGATCAAGGGTGGTCGCACTCCCGTGACGATCGAGGGATTGCAGATTCTCAATTCGATGAGCTGTCCGCTGCTGGTGAAGCCCACCGAGGCTCAGAAGCAACCGCTCTGGATCTCACCGTCGCAGGTGGCTGCCAAGAACAAGCTTGGTTGTCTCTCTCCCGCGGATGCCATCTATGGGCCCGATGGTTGCCCGCGCCAGTTGTGCAGAGCTGGCCAGGGCGCCATTCCTCTGCCTGGGCAGCGTGGCGGAACCCCGCCAGCGCTCTGAGGTTCAAACGGCGCTCATCGCTCTGCCGGTTCGCCGCACTGCCGGTTCGGTCCTCCCGCTGCAGCGGGTGAGGACCGAATCGTGGCGTTCGGTTGTTGCGGCCGCCGGTGGCTGGAATCAGCCATACGGTTCTGCCAGAGCACTCCGTCACGAGGTCGTCCATGCATCCCACCGCTGAGCTGTTCACCGAGAAGGCCTGGGGCGCCATCGTGGCAGCCCAGCAACTGGCGCAGCAGCGCCGTCAGCAGCAGATCGAAACGGAGCATCTGCTCGCCGCCCTGCTGGCTCAACAGGGGCTGGCCGGCCGCATCCTGGAGAAGGTTGGCGTTGATGTTGGCACATTGGTGCAGAACGTTGACGCCTGGATCACGGCCCAGCCCAACCTGAGTGCTCCTGCGGAGAACGTCTACCTCGGCAGAGCGCTGAACGCTGCGCTTGATCAGGCGGAGGTGATCAAGGCCGGCTATGGCGATCGTTACATCGCCATCGAACACCTGCTGTTGGCACTGGCCGCTGATGATCGCTGCTGCCGGCAGCTGCTCAGCCAGGTCGGCACCGATGCCCCCAGACTGAAGAAAGCCGTGGCCGCCATTCGCGGCTCCCAGACCGTGACCGATCAGAACCCCGAAGGCACCTACGAATCCCTGGAGAAGTACGGGCGCGACCTCACCAAGGCCGCCCGCGATGGCAAGCTCGATCCGGTGATCGGCCGCGACGAGGAGATCCGCCGCACGATCCAGATCCTGAGTCGTCGCACCAAGAACAACCCGGTGCTGATCGGCGAACCCGGCGTCGGCAAGACGGCCATCGTGGAGGGCCTGGCCCAGCGGATCGTCAACGGCGACGTGCCACAGGCATTGCAGAATCGTCAGCTCATCGCCCTCGACATGGGCGCCCTGATCGCCGGTGCAAAGTACCGCGGTGAGTTTGAGGAACGGCTCAAGGCCGTGCTCAAGGAGGTCACCGCCTCCGAAGGCCAGATCGTGCTGTTCATCGACGAGATCCACACTGTGGTGGGTGCCGGCGCCAGCGGCGGCGCCATGGACGCCAGCAATCTGCTCAAACCGATGCTGGCTCGCGGCGAGCTGCGCTGCATCGGTGCCACCACCCTCGATGAGCACCGCCAGCACATCGAAAAGGATCCGGCCCTGGAGCGCCGCTTCCAGCAGGTGTTCGTGGATCAGCCCACGGTGGAGGACACAATCTCCATCCTGCGCGGCCTGAAGGAGCGCTACGAGGTGCACCACGGCGTGCGCATCGCCGACAACGCCCTGGTGGCCGCCGCTGTGCTCTCGAGCCGCTACATCGCCGATCGCTTCCTGCCCGACAAGGCGATCGATCTGGTGGATGAATCCGCCGCGCGGCTGAAGATGGAGATCACCTCCAAGCCGGAACAGATCGACGAACTCGATCGCCGCATTCTGCAGCTGGAGATGGAGAAGCTATCGCTCGGCCGTGAATCCGATGCCGCCAGTCGCGATCGGCTGGAGCGCCTGGAGAAGGAGCTCGCTGATCTGAGCGAGCAGCAGAGCAGCCTCAATGCCCAGTGGCAACAAGAAAAGGGTTC
>JBEBCC010000021.1:0-33533 GCA_041158125.1 Cyanobacteriota bacterium
TCGCGACGATGGGGAGGCCCACAGGAGGATCAATGACCCTCGCGCAGAAAGCCCTCAGCGTCACCGGTGCAGCCATCGCCATCATTGCGATCAACACCGCTGTCGCTTGGCTGTTCACCCCAATCGGTGATGGCCTGACCCGCGTCGACTGCATGGCAGGCATCAAGCAAGCCTGCGCGCAACTGGAGGAGAACCAGTGAGCCCGATGAAGCGCGCACATCGCCGCGGCCAGCGCTACGAACCCGGCCAGATCGTCTACGTCCGGGGCTGGCCCCCGACCTGTGACGCCACCGTGCTGCAGGCCCTGGTCGATCACCAGGGCTGGCCCTGCTACGAAGTGATGGCCAGCACCGATCAGAGCGTGTGGATCGTGCCTCGCATCCACTGCTCCACCCGAACCTTGATGGAGCAACCCACATGACCAGCTATGCCTTCCGCCGCGGCCACGAGTGGATCAGCGCGCCGGCCGGCCATGACCCGCGCGCTCCGATCGTGCCGGGGCTCAGCGTCTCCGCCGACGTGGCCCAGGCCTGGCGGTGCGACGATCTCGACGAGGCCCACGAACGCCAGGCGCTGCTGCGCATGGTGCTGGGCTGGAGCACTGAGATCAGGGCGGTGCGATGAAGCGCGAGCGGCTGCACCTGAGCCAGCACCAGTTCATTGAGACCGGCCGTGACTTCAACGGCCGGTACTGGATCGGGTACAGCTCCGGCGCCAGTATGTTCTTCCGCGACGCCAAGGATCTCCGGCGCTTCCTGCGGTTGCCGGCCGGCATCCCCAGCCGCGCCAGCTATGACAGTTGGATCGCGTCGCTCGAGGCGGCTGATGCGGCCCGCGGCACCGCCGAGGTGGCACCCGTCGGTGACGCCAACGTCGAGGGCAGCTTCGACCCGCTGGCTCACGCGCTCGACGAGAGCGACCCGAACCACAACACCCGGACTGTGATCTGATGAACCCTGACTGCAACCCGATTGAACAGCAGGTCCGCCAGTACCAGCTGGAGGCGCTCTATGCGGCCGATGGCCGCCACAACCACGACCACCCGATGCACTGCCTTTACAGCGGATTGGTCGCCAAACTGAGCACGGCCGAGCAGGCTGACAGTGCCACGTGAATGGAACACGCCGGTGCGGGAGCCGTGGAACCCGATCATCCACCAGCTCCTGCGCGCGGTCGATCAACACAACCGCGAACTGCTCGCCACCGGCGACCCATGGCACGCGGCCAAGGCAGCGGAGCTGCGCCAGTATGTGGTGGAGCTCAAGGACTGGATCCACCAGCGGGAGACGGGCGATGGCAGATCAGCCTGAGGTGATCGGCTGCTGGGAGATCAACGGTGGCACGATCGAGCAGCTGCAGCGGCCCAGCGGCGAGCTGTACTACCGCAGCTGCGCCGGTGGCATCTGCCGCTATGCCGAGGATCTGTGGTGCGCCGAGCTCTACCTGTCGCAGCTGCTGGCGCGCTGAGCGAGGATCTCGGCGGCCCATGCCTCGTGCTCAGCGGTGACGGGAAAGCCAGTGGCAGCTTCTGCCTCGGCCGCCTGGGTGACGAGCTGGTTGGAGACGTGAGCCTGCAGCATCGAGAAGCGGAGCAGCTCGCTGGCGATGTGGCGGAGCTCGTTGATGTCGGTCGAGGCCTGGATGTAGCGCACCTGTTTCTCAATCTCGAACTCGTCATCGAGGGAGAGGTTGAAGTCCAGCCAGAACATGGGCGGACGCGCAGAGAGCAGCATCAGCGTAGGCGCGGGGCAATGTGACGAGTTGTGACATCGGATGCACCGGCGTTGGATGGCGCCGGTAGTTTGAGGGCACGGCCGGAGACGGCCACCACCCCGGAGCATTCCAATGACCACCCACCTGTCTACCGCCGCCCGCCTGGCCAAGGCCGCGGCCACCGCTGACGCCACCACCTGGGGCGCCCAGCTGGAGCGCACCGCGCGCGCCACCGCCGCTGTGCTGGTGCTGCTCTACTGCGTCGCCGCCGACCTGGTGGCGCTCACCTACCGCGCCGGCTTTGAACTAGGGGCTGCCGTGCACCAGCTCAACGATCGCCTGGCAGATCCAGCAGCGCTCGCCGCCGAGGCCCGGGCCGCCACGCAGGCCTGGCTCGAACAGCAGCGCGCAGCACTGCTGGCCTTCCTGCTGCTGGAGGTGGCGTGATGATCACATCCGAGGATCTACGCCTTCACGCCGCCTTGCTGCGCGGCGAACCCAACGGGCAGCGGCTGGTGATGAGCGGTGCCGATCTGAGCTGTGCCGATCTGAGCGGTGCCGTTCTGAGCTGTGCCGATCTGACCCGTGCCGTTCTGAGCGGTGCCGTTCTGCGCTGTGCCGATCTGAGCGGTGCCGATCTGCGCGGTGCCGTTCTGAGCGGTGCCGATCTGCGCGGTGCCGATCTGACCGGTGCCGATCTGCGCGGTGCCTTGGGTCTCAATATCGCCGCCGACGCAGCACAGCGGCTGCGTGCCGTTGCGCAAGCGGCACTGGCCGCCCCTGATGCGTTGCGGATGAACGGCTGGCATACATGCGATACCACGCACTGCATCGCTGGTTGGGCGATTGCGCAAGCAGGCGAACCGGGGCGCCTGATGGAAGCAGTTATGGGGCCTGAGATTGCCGGGCTGATGCTGCTCGGCACCGAAGCGCACGCTCACTTCTTCGATGCCGACGACACCGCCCGCGCTTGGCTTCAGGAGGTGCTGGAGCGATGACTGATTACCTCTCTCTACGCATCAATGCCGTTAGCGCACGATCCAAGTTCGGCGCCATGATGTTGGATTGGTTTCGCTGCAACAACTGGCGACGCTGGACGCTTGCATCATGGGCTGAGTCCGCTGGTTTCTCATCTATTCCCTATGGTCTAATGCCGGACATCTTTCACGGCACTGCCGGCGAACTGAAACGCGAGCATTTTGAGGCGATTGGTGAAGCTAACCGCCGGCTGGCTGCTCGGGACTACGGCAATTTTGCCAACTACCGGGATATGGAGAGTATCCACAACGCAGTGCCGCTGATCCACGAGAGCGGCGCGCCATGGACTGCCTCCGACTTCTGGGCCTGCTATTGCGGATTACTGGCACCCGTTCAACCAATGACGCGAGATTAGCGATGACCGACACCACACCACACCGCGCCACGCCTGAGCTGTGGGCCAGCGTTGAGAGATGGGCCGTAGATGGGCTGAGCGACAGCGACTCCTGCATCCTCGAACTCCGCGCCAGGGTCGAGGCGCTGGAGGCAAACGCCACCTGCCCGCACGTCGTGAGCAGCGACGACGGAACCAGCTACTGCAGGCTGGCGGAGCAGCAGGCCCCGCGCCCGCTGACCTGGCTTGAACAGGAAGCTGAGCAGATGGCCGCCGCCAAGCCCGCGCCACAGGAGCCCGCGCCTGCTTGGCCGCTGGTGGAGGCGGTGCGCCAAGCCATTCTTATGCACGGCGATGGTTTGACGTTCTCCGACGAAGCCCGCGCCGCCATTCGCGCCGTGGCGGAGTGGTTGCGTGGACAGCAGGAACTTGGAGCACAAACGTGGGCATGGCACCTAGAGCAGGAGACGGAGCGATGAAGCTCCCGCCACCCGTCGTGATCTTCGGCGCCACCTGGCTGCTGGGGATGATGCTCGCCACGATCTGGCTGACGCTACGCTGAACCCGCGTGAAGAGTGGGAGACCGAGCCCCTGGGGTGACATCCAGGGGCTTTTCTGTGGCCAGGGTGAGCGACGATCTGGGGGTGTAACGAGTTGCGACAGATCGCGTGCGCCGGGTCGGGCCGGCCCGTAGTGTTGGCTCACGCCCCGAGAGGGGCAACGCCGCCCCGCCTCGCCTCGCGCCGCCTCGCCTCGCGCCGCCTCGCCTCGCGCCGCCGCGCTACGCGCCGCACCGCACCGGGGGCCCTTCGGGGCCCCGCACCCCACCTCTCAGCCGACGGTTGTCAGGTGGGCTGATGTCCACCAGCCACGCCTCGCACCGCACCGACGGGCCCCACGCGGGCCCGTTCTCATTGCACCTCACCATGACCTCCACCGCATCCGAACTGCTGGCGCACCGCCATCGCGTGCCCGATGGCGTGCTGCTCGACTGGCTCGACCTGGCCCAGCTGCTGAAGCCGCCGTGTTTCGCGACGACCGATCAGTTGGTGGAGCACTGGAGCTGCAGCCAGGGCACAGTGAGCCGCCGACTGGGCCGCCTGTGGGATGCCGAGCTGCTCGACTACCGGCCCTCGCGCGGTGGCTATCGGATCCGCAGCATCGGGCCGGTTGCCTGAGCAGTGTTGCGACTTGTGACATGCCACCGGTCAGCAGCGCCGGCCTGGTGCATGATGAACGCATCGGGCCCAGAGCCCAGAACCTGGACAATCGCATATTCGCGGGGCATCGGCCCCGATCCCGGTGGTGGCCCTTACCCAGGCACCACTGAGTCCCGCCTGGGGGCTCAACCATCACCGGAGATCGACATGACCGATGCAACCCGCGCCCTCCTCGCCGAGATCGAGGCGGACCGCCAGGAGACAGCGCTGCTGCTCACTGAGCTGGACGCCGCGATTGACGCGTACGGACGCTCGATCGAGCGGGGCCTGGCACTGGCCGCAGAAATGCGGGATGTGGCCGCCCAGCTCGAAGAGTGGTTCTGCTGAGGGCACCGGCCCCGGGCAACCGGGGCTACGAGTCTGTGAAGAAATGCGACATGCGCCCAGCGAGGCGCATCCACCGGAGGCATGATGTCCACATGGCCGGAGACGGCCACCCCACCGCACCTCGACAAATGAACACCCGCACCGCCCTCAAGGCCCTGGCCCAGACGGCTGTTGTGATCGACTCAGCTGAGTCGGTTGTGGCTGCACTGCAGGCACTGCGTGATGGCACCACTGATGAACAGTGGGAGCAGCTCATTGAGCAAAATGAGTTGCTCGTTGACCTCATCTGCGCCTGCGTAGAACTGGAAGCCGATCTTGAGGACTGAGCCGAGGGGCCCTGAAAAGCCCCTTTTTTTTATGCCCAGAGCTCGCGCGGATCCTTGCCCGTCGCCATCATCCGGCTGAGCCGCTCGGCCCGGCCGCCCACCTGCTTGGCCCACTTGCTGTCGAGCATCATCGTGGCCGCCTGCTGGTACTGCCCGGCCTCGATCGCCGCCAGCGTCCGCTTGAACGCCAGCAGCCCGACGATGCCTAGGTTGAAGGCCATGTCCACCAGCACCCGCGCGCGCACCTCATCGAGACGCGCCACCCAGGGCAGCGCGCGCTGGAGCTCACGCTCCATGTCAGCAATGTCGTTGGCCAGCAGCACGGCGGACTCCTCGCGGCTGATGCCACGGTCCTCCAGGTTGCGGCCCACGCCGATGGTCAGCTTGCCAGCGGTGCAGCGGTAGGGCTTGAGGCGCTCGCCTTCATGAAGGCGGAGCTGCCTCACCATCGCGTCGCGATCGACCACGATCAGCGGCCGGGCTGATAGGGAAACGCGCGGCGGGCGGTGGCGATCGCCAGCTGCAGCAGGCTGTTGCTGCGCAGCTTGCTCATGCCGACGATCTCGCTGGCGACGAACAGGGCAAGGCCCAGGTACTCGGTGGTGTGCCCTTCCATCAGATGTTCCATGCGTGTCTCCAGGCTAGGTGTAGTGCAGGTAGGTGCTCAGGATGTACTTCGGCCCTGACACCGGCGGCCGGCCGGCGTGCAGCCAGGGCCAGAGTGGAGGGAACAGGACGACGGTGCCAGCCTCAGGCTGGATCGACTGGCCCCAGCCGGGGAACTCCGTCGCGCCGCCCTGGTCCACGTCGTTCAGGTAGACCAGCGCCGCGAGGAACCGCCGCGCGCTGGCGTGGTCGCCCACATCGACGTGATCCGGGAACGCCTCATCGAGGCCGGGCCGGTAGCGCTTGATCCGCAGCTCCTCGAAGGCCATCTCCGCCGGCCACTGCGTCGAGCTGATCCGCAGGTCGCGGCTGTAGCGCTCGAACAGCGGGAGGATCGCCTCGAAGGCCAGATCGTGACCGCGCTCCCATGTGCGGGTGAGGTTGATCTCGGTGAAGCGCGGTGCAGCCGGGTCATCTTCAGCGCGCGCGACGTGCTCGCCGTCGAGGGCCTCGAAGCCGGCAATCAGCTGACCGCAGAGCGTGCGGGGAAGCGCGCCTGGGTAAACGCGCACGAGGTCGGACAGTTCCATCAGCGCTTGGCCAAGATCGCCCAGCCAGTGCTGGGGCCTTCGACCATCCAGCGCGGGCCGAGATTGCGGCGGCTGTAGCGGAGCCGCGCGCCCCAGTTGTTGATGTAGGAGCCGGTCACCAGGTCGAGCTCTCCGAAGGGATCGTGAACGATCAGGCCGTCGTCGCTGTAACCGATCGCGCAGATCCAGTGGCCGCCACCGACCGGCGCCGTGACGGGCCCCTTGTGCAGGATGCCGATGGGCACCGGGATGCCCTGGTCGATCTGCTCCGCGATGGTCGCCCAGTTGGCGGCGTGGGTCAGGCTGGCCTCGACGCCGAACGACTGGAGCGCCTTGAGCTGGCTCACGCTGTCGGTGGTGTCGCCGTAGCGGAGCACCCGGCCCAGGTAGGCGTCGTCGCCGTTGGGGCCGCGGAGCGTGCCGGGCTTCAGGGCCTCGAGCAGCATCGCGCAGCTGCTGGAGAAGCACATCCGTAGCGCGTGCTGTGTGCTGCTGTCGCGCTGGCTGTAGTACGGCACACGCAGGGGATTGACCAGCTCGCGTGTCGTCTCCTGCTTCCCGTCCGCGCGCCAGAGTTCATACCAGGCGGAGTCGGTCTTCTTGAGCGACTTCGGCATCGCTTCCCATAGCAGACGGACTCCAGCACGCTGGTGGGGCAGGCCCTTCCAGTGCTCGAAGAACGGGATCAGGTCGTCGATCATCTGGGCCGTTCGACGTGGGCTGGCCCGAACTCTATGCGCGGGGCCGCCATTGTCACTAGCACCGGGACGACAATGCTGGCCACGATGGCGAGCACGACGCCCTGGGCGATCTTCTGCTCTGCTGCGGTCAGCCGACGAAAGGCCTCGGTGATGTCCGCTCGATTGTTGGCGAGAGTCTGATAAATGGCGTCGATCTTGCCTTCGAGGGTGCCGATGGCGCGCAGGATGTCGCCATGGGAAACTTCATGATCAGGCATTGAGCGCCGCCTCCGTCAGGGTGAAGTCTAGGTTCAGCGCGCAGAGCCACCCTGCAGGTGCAGCAGCCGCATGTTGCCTTCAGGCGTAGCGATCTGGACGGCATAACCGCCAGCGCCGGTGTAGCCCAGGTTGCTGGTGTAGGTGGCGCCGTTGACCAGCGTGATCGCTGAGCCGCTCGGCGTGCCGAAGTCGATGCCGGCGTGAAACGAGCGGCCGAACAGGCTGCGGGGGCCGTAGCCAGAGGTGACGCCGTAGCTGCTGGGCGGTCGGCCATTGATCCGCAGGTAGCGATCCGCATCGGCCGCCGTGATGCGCCGGCCATCAGCCCAGCGCGCATCGAGGTGCGGGCCGGTGCTGTCGCCGCTGCTGCCCGTGCGCGCGATCACGCCCTTCGTGCCGCCTGCTGTGGCGCGGCCGCCGCTGTCGCGGCCGGTGGTCCAGTCGCTGCTCTCCTCGCCTTGCGTGCCGCACTCGATCGTTGTCGTGTAGCCGCCGCTGCCCAGGTCGTGGCTGATGCTCTTCACGTTCCAGGTTCCGTCCACCAGGTCGCGGAAGCTCTGGAGCGTTACCAGCCCCTCGGCGTTCACATCCGGCCGGCCGGGCAGCTGCAGGCTGATCCGCACCTCGCCCGCGCGCAGGGACTGCAGCCGGCTGTCGGCTGCCTTCTGCGCCTCGGCCTGGGTCTTGAAGACCTGCGTCTCCTCGAACGTCGGCAGGCTGCCGCCTGTCTGGCCGGCGGTGTAGACCTTCTCCTTGTTGACCGATCGGTCGAGCCACTTTGCCTTCACCGCGCCATAGGCTCCGCGGTTCTTGAGCGTCGCGCGCCAGCTGGTCACCTCGCGCTGCTGGATCGTGATGTTGCCGGCGTTGTCCTTGTCGCCCCTGGGCACCACCACCAGCTTCCCGTCCGCCGGCTTGATCGTCGCCCGGAACTTCTCGGCCAGGCGGGTGAGGAAGGCCTGGTCGCTCTCGTTGGTCTGGTCCTCGTGCTTGATCTGCTGGCTGGCCAGGCTGCCCTTGATCACCGGGGTCAGGTTGTTCTGCTGGGCGATCTGCTGCACCACCTGCCCGAGGGTGACGCCATGCCAGGACTTGGTGCGCTGCTCCTTCAGCAGGGTCGGCGCGGTGTTGCTGGCGGTCGCGCGGATCACCATCGAGCGGGGCCCCATGCTGAGCTCCACTTCGTCGATCGCGAACGCGCCCATGTAGGTGGGCTTGTCGTAACCCAGCCAGACGCGCAGCCAGGTGCCGTTGGTGGGCACGGGGATGCGCTTGTCGCGGTCATCCAGCGCGATCTCCAAGCTGTCGCTCTGCTGGCCCGCCTGCTCGCTGATGCGCAGGCTGACCAGGCGATCGGCAATGAGGCGGGTGATGTCGCCGCCGTTGGCCTCGATCCTGAACCCTGGCGTGGTCATGCTGCCCCGGTGCCGGCGGTTGCGGTGACGGGCGGATCCCAGATGCGGATGGTCTCGCTGGTGCTCGGCTCAGGCAGATCGGGCAGCAGGATCGTGATGCCCTGGGGGAGGATCGGCAGCAGGTCCGCCAGGTTGGGGTTGGCGACGAGCACCGCCTCCACCGTCTGCTGGGTGCGGCCGTAGTACCGCCAGCAGATCGCGTCGAGCTCGTCGAACTGCTGCGTGACGTAGAGCTGGCTCATGGCTGGATCACCTGCCGCACGGCGTCAGTGATGAAGGGATCGACGTTGAGCAGCGTTGTGATGGTCGCTGCATCGCGCACCAGGGCCGCGAGCGCCTGGCCGCCGTTGGCGCCGCCGCCGAGCGTGTTGAGCGCTGAGGTGGTGGCGGGCCGGAGGGCATCGAGCGCGACGCTCATCGCCGGGGCGCCCTGGCCCTGCGTCATCTGCAGCGCCAGCGCAGCGCCGGTGACGCCAAGGTTGCCCCAGACGCCGAGCTGCTGAGCATTAAGACCGAACAGTCCGAAGCCGCCGAGCGCAGCACCGACGTAGTTGCTGTTGCCGATTGCTCGGGCGATGCCCGCCAGCTGGCCGAGGCTGAAGCCTGCGCCCTTTGCCTGCGTTGCCAGGCTGGTGAACTGCGGGCTGCTCGCCCAGTCGAGGGCCTTGAAGGCGGAGCCGTCGGTGGTGAGCGGGGTGACGCCCTGCAGTGCCACCGGCGTGACGCCTGCGTAGCTGCTGGCGTTGTTCATGCTCAGCGGGCTGGCGGCCTCGCCGGGGTTGTCCTCGCCGTAGCGGACCAGGCTGACGCTGAAGTCGATCTGGCGGGGGTTGCCGCCGGGGGCGAAGACGCCGCGGCCCTCGCGCAGGCTGCTGATGGCCCAGCGGCCGAACACCCGGCCGGCGCCATCGGTGAGCATCTGCGGCTGGCCCTGGGCGGCGAGTTCACGCAGGGTTTCGAGCGTGGACTGGCGACCGCTGAAGCCGGGATAGAGCACGCCGTCGAGCGTGATCTGCTGGCTGCCGGGGCCGAGGAACTGCGCGGCCGGCTCCCGCAGCAGGCGGTCTTGCGTCTCCCAGCGGTATTCGGCGGTGCGCTCCAGGGTCTGGGGCACACCGTTGGGCAGATCGAACTGGAAGGATCCGAGCTGGAAGAGAGGCCGCGCCATGGTCGTCAGTCGTTGAGGGCCACCCGGTAGTCGCCGTAGGCGCGCGAGATGAGATCCTCGAAGGCTAGGCGGACCTGCTCACGGATTCCCTGAGCGTCGCCGCCAGCAGCGTTGATGGTGACGGGCGCGTTGATCGTGACGCCACCGCCGCCGGCTGCTGGCCGAGCGATGCGGGGGATGATCGCGCCATCCATGCCAGGCACGAACAGCTCACGCCGCCGCTCGCCCACGACGTAGGGCATCCCTGCGCGCACGCGGCCGCCGGTTGCGCGGCCTGGGGGTGTGCCGCCTGCAGGGGCTGGGGCTCCGCCACCGCCACCGCCAACCAGGCCCTTGATCTTGGCCCAGGCGCCAGTGACCCAGCCGAACAAGCCGGCGGCCTTCGCCTTGAGGCCGTCGATGATCGAGGTGATGATCCGCTGGCCGATCTGGCTGCGAGCAAACATGCCGACGATCGTGCCTGGCAGGTTCGCCATCACGCCCAGCACCATCGGACCCCAGCGGCGGATGACGCCCAGGGCCTGGTTGAAGACGCCGCCGATCCAGGAGCTGAAGCTGCCCCAGGCGGCTTGCACGCCAGCCCAGGCGGCGGTGGCCGCGCCGCTGATCTGCGGCCAGAACTTCACCACCACGGCGATGGCCAGGCCAATGCCCACGATCACAGGCAAAAGGGGAAGCAGTGCCGGCAGCCAGCCGGCGATCAGCCCGCCGATGTTTGCCGCCACCAAGGCGGTCTTGATCGTGCCGATGGCGGAGACCACTCCAGCGATCACCGGCAGGGCGATCACCATGCCAGCCAGCGCGCCAGTCACCGCCACGATGCCCGTCATCAGGCCGGGGTTCGCCTGCGCAAACGCGGCGATCCCTTCCGCCACTGGCGTCAGCGCTTCCGCGATGGCGGTCAGCGGCGGCAGCAGGGCATTGCCCAGCGTGATGCCGAGCCGCTGGCTCACGTTCTGGAAGCTGGCCAGCGTGCCGCTGAAGGTCTTGATCTGGCGCTCGTAGTCCTTGTCGACGGTGCCCGCCGCGGCTTGGCCGCCGGCATCGGCCTTGAGCTTCTCGTACTCCTTGCGGTACTTCATCAGCGACATCAGGCCCAGCTTGGCCTCCTTGTCGCCGAAGATCTGGCTGAGCTTGAACACGTCGCCGCCGGTCACCCGCTGCAGCTCGGCGAGCGCAGCCTCCATCGGGTTGATGCCCTTCGCCTTGGCGTTCTTGAGCACCTGCTGGATGTTGACGCCGAACTTCTTGAAGTTCTTCACCGCATCCGGCGCGGTCATCTTCAGCATCGCGTCGGTCATCCGCGTCGCTGCCTGGCCGGCGTCTGGCGCGTCCTTGCGCACCATCTGCATCATGCTCGCCAGGGCAATTGCGCCCTGCTTGCCCTGGATGCCGAGCGTGCCAGCGGCGGCGGCGATCGTCGGCATGAACTGCGCCATGTCCTTCAGCTCGAAGGCGCCCTGCTTGCCGGCGAAGGCCAGCGCATCGAACGTCGCCTTGAGTTCGGTGGGCCGGATCTTCAGCGCGTTCTGCAGCTGGAAGCCGGTCTTCGTGACATCCAGCAGATCGGAGTTGGTGGCGGTCGCCACGCGGCCGAGCGACTCGATCGACGCCACCGCATCCTTCAGCTCGAGGCCCTGGGCCACCAGATCCTGGATGCCGGCAGCCAGCACCGCCGGGCCGAGGTTGGTGCGGTTCCGGGCCGACAGCGCCAGCACCTCGCGGCTGATGCCCTTCAGGCCATCACTGCTCACGTTGGCGGTCTTGCCGATCTCCGTCAGCACCTTCTCGAAGTCGGCCGCCACGCGCACGCTGCCTGCCAGCGCGACGCCGATGCCAGCAGCGCCAACAGCAGCGCCCTGCCAGAGGTCGTTGCTCAGGATCCCCTTGAAGCCCTTCTTCCCGGCGGTCGCCGCATCGTTCATCGTGCGGGTGACGTTCCGCCCGAACGACGACACCTGGATCTGCGCCGCCTTGATCGACCGGCTCAGGCTGGCGGCGATCTTGCCGCCGATCTCAACCGTGATCTTCTGAGGGCCGCCGCCGATCATTTCCCTGCCACCTGCTTGTTGATCTCAGTCTCGACGAACTGAGCCTGGCGGAACCAGGCCCAGAAGTCGTCGGTCTCCATCTCCAGCACTTCGGCCAAGCTCCACCCGGTCAGCTTGGACAGGACGATGATCGCCTGCCTCAGCTGGTCTTCTGTTGCTTGGCCTGCCTGAAACCCGCGACTGCTTCCTGAACCTTGGTCCAGTCGGACGCATCCAGCTCCAGCAGTTCCTCCTGCGTGATCTCGCAGAGGTTGGCCACGAGGAAGATCGACTGATCCTCTTCGCTGCCACCGGCCTTGCTGGCCGCAAGGTCATCGCGCAGCTTGGGGCGGCGCAGGATGAGGTGGCCGGTCTCAACTCCAGCGATGGTGATCGGGAAGTTGAGCTCGATCTTCGCGGTGTTTGGATGCAGGTTCTTGCCAGCCATTCAGATCAGACCCCGATTGCGGTGCGGATCGATTCAAGCTGATCGACGCCGTTGATCTTGCGGATCATGTTCACCTTGTCGATTTCGACCAGCTCGCGGCCGCCCACGGTGATCTTCAGGTAGCGCAGGGCCACGCTGAACTTCGCCTTGGTCTGATCACCGCTGGCCCAGTCGCCTGGATCCAGCTCCTTGATCACGCCGGTCATGTTCACCACCATCGCCACAGCAGCCTCACCATCACGGCGCAGAGCGCCGCGAGCGGTCAGCTGGGTGGAGGCGCCATCGGCCAGGCCGAACAGGGCCAGCATGTTCGGGTCGTACTCGAACAGCTCGAAGCCGGTCTCCAGCTTCTCCATGCCCATGTCGATCTCCACGGGGGCGTCCATGCCGCCGCCGCGGAACTCCTCCATCTTGGTGGTGAGGGTGGGCAGAGTCAGCGTCGAGACGGTGCCAGCGAGGCCGCGGCCGTCAACGAACAGGCTGAAGTTCTTCAGGATGCGGGGGATTTGTGCCATGGGTCAGGTCCTCAGCGGAACAGGTCGACGACGTAGCTGTTGACGAGGTGCGACCGGAAGGTCACGCGCTCGGCCGGATAGGGCGGCGTGAACTCGAAGTCGAAGGTCACGTTGCCGCTGGCAATGGCGGTCGGGGTGTTGAGCTCAGGGTCAACCCAGACATCGCCGCCGAGGATGGCGCCCCGGGCCTTGAGGTCGCGCAGGTAGGAGCGGACGCTTTCCTGCACCTCCTCCAGGTAGGTGGCGGTGATGCAGCGATCGACGGCCCAGAGGTGGCCGCGAAGGATCGACTCGTTCACCATGTCGGCGGTGCGCCGTACAGAGAGGAAGGCGTAGAGCGGATCGCTCGCCAGGGTGCGGTTGCCCCAGAGGCGGAAGCCGTCCTCGCGGATGATCGTGGCGATCTTCTGCTCGTTGAGCAGGTTGGCCCGGCTGGTGTAGTCGCCCAGGGCGAAGTCGACGGCCCGGCTGGTGCCGGCGATGCCGTTGATCTCGTTGTTGGAGGGCGACCACCAAAAGCCCTTCTCGTTGTCGACCTTGTTGATCAGGCCGGCGACGGCGGAACTGGAGGGAACGCTGACGCCATCGACCAGCACCCAGGGATCGACCACGTAGATGCGATCGCTGCCGAAGTCTTCCTTGATCTGGATCGCGGCCTCGTCGGTGGTGTTGGGGCCGTCAGCGATGATCACCGCGCGCAGGCGCTGGGCGATGCCGACCAGTTCCGCCAGCACCCGGTTGCGGACGGTGCCGCGGTTGACGGTGCCCGCCACGGCCTGCGTGCCGGAGGTCGGCGCAGCGATCGTGACGGTGGGGTTGCTGGTGTAACCCTGGCCAGGGTTGGTGATGGTGATGCTCACCACCTTGCCTGCGTTGACGCCGGTGCCAAGCACCGCGACGGCTGTGGCCTGTGTGCCACCAGCGGCCGGGGCCGAGATGGTGACGGCCGGAGCGGTGGTGTAACCAGTGCCCTGGGTGGTGACGGCGATCGAGAGGATGCCGTTGCTGTGACGCTGATGGGTAAAGCCAGGGGCCAGCAGGATGCGCGGCGCAAAGCCGACAGCGTTCTCTGCGGCGAGGAAGTCGTAGACGCCTTCGTAGGCGCCGGTGCCAGCGTTCACGCCGCCGACGATGTTGGTCATCGTCGCCTCTTCGCTTGCGCCTTCGGTGACGCGCACGACGACGACGACAGCGCCGGCCTGGTCGTAGATCAGATCGAGCGCCGAGGGCAGCGTGCCGGTAGTGCCGATGCTTGCCCACTCGCTGCGAGTGGTGACCATCACCGGGGTGTTGAGCGGGAACGCGGTGGCGTCAGCGTCAGGGGCGGTGCCGATCAGGCCGATCACGCTGGATCGCACGGTCTGGATTGGCCGCACGCCAGTGTCGATCTGCAGGACCTCCACACCGTGGAGGAAGGTCGTAGGCATGTGGAGAGTCCTCCTGTCGGGTTGATTCTAGGCGCCGCGCCTGGGTCACTCCCAGCTGATTGAGGCGTAACCGGCGTCGAGCGTGGGGGTGCCGGAGGCGGTGGTGAGCCGCACCATGCCGAGCACGTTGGCGCCGAGCGCAGCGATGCCGCTCGAGACCACCATCGAGGGCGAGGTCGTGGTGTTGTTGAGCGTGGCTGTGACGACCCAGTTGTTGAGGCCGGGCTCCAGGAGCTCCATCACGACGCGGCCAGACCAGATGTAGGTGGCGGCGTTGTTGTAGATCGGGATGCCGGCGGTGGAGGTGCTGCTGAGCACGCCGCTGCCCCAGGCGAAGACGGATTGGCCGTTGATGTAGCCGCTGGTGACCGGAGTCGTGCCGCCCCCCAGCTGGATCAGCAGGTCACTCGCACCGGTGGTCGAGACCCCGTAGAGCAGGAGCACCACCCGCCGGGCCCAGGAGGGGATGCCGGTGAAGTCCTTGAAGGTGCCGCTTTGCGTCGCCTGCGCAGCACTGAGGCGGATCAGCGATTCGCCAACATCTGCGCGACCAAGGCCGCCGTCCTGGACATCTGCTCCAGTGAGCGATGCGTCCTGCACGTCAGCGCTGGCGATGCTGCTGTCCTGAACGTCAGCACCAGTGAGGCTGCCGTCCTGGACATCGGTTCCGGTGATTGTCGAGTCCGACACCATGGCGCCGGGGATCCTTTGAAGTGGCATCGGTCAGGAAGCAAAAGAGCAGTGATCAGCAGTCGGTGGCGCCTGCGAACTCGGGCAGAGCTTCAAGTGCTCGCAAGCCTGGCGCAGGCTGTAAGTGCCATGAGAGTAATCCTGAAATCAGAGAAGGGTTATGGTGTTCCCTGCGGGATTAAAAATGTTGGTGATTTCATAAGATACAAACGTTTCGCCAGAAGTTGTAGGGCTTACTGATGCGGTAAGTGTAATAGTTGTGCCAGAAACGGAGGAAGTAATGACGGGAACGGCCGTAATGTCCAAGCCGCTGGCGTGCGCCTGAAGCTGCGTCAGTGAGGCAACCGTTGGGCGCGTACTAGGGGTCATACCGCTGAACATGTACACGCATGTCGCGTTGTATTGCGGATAACTGGAATCTACGAACATCGCTCGAACCATGAACGACACAGAGGTCTGGTCGCTTACTACGACCGTGGCAATGCTTGCGGCTTGATTTGAGGTCGTCTTGCCGCCGGACAGCGCCGCTGGCGCATAGGGATACGTGAACCTATCTGCAGTCGGGTGAATCGGAGCATAGAGCTGGCCGATGCCGCCAAACGTCAAGCCAACGTAGGCGATGTCAATGTCGAACGAACCGCTTGCGCCGTTCTGGATCGAAAACGTAGGCTGCGCTCCTTGGGTTCCGTTGAATGTAAAGCTATCAACAGTCCAAGTACTGTCTAGGTTAATTGCATTAAAAATACCATTTGCAATGTTGCTATAGGTGGCTCCACTATTGACCCGACCAATAACCGTAAGCGTATAGGTGCCATCAAACGGCAACGCAATGGGTACAAAAGTCGCTGTTCCAAATGCAGTGCTGCTTGTGATCTTCACGTAGCGCCCAAACACACCTGCGCCACTCTGCATCGCAAGACTTGCGTTGCTTGTGGCGACGCCGGTAGTACCAGCCCGCAAATCCCCGTTGATGATCAGGTTGTAGCTGCTCACTGGGTAGCGGCTGCCCGACCGAACACCACCAAGCCCTTTTGACTCTGTTCTTGAGCCGTCCGCAATCCGGAACGCGGAAACATTGGCGTCATTGGGATTCCAAGCGCGCCCGACGAAATCGACAGTTAACCCCTTGAGATCGATCGGGAAGCCAGCAACACTGTCGAAGTAACCTCCGACAAACTGAAGCGTTCCGCTGCACGCTTCGTCGATGTATAGGATGCCAGCAGTTTGATAACTGATGTCGCAATTAACAAATACAACATCCTCGATAGTGTGGCTGCCGTACTTCTTAATTCCGTATTCGCCGCTCCAAATGCGGCAGGCCTCAAACGTATTGCTATTAAACTCGTAGCGGGCGGCAGCCGTTCCAGTGTTGATGATGACTTGGCGGAACTGGCACTTCTCAAACTTGCACCAATATACCTGGTCAAAAGACTCAAGGCCTGCAGCTGTCGTGAAGGCCACGTCGCCAAAAGCGCACTCTTTCCAGGTGCTGCTCCACATCCCGGTGACGTAGACCGAAGCATTGGACGGATCAACCGGCGCATCGACCTGCAGGCCAATGATCGAAAGCCGCTTGGTCTGCGTGATCCGCAGGGCCGGAGCGACGGTTGAAACCAACTTGGCGCCAGTCGCTTGAATCTCTAAGCAGCTTTGCGTGCTGTCATTTTGGCCATTCTTGGTGATCGTGATCATCGAAGTGATCTTGTAATTCCCTGGTGGAAAATACAGAACGCCTTTTGAGGCGGCGTCAATGGCCGCTTGAATTGCTGCCGAGTCGTCCGTCGTTCCATCACCCACGGCGCCAAAATCCTTAACGCTCACCACATCCCGCAGTTTGCTCTCCACCGTCCGCGTGACCGCGCCAGTGCCTGCCTGCGAGAAGTTCAGCGTTGCTGCGCTCTGCACTGGCCCGGCGACGCCGAGCATCAGCACGCGAATGGATGCGCCGCTCACAGGTGCTTCGCTCAGGATCAGCGCCGAGCCACTTAGCGTGTAGGCGCTGACGGGCTGCACAACGCCGTCGACCGTGACCAGCAGCGATTCTCTGGTGGGAGGCGTCTGGCTCAGTGCAAAGGTTGTCTGCGTGCCAGTGCCGGTGAATGTGTTCTCGGTCTGCGTGATGCCCTGCACGTAGCGCGCGTCCGCCTGCGTGCGGGTCCACACGTCGGCGAAGCCAGGCTTGCCTGCAAGCGCGTTGGTGATCGTCGCCGCAAAGTTGGGGTCGTTCCCCATCGCGGCCGCCAACTCGTTCAGCGTGTCAAGTGCGCCAGGAGCTCCGTTGATCAGGTCCGCCAGCTTCTGATCGGTTTCCGTCTTGGTGTAGCGCGCGAACACGTCCGCGTCGATTGCGGCCAGCGCATCGCGCAGACGCTGCACATCGTCGGCCAGGAAGTTGCCGGCGTTGGGCAGCTTGTAGTTGCGGTTCGTTGTGCGGTCGTCGATGGGCATGGGATCAGATCACCACGAGACGGAGTTGACGAAGCTGCGGGCGGGCCGCGGCAGAGCCGGTGGACGTGAGGCGCACGCGCGTGGTCGTGCCACCGGCGGTGAAGCTGGCGACGGTGTGGATCTGTTCAGTCCAGCCATCGCCAACCGACGAGCTACTGGTGAGCGGGACGGCCTGCCAAGTGCCGTCGCTCTTCTGAAACTCCACCGTGACGCTCGATGCGCCAGGTAGCAGCGACTCAAAGGTGCAGGAGACCTTCGCGTTGGCGGCGCATGGCACTGCCCGGCTGATGTAGGTGCCGGTCTCGCCCAGGTTGCCGTAGATGGCTTGGCTGCCGGCGAACAGATAGGGGCTCTGTTTCGTTGTGCCGCGCAGCACCGCTGAAAGGGTAAGCGGGACATTCAGGTCCTCAGCCAACTGGATGCGCGCGTTGTCCGCGCCGCGGATCTGCGAGCCGTCAGGCTTGGTGAAGACGAACTCAGCATCGGTGGCGCTGCTCACGCGCTCGACGCCAGCGAGCGCGACCAGATCGGTCACATCACCAGCGCTGAGCAGGATGGTCCCTGTGGCCGGCGTCGCGGGACTGTTGGCCACCGTGTAGGTGAACGTGGTCGGGCCCGTCACGGTGACCGTGACGGCGCCGTTGTAGTCGGCCTGCGTCGCGCCGCTGATCACCACCTTTTGGCCGGTGGTGAAGCCGTGCGGCGTGCTGGTCGTCAGCGTCGCGGTGCTGCCCGAGCGGGTCAGGCTGCTCACCGTTGCGCCGCGGATCTGGCCCAGGTTCACCGTGCGAGTGGTGCTGGTGAACAGCGCGCCGTACATGCGGAAGGTGAGGTCTGACTCCTGCACCGGCGTCCAGGTGCTGGCGTTGGAGCTCTTCAGCATCGTGCCGATCGTGTACGGCTGGCTGGTGACGAACTGCTGAGCCGCCGAGTCGTACTTGCCAAGCTCCGCCAGGCCCACCGCATGGGTGGCGTCATCGGTCAGGAGCACCATGGCGTATTCCACGCCCGGCTCCAGGTAGACCGGCCGGGTCAGGCTGATCTTGTTCCATGCGCCCACTGTGATCGCGCTGCCCTGCAGCACGCCCTCGGCCAGGGTGGTGGCGTTGGGCAGGCCCAGCTCGGTCTCGCGGATCTCCAGGTAGACCTTGTTGCTGCTGCTGCCCTTGGCGGTGAACTTGAAGTCCACGCCGGTGACGTGGCGGCCTTCATCGAGGCGGAAGGTCTGAGCGAGCGGATCCCAGAACCGCGTCTCGATCGTGGTGAGCTGGCGCTGCGTGCGCGTGAGGATCGTGCCGGAGCCGATGAAACGCGCAGCGCCGAAGCTGCCCTGGTTGCCCAGGAACGTGACGCGCTTCGTACCGGTGGGCACGTTTGCCGGGATCGTGAATGACCCCGTGATCTGGCCGGAGCCGTTGGCGGTAAGGGGCATGGCTGGCTATCAGGCGGGGGTAACGACGATCCCGTCGAACTTGACCTCGGTGAGGGTCTCACCCGGGTCAAAGCCCTCCAGGCTGAAGTTGATCTGAATCTGGCGCAGGAACTCCGCCGGTCGCTCGGTTTCGCTCAGCAGCTCCGTGCGAGTGGTGACGGTCGTGGCCTCGGAGTAGCGACCCGTCGAACCCATGAAGGTGCGGATCTGCTGCGTCGCTGGCGAGGTCCAGATCGTGTCGATCTGCACGAAGCGATCCACTGCAGGCGTCAGTGTGATCGCGGCCGGGATCGGATCGAAAGCCTGGTAGGGGTTGATCGGGCTGGAGCCGGTCTGGCGCGTCTGCTCCAGGATGATCTCCTCGGTGTAGGGGAGCATCCAGTCCTGCGCGTTGTTGTCCGGCGCGCGGTAGACCGTGGGCGCGATGGGCAGCTGCAGTGTGCCATCGACGATGGCGGCAGTCTGGGCCAGGCCCTGGTCGCGCATGTCGTCGTCGAGGAACGGATCAACGAAGATGCCGCGCTTGCTGCTGGGCTCGCGCGAGCTGATGTCTGTCTTCAGTCGCTCAAGGGCCACCAGGTCGTAGAGGTCAACGATCAGCGTGCGCATCCGCTCCAGCTGGTCGAAAGGAATCGCCCGGATGCCGTCGTTGATGACGTTTGGCGTCAGGCCCCAGCGCTGTTCGATCGTCGCCAGGTTCAGCAGGTTGGCGGGAATAGCAGGGGGCAGCGGGTTGAACCGGCTGCTGATGCCCTTGATCCGGGAGAAGTTGCCCTCGCGGTCGATGCACAGCCGGTCGTAGCGCGGCACCTTCCAGCGGTAGTCGGAGAGCACCAGGGTGCCATTGACGGCGCCGGTCACAGTGAAGGTGCCTGCCTGCAGATCCACGGCGGTGGGGGTGACGCTGCCGAGGTAGCGGTAGGTGACGGTGTAGGTGGAGCCAGGAGCGGGTTCTGTGCCGCCACCGCCAGGGCTCCAATCCACCTTGTCGCCGTTCAGGAAGTAGTCCTGCGGCGTGTGATAGGTGGTGCCGCCTTGCGTGACGCTTTGGATGCTCAGCACCGACACATCAGGCAGCGTGTCCTGCCCGCCGCTCGTGCCGCCGCGCGTGATCGTGACGGTCTTCTCGCGGGTGATCACCACGCCCAGGATGCTCTCCAGGGGGTAGCGGTTCATCGAGATCGTGGCGCTGCCGCCGGTCGTTCCCGTGAAGGTGTCGGGCTCCGAGGTGACCGTCTCCAGGTCGGGGTCCTCGGTGTAGTTCAGCCGGGTCGCGGCCAGCTTGTCGATCTTGTAGCCGTAGATGTTGCCAGTGCCGTCCTTGACGGAGAAGGCATTGACTCCGGCCGCCAGGCCCAGTGCTGTGACGCTCAGGCCGGTGACGATGTAGGAACCGTTGCTTTCGCGGTCGTAGCGGGCCAGCGCTTCGCTGAACGCATCGCCGGTGTTGGCGCCCGCCTGGCTAAGCAGGGCGCCATCGATGACGGTCCAGACGGGGTAGAAGACGCCGGTGCTGCCGTCGCCCTCGCGGCCCCAAGTGGGGGTGACGCGCAGGCGGCCGGCGCCCGGCTCGGTGTAGCCACGGGTGCCGACTGCCGGATTGCGCAGGTCGGGATCCTGCACCTCCGTGATCTCCTCCTCAAGGAGGTAGACGCCAACGCGCACCAGGCCGGTTGCCGGAATCGTGAAGGTGCGCGCTGGAATCTCACGCACCGCACCGCGCAAGTAGATCAGGCTGAGCGGGCAGTTGATGGTCGTGCCGCTGATCGTCGGCGGCGTGCCGCTGATCACCGCGCCGTCCTTGAACACCGCATCAGCGATGCGCTTCAGGCGGTCGATCAGGGTCGACTGCACCTCGTTAAGCTCAGCACTCTGCGAGTGCTTGCCCGCTCGGAACAGGATCTCGTCGTAGCGATCAGCCGCATCGAAGCGGTTGTAGTAGCCGGCGAGCGTCATCAGAAAGTCACCACGAACTCGAACAGCTGACGGGTTGTGATCTCGCGGATGATCGGCGCCCGCCGCTCGATCACCAGCAGGGTGCCAGGCTGCGCCACTTCAGCGGGCAGCAGGTAGAGCTGGCCGGAGGGGACGCCGGCCGCGGCCACGGTGTCGAGAAAGATCGCCTGCTCGCGGATCGTGGAGCCCACTGCATCAGCGAACTCGAAGTGGAACTTGAAGTAGAGGTTGTTGGTCGGCGTCGCGCTGATGCTGAACTTGCCCTCGGGCACGCTGATCGCGCCGGCTGCATCGGGCGTGCAGAAGTCGACCTGATTGACCTTGCGCCGCGCAATCTCCGCCAGCAAGGCCGTGGCGTTGCCAGGAGGCACAGGTGGGGTATTGCCCCAGGCTGCGTCGCCGCTGCCCCATGCCAGGTGAGCGGTGCGCGCCTTGATCGCCGTCGCGATGGCGATGCGCCCGCTGGTAGTCAGGACTGCCGCCATGCTCGCCCCTTAGTCGCCCCTCATGCTACGCGGTCTGGGTTGTCACAGTGCTTGTCGCCACGACGTTGGTCGTGAGCCAGGTTGTTGTGGCTTGCCAGCTGAACGCGCTCCAGGTCTGATACAGGTAGGCGCCGCTCACGCCTTCTTGGTTGGTGAGCAGGCCGGGATGGTTGATCACATCGCGGTCTTCATCCCAGACGCTGTGATCGAGCCGGAAGTGGTCGATCAGCTGCACCAGGATGCCGATCACATCCGTGTGCGTGCTGGCGACTGTTGTGTTCTCAACCACCAAGCTGGCGTGGATCTGGCCGTAGCTGATCTGCGGCCAGTCAAGGTTGGGCCGCACACCGCTGTGGTCGTCCCACATTCCGTCATCGAGCAGGCCCTGATCCCAGACCAGCTGACGGATGTCATAGATCGCATAGATCCGCTGCAGCCTGCTGCGGACCGGGGAGCTGATGCCGGCGATCCCGACGATGTTGTCGATGATCGCGTCGCCAGTGGTGGCCTCGGACAGACCCAGCTGGTATTCGGCCCAGCGGTAGGAGCCGCCCTCGGATTCCTCGATCAGACCGGTGACGCCGATCCAGCTCAGCGCAACGCGGACGGATTCAGGCGTGCCACGGATGCGCTGCCACAGCACACCCTCGGCAATGGCCAGGCGCTGATTGTTGCCCAGGTAGGGCAGGATCTCGCCGAGGCCGTATTCATAGATCAGCCACGGCACCACCGAGTCGGGGATGTTGGTGCGCTTGGCGGTGCGAATGATGGGCACTGGCGGGCCGGTGCGCACCAGGCTGGAGGTCGCCCGGCTGAAGTCGCGCTCCAGATCCGTGGCGTTAGGTGGCAGTAGGTCGTAGCGGCTGACGGTCATCGGTCACGCCCAGCCATAGTGAGCGTGATCGCGCCCAATGCCGGCGCCTGACTGGGGCCGCAGACTACATCAGCCGCCGGGGCAGTCAAGACCACTCGTTGCACGCCAGCTGGGTGCAGTTGGGCGATCAGCCAGGAGCGGGTGACGTCCCAGCCGAGGCCGGAGGATGCGGCGAAGGCGGCGGTGAGGCTGGCCTGCAGGCCGTTGAACACCTCGATCGGAGTGTCGGGGTAGAGGTAGACCTGAGCGGTCACAGGCACGGTCGTGATCGTCGCCCCAGCAACGGTGACCACATCGGTGATCACGCGCACGTCGTCGCTTTGCAGCGCGTCGTCCACGACATCCAGCAGCGCCGAGCTGGCGGTGCCGTCACCCTGGGCCGAAAGAACATTGATCAGCACCTCACCTGGGGCCGGGCTGGAGACCGCTGCATCCTTGACCAGCTCGCTCGCGGTCAGCGCCTGGTAGCGATACCAGGCGGCGCCACCGGCGGTGCTGCTGCCCATGATGCGCTCGATCACGCGCACGCGCAGAGCAGCATCCGTCTCACCGGTGAGGCGGGTGACGGCGTAGAAGGCCGCCAGGTTGTCGAGGTCGCCGCCGCCGGCGTAGCGCAGCAGCGTCGCCTGCAGGGCGTCGTTCACGCGCTGACGGAGGATCAGCTCGCGGGCCGCGGCCACTTCGAGGATCTTCACGCCCGGATCCGATTCGAGGATCTCGGTGTAGGACGGGTCGCGATCCTGCAGATCGGCGATCATCTCAGCGAGGATCGACTCGAAGTCGAGCGGCTCGATGATCTCCGGCGCGGGGATGGAGCTGAAGTCGATCGTGGCCATCAGATCACCAGGCCCTCAATGGCGACCCGCTGGCCGTTGATCAGATAGTAGCCAACCAGGCTGAGCTCGATCTGGCCGGCGACCGAGACGTTCTCTATCTTGACCTGCTCCAGCCGGAGGCGCGGCTCCCAGCGGTTCAGGGCCTCGGCGGTGGCGGCCACCATCTCGGACACCAGGCTGGCGTTCATCGGCCGGTCCACCAGCCGGGGAAGCCGTGAGCCGTAGTCGCGCCGATGCACGCGCGTGCCGATCGGCGTGGTGAGGATGTCCTGGATCGACTGGCGCAAGTGATCGAACCCGCTGAGCGGGGCGCCAGTCGTGCGGCTCATGCCAGCGGCCATCAGTTCGCCTCCACGTTGGGGCTGCCGCCCTGCAGCGTGGCGCCGCAGGCGGTGGTGTCTCCTACTCTCGCAACCTTCAGCCCATTGGCGAACGTGTCCGGGCTGCCAGTTGCGATCGGGTTGGGCCCATGAATCGGGCAGTTGTAGGTGTCGCCGACGCGCGCCACCTTTAGACCGTTGGCGAAGGTGTCGGGACTGCCGGTGGTAACGGCGCCACCGTGGCTGCCCGGGTCGCCGATGCGGATCACCTTGGCCATGGCGTCAGGGGTTGAGGTGGATCGGGCTGCCCTTGATGGTGGCTGTGCCACTGGCCTGCACAAACACCGTGGTGGCCTTTACCTCCACCGTGCTGCTGCTGGCTGTCGCGTCGATCTTCAGCTTGTGCGCCTGGCGGTCGTACTCCACCACCGTGCCGTCTTGGAAGGTGCGGCGCTGCAGGCCGGAGCGGTCGCCGTTGGCGTTGCCGTTGCTGAACAGGCCAGGGATGGCGACGCCAGCACCGAGCTCACCCGACGGGGCCAGCACCATCACCACCTCGCCGACCTCCGGAGGATCCCATACGCGATCGTTGCCCGCGCGCGGCGTGAACCACGGCATCCAGTCGGTGAGGATCTCGCCCTCCTGAAGCTGCACGCGAATCGCCGGGAAGCCGGCCGTGGCGCCGGTGTAGTCGGCCTCCTGCACGGTGCCGTAGCGGGCCACGTTGCTCAGCCGCCGCGCGTGATCGGTGGACTCGGCGGAGCCGACGCCAGCGGTCAGCTGGTCAGAGCGATTAACCCCCAGCATGGTTGGCCTGCCACAGGTAGCGCACCACCAATGGAATGGCGGCAGGCTCTGGGATGTCGTCGAGCTGATCCTTGATCAGCAGCTCAGCGCCCAGCAGGTGCACGCCGTGACGGATGCCATGCGGGGCGGTGTCGCCGACCGGCTGGCCGGTGATGGCTTCGGCTGCCTCGATCGCCAGATCCAGGGCCTGGGTGAGGCGCTCGCGATCGGGCTGCTCGATGCCCATAAAGGCAGCGAGGCTGTCGACGTTCAAGGTTTGCAGCGGCGCTGCTTCGGCCGCAGCCTTGCGTTTGCGAGTGGTGGCCATCAGGTGAGCTCCTCGCCGTTGGCGGTGATGGTGGCGTCAGCCACGGGGCATGTCTCGCCAGTCTGGCCGTCTGGGGTGATGCGGCCGCCAGGGTAGGCGCCGCTCTGCTCCAGCGGGTCGTCGCCGTCGAGCACGTAGGGGTTGGGGATGTCGCGGTAGGGCTTGCGGTAGGTGACCGCGTAGCGAACCACGGCGGCGCCAGTGGCCAGGCTGCCGTCGAAGTCAGGGTCTTGTGAGCTGGTGTCCTGCAGCATCACCTCGGCCGACTCGAGGCCGGGGATCTCCCAGGACTGCAGGGCGGCCTCGACCTGCTCGGTCATGTCGTCCAGGTCGTCGTCGATGTCGGCGAACGATTGCGCGACGCAGACGATCGACAGGATGCACTCGCGCTGCTCAAAGCCATTCCAGTGCGATGGCGAGCGTTCGGTGTTGCGCTCGGTGTCGCGCGTGTGCACGACGATCGCCGGCAGCTCAGGCTCCTCGACAGGCATCAGCCGGCCCGCGAAGACGCGCTCCTCTGCAGCGGTCTTGTCGATCAGGTGCGCAACGGCAGCCTGACGGATCAGCTTGCGAGGGTGAGTCATTGCTGCCCTCCCAAAACGCGCACAAACTCGGCAGGCAGGTTGCAGCTATGGGCCAGCGCCGTGAGTTGATCGAGCGTTGCCTGTGGCACTAGGTCGAGACGGCGGAGCAGCAGCCATGCGGCGCGGAAGTCGTCAGCGCCGCCACCAGACGCAGCTGCCATGAGCGCGGCGGGCAGCGCCAGCACTGCGGCCGGCGCAGATGGCGCTGCCGTGGCCAGTGCCGCGTTCACACCTGGATCAGCCAGCGTGAGGCGCTTGAACGTATCCCAGTCCGCCGGTGGTACTGGCTCAGGTTGTGGCGTGGCGGCAGCAGCCCAGATCGCGCCATCGGGATCAGGCTCGACTGTGTGGCCAGCGGGAGGCTGCCAGTCGCTGCCCTGCTCCAGCAGCAGCAGACTCACCGCTTCGCCAGCGGCGTTACGCAAGACGTGGGGAATGACTGTCATCACCAGCACCAGATACGAACGACGCCGGCAGCGCCACTGCCCCCAGCTCCTGAGTTGAAACCATTGAGCGACGCGCCACCGCCACCGCCACCACCGCCCGGAAATCCACCGCTGCCACCGCCACCACCGCCGCCGGATGCACCACTGCCACCACCACCGCCGCCATCACCCGACGTTGTTCCGTTACCGCCACTGTTGCCGCCACTACTGCCGCCAGAGCCACCGCCACTACTGGTGGCGGTGGCAGAGCTCTTTTGTACTGAGAATCCCTGACCACCACCGCCACCGGCACCTTGCCCATCCGTTGAGGTAATGCCAGCACCACCACCGCCGCCAGCGGGTCCATAGGGACAGATGCCTGCAGAGGTAGCGCCGCCGGTGCTGCCGGCGCTGCCAGCTGTTACAAACATCAAGGCAACAGTTGCATTGCCTCTAAAACTGATAGTTCCAGCGATGCCACCAGAAGTGCTGCCCCCTCCTCCCGCACCGCCACCGCCAGCATATAGCGCAGATCCTAATTGCGACGCGCCGCCGGCTGCACCAGAAAAACCACCGCTATCATCTACTGTTCGCCCAGCCCCGCCAGTGCCGCCAGCTCCAACGACAACAGATTCAGTAGCGCCAAGTTCTGATAAGTTACCTTGCCTATATGTAAACGTGCCAGCTGCGCCACCGCCGCCACCGCCTCGAACTGTCCCAGCGGCGCCGCGGCGCCCGCCACCGCCGCCACCGCCGCCACCCACGGCTTCGGCATAGAAAAATGTGCAGCCCTCAGGCTTTGTCCAAGTGCCGCTGCTGGTGAACTGTTGGTAGTCGACGGCAACGCCGCCAGCGACAGTTGTCCAAGATGGGGCAACACCAGCGCCTTGACTGGTAAGCACTTGTCCTGACGTGCCGGCACTGCCGTTCGCGAGAACAGCAGTCTTAAAGTCAGGCGAAGTTTGAAACTCGCGCGCCATCAGGCAACTACCACGACGCGATACTGATTAGTAGTCGGTGCAGACGTAAACACCAGCGTCACCGTCGTCGTGCTCGTGTGCTGCACGTCGCAAAACACCTCGTCATAATTCCCAGAATTGCGATACACGCAGACGGTCACATCCCTGGTACCTAGGTTGTGCGTGATCGTATAGCTTGTGTTAGTGCCGTCACCAAAAGTATCCGCATAGCGCTTCGGCGCACCGCTCCATGTCTTGAGCTTGAGCGGTGTGACGATTCGCTCGTCATCAGTGCCGGCATCAGTCTCAGCCTGCGTGGCAATCTCAGCAATGCCTGCAGTGCTTTCGCTGGCAGCTGGTGCTGTAGTGCCAAACGACTGCCAGACAACATTGCTGCTATCAATCGTGCCGTTGACCTGCGTCTGACGGAACGTTGCGCCCGCGTCTGTGCCTTCCTCGACCGTCGTGACGGCCTGCTCCAACTCCGCAAACGTGCTGGCATCTAGCGTCCTGGTCATTGCGACTGCAGAGCCATTCCAGACGTAGATGCCGTTTTGGCTCTGCGTCGTCTGGTTACGCACCAGCACACGATCGCTCATGGCCATCGTGATGCCGTCGATCGTTGAGCCGGGGCTTGACAGGCTCAGGTTGCCCTGCGTGCTCACGCGCACAGAGTCCTTCCACGCCAGACCCTCAATAACGGAATCGACGTAACCCTTGTTCGCCGCGTCACCGGAGTTCACCGGCGATGGCAGGTTCAGGATCTTAGAAACCGATCCAAAATCAAAATCGGTCAGGATAGAGCGCGCCATGTCAGTTCAGCCTCGCAAAGCCGGCGATAGGGGTTGTGAAGTAGGCGATGCAGACATTCTGACTGAGATGCACCACATCGCCTTCGATCTCTTGGCTGCCCGCATTGAGCAGTTCCACGCTGGGCTTGAAGCCCAGATTGTGCGCCATCGTCCAAGTGACTGACGGCGCGGACTGAGTATGAAGGTAGAACCCAGCCGCATTGCCAGGTGGGCCCTGCGGCCCTGGGTGAATGATCTCCACCACTTGAACGCCGCCTTCCTCCACCACCTCTACAGAGACGGCAGGAGCCTCGACGATCTCGATGGCGACTTGCTCGCTCATGGCGTCACCGGCTCGCTGTAGTTCTTGTCCAGGTAGGCAGTGCCTTCCAGCCAGTAGTAGCGGTCACCGCCGGGCTCAATCACCATCAGGTCCCACTGCCCGTCCTGCGTGATCAGCCGTGTCACCGGGTACTGGATCACCAACTCGAACAGGCCAGTCGCCTGATCGATCCAGCTGATCACGCCGTCGGCGAACTTCACCGTGCGCTGACGGTTCCACACCTGCGCGACCAGCTGGTAGCCGGTCGCGATCACCGGCACACCGCCGGCCTTCAGCCGCATCCGCTCGCGGAACGTCCCACGCTGCGGAATCGTGATGTCGCGCCGCGCTGGCCTGATCATCGGTTGCTCGTGCGGTGGAGCATCAGCAGCACACCCTGGTGCCCGTCAGGCTGCGGATCGCGCACCAGATAGGTGACGCCTCGCACCTCGACTTCATCGCCCTGTCTGGGCTTCACAGGGAGGTCCGCCTGACTGATCAGCAACACCGGCTGGGTCGAGCGGACCTGCACCCCTGTCTCGGGATCCAGGCCGACATGGCCGGCCTGGAAGACGCCCCTGACCTCGTGCGCCTCGCCGCGCTGGCGGTAGACCACAGGCTCACGTTCGCCCATGGTCCGCACCACTGCGTTCAGCGCACGGTTGGCCAGGTCGTTCAGCATCAGGCTACGAACTCGTTCAGACGAACGCGGGCCACGGCGTCAGCCGTCGCCTTCGCAGCTAGGAACACACCCACGTAGGTGTTGCTGGTGGAGACCGGCGTGATGCGCTTGTTGGTGTTGTCCCAGTAGGCCTTGGCGCCAAACACCGCATCGGTGCCGGCGCCAGTGGCGGCGGTCAGGTCGTAGACGCCTTCGGTGTGGATGTTGATGGAGGCGCCAGAGGCGCCATCCACCACGCACACGCCGAACAGGGCCGTGCCGACCAGCACGCCTTCGCCCGACAGGCGGGCATAGGGCAGCGCCACTTCGACGTAGCAGCCCTCTTGAACGTAGTTCTTCATGGATCAGTCCTCAGATGATGGGAGAGGGTCAGGCGCCGGTGGAGCGGTAGAAGCCCTGGTGCTGGCCGACGGCGCAGCCGAAGTCGTGACGCAGGTAGGTCACGATGCCGTCAGGGTCGCGCTTGATCTCAGACTCGATCGTCGGGCCAGCCTCGCCTTCGAGGTAGCCGTAGATCAGCTTGGTCACGCCGGGGTAGTTGCCGGTGATGTAGTACTGGGTGGTGCTGCTGGCGTCCAGACGAGGCTCGACGATCTTCTGCAGGTAGCCCGAGAAGATGTTGACGCTGCTGGTCTGGTTGGGCGTGATGGTCGCGTTGAACTTGTCGAACGCGGTCTCCAGGGTGGTGGGCAGCAGGATGTACTGCGGCACCACGTAGAGAGGGTTCTTCCCGGTGAAGTCCTTCTGGTTGCGCATCGCCTGACGCGCCGCCGAGATGGCGGTCTCACCGATCACGCCGGTGCCGGTGTTGTTGTGGTTGGCGTGGAACAGAGCCACGCCATCCGACATGCACTTGGCGTTGCCGGTGATCAGGCCCCACATCTGGTTGGCCTCGAAGGTGGCGACGCCACGGGCCAGCACCTGCACAGCACGGGTGATGTAGCCCAGGTTGTCGTTGATGATCAGGCGGCGGCCGATCACCAGCTTCTTGCCGTACTCGGTGAGGCTCCAGGTGCCCTGTTGCTCCTGGATGGTGCCGGTCTTGTACTCGCCGCCTTCCTTGATCTCCTCAGGCAGCATCTGGCCGCCCACCTCGATCTCCTTCATCTCGCGGAAGTCGGGCAGGTTGCGCTGCTCCGCCAGCGGACGCCAGGTCTGCTGCTCTTCCGCATAGGCAGCCTTCAGGCTCACGCGCTGGATGGAGGCCATCAGCAGCGGGAAGTCGGAGGTCGAGTGGAACGCGCGAACGGCGATCTCGCTCTTATCCATCCCGCGATGGCTGATGCCAGCCAGGTCCAGGGACTCGCGGGCCATGTCGAGCAGGGTGCTGCCGCGATACTCGCGGGCGCCGCCGTCGGTCAGCTCGCCCAGGTTGGAGCGGAACTTCAGGTAGTCGAGCTTCGCCTCGAAGCGCTTCTGGCCATGGTCCTGGGTCACCTCGACCCGGGACTGTGCGGGGGTGCGCAGTTCGTCCTGAGCCTTGGCGTCGATCAGCTGCAGGCGGGCCTCGTCAAGGGTGACGCCATCAGCGATCAGCTTGTGCGCCAGCTCGTCGCCGACCTTCAGCTTGCGGGCGGCGTCGAGGATGCCGGCGGTGCGGCGGCGCTCTTCAGCGCGCACCTCATCGGCGCTCACCACAGGTGCAGCCATAGGGGCCGCGGCGCGGGTTTCGGTCTCCTGGGTGGGCTCGGGAGCCTGCACCCCATCAACGGGAAGGGTCATGGATCGTTCCTTTTCAGGTTGGGTTGCAGGCGGCTCCTCGGAGCGCACCTGGGCCCCGGCGTCGGCCGGGATCGGGACCAGCGAGAGCTCATAGGGCTCCCAGTCCACAGCGCGCTCGACCGGCATAGCGCCGGTCTCGTCACGCTCTTTGCGGTGGACCTTGTAGCCCACCGACACGTTGCGGTAGATGCCGTCGATCACATCCTGAAAGATGGGCTCGACTTCTGCCCGCTTGCTGAACTTCACCAGGGCGCGGCCCTCGCCTCCGTTCAGCCAGGCTCGCTGCACCACACCGATCTGGCTGCGCAGCGAGTAGGAGTCGTGCGCATCAAGCAGCGGCCCGCCCTTGTTCAGGCGATCAAGGCGCACAGCGTCAGGCTGGAGGCTGAGCTCCTCCATGTATTCGCCGCGCGCCCAATCCGCACGCTTCACCATCGCGCCGGTCGTCCAGACCAGCTCAACAGTTCGCTCCTCGACGTTGATCGTCTCCGGCGCGAACATCGCGCGGGTCTGTAGAAGACCATCGCTCATGATGTGCACTCCTCCTGCGTTGCGATTCTAGGGTCAGCCTGCTGGCGGGGATTTTGGCGCTGCAGGCGCTGGCGGCTTCTCGGCCATGTCTGGCGGTTCACCAGTCGGCGGCATGGTGGAGCCGAGCGGACGCGCCTGCGTCAGGCCAGCCGCGCTCACCTTCCGCGGGTCGGTGTCGAGCACGATGCCGGCCGCATCGAGCAGCGCATTCCATTCCCCGAACTGACGCAGCACCTCGTCCGGCTCATAGCCATCGGCGCGGATTGCCTCCTGCGGCGGCAGCAGGCCTGCGCGCACGCGCGAGATCGTGCTGCTCGTCTCGCTCTGCGGGTCGAACAGCTCACGCCGCGGCGGCGTCCAGTCGGCGCTCAGCCCTTCGGTGGGGATCCCCACCGTGCTGGCCTGCGTCGACCACCAGGTCCAGATCCGATCGAACAGCATCGGCGCGAGCACCTGCCAGGTGTCGCTCTGCAGCCGCCGCTGGAAGCCGATCCAGCCCATCCGGCCCTGCGTGAAGCTGCCCCCCGAGTAGTCGCCCGTCAGCTCCTCGTAGGTGATGCCGATGCCGGCTGCGATCTCCAACAGGTAGGTCTTGATCACCCGGTCGATCTCGCCCGCGCCAGGCGGGTTGATCGTGCGGATGTCCTGGCCGGGGCCCAGCCGCACCACAGCGCCGGGCTCAAGCCGATCGCCGATCGTCGCCTTCTGATCGCTCGTGCCATCGAGGTCCACGACCGCGGCGCTCAGGCACGCGGCCACCTTCTCCTTCATCAGCCGGGCGTCGAGCAGATCGCCCAGATCCTTCAGCCGCACCATCACCGGCGCCAGGCAGCTCACGCCGCGCGTCAGGCCCGGCCGCTCCGGCGTGTAGAGGTGGATGATCTCGTCGGCCGGCACCGTGTTGCTGGTGATCGCCGTCGCCTGCACCGCCCCCTCGCCTGGGTGGTAGTTGTAAATCCAGAAGCGGTCGCGGCGGCCCTCGCTGTCGTAGACGATCCCGCGCTTCGTCCAACCGCCATCGCCCTCGGCCGGCGTGTCGTGGTTCTCGTCGATCCAGTCGCCCTCCATCACCTGCAGCTGCAGGGGCACCACCAGGCCCAGGCGTTGCACCGTCGCGCGGCTCGGCGTCCGCATCCGGATCAGCACCTCGCCCGACTCCTTCCAGCAGCGCACCGCCTGCGCCATCAGGCCGTCGAAGTTCTGGACGCCGTGGTAGTCGCACTGGCGCGGGTCAGCCATCCAGGCCCGCATGATCTCCGTGACCCGCTCACCCTGGCGGCCGTTGCGCCGCGCCTGCTTCGCCTTGAAGCTCCAGCCGGCGCCGATCAGATTGGTGACCCAGCTCTCGACCGCCTTCTTGGCGTAGGGGTTGTTGCGCACCAGGTCGCGCGCGCGGTCGCGCATCACTCCGAACCCGCGCGCCGTCGCAGCATCCGCCGAGCTGCCCTGCGTCACCCAGCTGTCGGTGCGCCGGCCACGCGCTGCGCCGTCGTAGCGCCGCATCTGCTCCAGCTGCAGGCGGGCCGCCTGGCGCTTCAGCGCGGCGCGTGGCGCGACCGCTGCGATCAGCTGCTCGAAAGGGTTCATTCGTAGTCCCGCACCACGGCCGGGTAGTCGATCCGCACCACCGGCGATGTGGCCGCGGCCAGGCTGCTGGCGATCAGGTTGCGGGCCTTCAGCAGATCGCTCATCGACTGGTACTTCACCACCTTGTCGTCGTAGCGGACCTCGAGGTATCCGCCGGCGATCGCTTCTTCGATGGCCGCCAGATGCGCCTGCGTGAATGTGCTCATCCGGGCCACCTCCTGCCGGTCATGCTACTCAGTCCCAGAACGAAGACCCCGACCGCGCCGGCGCTTCCTCCTGCTGCACTGGCGACGGCCGTCGATCCTCGCGCTCGATCCCGCCATTGCGCTCCTTGTCCCACCGCTCGTCGCTCCAGCGGTCGGCGCCGGTCAGCGCCGCGGCCGCGCGCGCATAGACCCTGCAGTCGAGGGCCTCGTTGCGAGGCCGGGTCTTGATCCACTCGAAGCGGTTGTAGCCCCGCCGGTCGATCGTGTTCGTCAGCCGCTCGGCGCACAGCTGCCTGAACCATTCCTCGCCGTGCAGCGGGAAGTGGCACCAGCCATGCGGCAGCTCGCCATCGTCTGGCAGCGGCCGGCGCAGCCAGCCGTAGAGCTCGCTCTTCACCGTGCTCACGCCCACCGGCCACACCTTCACGCCGCCGCGCAGCGCCTTGCCGTTGCGCAGCACTTCCACGCGGCCCGGCGTGCCCATGATCGCCGCCTGGCTCTCCTGACCCTTCACCGCGATCACCCGATTGCCGGCCTGGCCCCGCACCCAGCGGTAGACCTCCTGACTCCTGAAGCCCGAGTCGATCGCCGTCATCCGGATCGGCAGGCGCTGCCCATCGCCGCGGCCGAACTCCGACCGGATGAACTTCGACAGCTCGCGCCACACCGCCGGCTGCGCCGTGTCGCCGGCCAGCACCTGGTAGTCCAGGCTCCAGCTCTCCATCCCAGGGCCCCAGCCCACCACCTCCAGCTCCAAGCGGTCCATCTGGCAATCAACCCCGCAGGTGATGAACACCACCCCATCAGGCACCGTGCCCAGCTCGTAGAGCTCCCGCCGGTTGTAGAGCGCCTCCCAGTCCGGGGCCTCGCCGTCGTCGTTCCAGCATTCCGCCAGGACCGTGTTGGTCCAGGGCTTCAGCTCCGCCGGGTTGTCCTTCGCCTTCTCATAGGCCACCGCCGCCTCAGTCCAGCTGAACCAGCCGAGCGGGCTGTAGAGCGCCGAGCAGTGATAGCCCTGCACCTCCCGCTCCGGGAACAGCGGCTCCCACCAGTCGTCGGTGAACACCTCCGGGTCGTACCACCAGGCCTTTGCGTCCTCGCTGATGCCCTCGCCGCACGCCTCGCAGATCAGCACCGGCGGCATCCGCAGCGTGTTCGGTAGGCCCGGA
This sequence comes from Cyanobacteriota bacterium, assembly GCA_041158125.1. Taxonomy (GTDB): domain Bacteria; phylum Cyanobacteriota; class Cyanobacteriia; order PCC-6307; family Cyanobiaceae; genus Vulcanococcus. The sequence goes on from JBEBCC010000021.1 coordinate 33,250, forward strand.
TCCTTCGGGTCGTACCGGATCCGGTCCCACTCGATCATCTGCCGGTGGCTGCAGTGCGGGCATGGCAGCAGCAGCCGCTGCTGATTGCTCAGCTCCCACCGCGTCCAGATCTGGCTCCGCCCCGCGATCGTCGGCGTGCTCGTCCACGCCTGTTTCTTCCGCACGCCGAAGGTCCGCGTCCTGGCGCTCACGATCGCCAGCGGGCTCCCTTCCTCATCCACGTCCGCCGGCCAGCGGTCGATCTCATCACCGCCCAGGAACCGGATCGGCATCGACGCCAGACC